>JACPVC010000267.1 GCA_016191955.1 Chloroflexota bacterium
CATTCCACATTTTCAACTTGTGTTGGGCGGCGAATGGGCTCACAATGCAGGCTCCTATGGTCTTGCCGTGGGAGCGGTTCCAGCGAAGCGAATACCCGAAGTGGTGGAACGACTCACAGGGCGGTATGTGGCGGAGCGTCAGAAGGGTGAAACGTTCCAGTCGTTCATCCAGCGCATTGGCAAAGTCGAAATCAAGAACATGGTCAATGATCTGACGAGGATTCCCTCGCACGATGAAGATGCCACGCTTTACACCGACTGGGGCGACAGTCGCGAGTTCACGATTGGCGACATTGGTGTGGGCGAATGTGCAGGTGAAGTCATCTCACATGCCGAGTTTGGTTTGGGCGCCGCCGAGCGCCAGGTCTTCGAAGCGCAAGTGTTGCTCGACCAGAACGCCTACCAACAGGCGGGCGAGACTGCTTACAAATCCATGTTGCAGGCGGCGAAGACGTTGGTGCAGGAACAGTTCTACGATGTGCCCGATGAAGCGGATCGCATCGTCGAGGAATTCCGCACGCGCTTCTACGACACAAAACTTTTCTGGGATGAATATGCGGGCGGCAAGTTCGGTCACTACTTCCTGCGCGCGCATGAAAAGTCGAACGACCCATACACGCCCGATGAAGCGCACCGCCGAGTCGAAGAAGCGCAACTCGTCATCGAAGCCTCGCACAGTTGCTACGGCAAATTGCTTGCTGCAAAAAATACAGCGGTCAAGCCATTACAATTCAAATAGTTTTTCTTCCACTAATTCACGCGAGTGATTTAAAAGATTAGCGCAGATTGGCGAAGATTAGTGGATAAATAGGAATCAAAATGGAACTTCAACACATCAACCTCAAATTCTTTATCGAGAATCCCGAAAGCCTCGATCTCGAAAAATTTCACGGCGTCTTCAACAGTTGGATCCAACGCAGCCTCACCGACGACCTGCTCGTGGATGTCGCCGAATACCTCCACGTCCACAATGGACCTGGCATTCTGCTCATCGGTCACAACGCAAACTACAGCCTCGATCAAACAGCAGGTCGCCTCGGTCTACTTTACAACCGCAAGGAGCAGGTCAGCGGCACGAACAAACAAAAACTTGCCCAAGCCGCACACGCCGCACTGAGCGCCATGCAAATTCTCGAAAAGGAAAATCGCATCCGCTTCATCGGTAACCAAGTGCAACTTGTCATCAACGACCGGCTCGTTGCCCTGAACACTGCCGAAACATTTGCAGAACTCAAAGCAGATCTGGATGCCTTCTTCGGGACTCTATTCAAAAGCTCAAACGTGACTCTCGTCCACAACTCTTCCTCTGAGCCTCGCGCACGCTTCGCCATTGATGCTTCGGCACGGCTCAGCACAGGCTCTCAATCTGCTTCGGCTTTCGATACGCAGTTTCTCCTCGACAACATTTCTGCGGAACTGGAACCCGTCCATGCCTAATACTCATGTCGTTGCGAGGAGGGCACGTGCTCTTTCCGATAGCATCCCCTTTGGGGACGAAACGTCGCCGTGGCGCTATGGCGACACAACCCCCTGGCAAGAGGAGACTGCTTCAGCAAACAGCGCCTCGCAGCGACATAATGAGAATGGAATTGTTTACATCATCGGCGGCGGACCTGGCGACCCAGGTCTCATCACCGTCAAGGGACTCGAACGACTCCGTCAGGCGGATGTGGTTTTGTATGATCGTCTCGTGGCACCGGAACTTTTGTCTGAGGCTTCCCTGCACGCTGAATTGATTAACGTGGGCAAAGAGCCGAAACGACATCGCCGTTCCCAGGATGAAATCAATGCCTTGTTGATCGAGAAGGCAAGAGAAGGCAAAAGCGTGGCGAGACTCAAAGGTGGCGATCCATTCGTCTTCGGGCGTGGAGGCGAAGAGTGTCAGGCGTTGGCAGAGGCAGGGATTCCGTATGAGGTCATCCCTGGTGTGAGCAGTGTCATCGCTGTCCCCGCCTATGCAGGCATCCCAGTGACGCAGCGTGGAGTGACAACTTCTTTCACTGTGATTGCAGGTCACACTGGCGGCGCAGAAGCGGATGTGGATTGGGCATCCATACCACGCAATGGCACGATCATCTTTGTGATGGGCGTAGAGCACATGCCGCAGATCGTTTTGGAATTGATCTCACGCGGCTTCTCGCCAGAGACGCCCGCCGCTGTCATCGAAAAAGGGACAACGCTGAATCAGGTTGTCGTCACCGCTACACTGGCAGACATCGTCGAAAAAGCCGCGCACTTGCAACCGCCATCCATTCTGATCGTCGGTAAAGTTGTCCGCTTGCATGAAGAACTTAATTGGTTCAATTTAGAACCGTCCCGAAGGTTTGTTTGATGAATTTAGTTACGCTACTGCAACCTTCGGGACGATAAAACTATTTGAGGATTTATTATTATGAACACACAATCCAAACCATTACCCACTGTTGACACCCTCAATTGGAGTCCCGAATCATTGAAACAGGTCAGCCAGTCGCTCGAGGGCAGTTCCCCCGCAGATGTGTTACGCTGGGGCTTCGACAATTTCGGTGATGGCATCGTGCTTGCCACAGGCTTTGGTCCCGAAGGCATTGTCCTCATGCACCACGTTTCGCAAATCCGCCCCGAGACGATTGTCTTCTACCTCGATACCGACCTGCTCTTCTCGCACACTTACGAACTGCGTGACGAGCTCGTCAAGAAACTTGGTATCCGTTTCGAGCGCATCCACAGTGGAATTTCACTGCCTGCTCAAGCCGTCCGCCACGGTGACAAGTTATGGGATCGCGACCCCGACACCTGCTGTTTGATCCGCAAAGTCATTCCACAACGACAATTCCTCTCGAAATACGATGCGTGGATTACAGGTATCCGCCGCGACCAGACTGCCTTCCGCGCCAATACAGGACTGGTCGAATGGGACTACGCCAACAAGATGGTCAAACTCAATCCCCTCGCCGCATGGACAAGCGATCAAGTCTGGGAATACATCAACGAACATGACCTGCCGTACAACCCCTTGCACGATTATGGCTATCCCAGCATCGGCTGCTGGACATGCACCAAGGCCGTCGAACCAGGTGACGACCCTCGCTCAGGTCGCTGGGCTGGCAAAGCCAAAACCGAATGCGGAATCCACTTGCCCTCCGTCAAAGAACCAAAGGCAGAGAACATCTAAAAATTCGTTCCCATCCGGCGAAGCCATCCGTGCATCCGTTTGGCGAAGTCATCTGTTGAGTATGTCCGTTCCCATCCGGCGAAGCCATCCGCGCATCCGTTTGGCGAAGTCATCTGTTGAGTATGTCTGTTCCCATCCGGTGAAACTATCCGTGCATCCGTTTGGCGAAGCCATCCGTTGAGTACGTCCGTTTTCATCCGTGAGTCCGTGAAAGAGTCCGTTTATTATGAACATATATTATCCTGTTTATCTTGAACTCCGAGACCAACCCTGTATTGTCGTCGGCGGCGGGAAGATCGCCGAGGGCAAAGTGGAAGGTTTGCTGGCTGTGGAAGCACAGGTAAAAATTATTTCTCCTGAACTCACGCCGCATCTACAGAGTCTCGCAGACGAAAATAAGATCGCATATATTTCCCGCGCCTATCAAGCGGGCGATCTCACTGGAGCTTTTATGGTCATCTGTGCGACCGATCAGCCAGAGATCAATCATCAGGTCTGGCAGGAAGCATCTGCGAATCACCAATTGGTCAACGTGGTGGATGATACACCACGCTGTAACTTCATCGCTCCTTCGATCCTCCGCAACGGAGACTTGACCATCGCCATCTCCACCAGCGGCAAAGCGCCCGCGCTGGCTGTCCGTTTGAAGGAGCGACTGCAAAAGGAACTGGGGCACGAGTATGCCGACTTCCTCGAGCTAGCGGGACATTTGCGCGAGCCGCTCGCTCGTACCATCCCTGATTTTGCAACCCGCAAAAAACTCTGGTACGAGATCGTGGACTCAGGCATCCTCGATGTCCTTGCAGAAGGCGATGAAGAACAAGCCATTGAGATCATTTCTGAAAAGGTTGGTTTTGAATTTCAGCCGAGGGTAAAGGCGTAGGTTCCATGCACATCCTTTGCGTTGGCATCAATCATTCCACAGCGCCATTGACCATCCGTGAGCGGTTTGCGTTCGACTCCAACTTCAAGCCAGCCTTGAACGAGTCCCTTGCAGGGTTGATCGTCCTTTCCACATGCAATCGCGTGGAGTTGTATGCCGCCTCACATGTAAAGAATTTTTCTCCGCTCGATGAATTGCTTGCCAAGCATGGGGGCATCTCTCAACTTGAACTCTCGCAATATATCTATCATTACGCTGATGAAGCCGCCGCAGGTCATCTCATGCATGTTGCCGCAGGCTTGGATTCGGTTGTGCTTGGCGAACCGCAAATCTTAGGTCAGATTACCCGCGCGCTCGAATCTGCCTTAGCTGAAAACACTTCCACCCCGCTTCTCACAAAGTTATTCCAGAAAGCCATTCATGCGGGCAAACGCGCGCGGAGCGAAACAGGCATCGCCCGTAGTCCCATGTCCATTGCAGGAGTGGCGGTGAGGCTTGCCTCTGAGAATCTGCCGCATTTGCCGTCCATGCAAGTAACTGTCCTCGGCGCAGGCGAAACGGCTTCGCTTGTGGTCGGGGCGTTGCGTCAACGCGGCGTGGAAAATTTGCAGGTGTTGAATCGCACCCTGGGGCACGCCGAAGAACTGGCTGGCTTCTGGGGTGGCAGCGCCCGTCCGTTGAGTGACTTGCCTGTTGCCTTGCAATCGAGCGACCTTGTCCTTTCGTCTGTGCAATCTCATCAACCGATTGTTCACACTCAAGCAGTTGCATCAGCCATGCAATCCCGTCCGCAACGAGCATTGACTTTGATCGATGTCGCCGTTCCAAGAAATATCGAACCTGAAGCGGCGCACATTCCAAACGTGTTTCTTCATAACATGGATACCTTGCAGTCGTATCTCAAACATTCTGTGGCATCGCGTCAAAACGAACAACCTCATGCAGAAAAAATTCTCAACGAAGAACTAAACGAATTCCGTGAATATTTGCGGACGTACCAAATCCTACCAACCATCACTGCCCTCTACGAACGCGCGGAAGGTATCCGTGCCAGTGAACTCGAAAAAAGCCTCAAGCGTATGACCAATTTAAATGGGGAGGAGCAGGCAAAAGTCGAAGCCATGAGCCGTGCCATCGTCAGAAAAATTCTTCACGCACCCACATCGCATCTACGCAAGTCAGAGCGTGCCGTTGAGTATGCCCGCATCCTGAATGAATTGTTTGAATTATGAAACTTGTTTTCGCAACCCGCCCATCTGCATTGGCACGCTGGCAAACGGCGCACGCCATCAGCTTATTGAAGTCTGCACATCCAAATCTTGAATGCGAAGAAAAAATTATTACCACAAGCGGTGATCGCATCGTTGACCGCCCGTTGCCCGAGATCGGCGGCAAAGGTTTGTTCACCGGCGAACTCGAAGCGGCGTTGCTTGCGGGCGATGTGCATGTTGCGGTGCATTCGCTCAAAGACCTGCCCGTTGAAGATTCGCCCGGCATCGTCACTGCCGCCATCCCTGCGCGTGAAGCGGTGTTCGACGTGTTGGTCTCGAACAGCGGCGCGCTCGATCAATTGCCGCACGCCGCGCGTGTTGGCACATGCAGCCTGCGACGCACGGCGCAACTGCTCGCCCGCCGACCCGATCTTACCATTCTGCCTTTGCGTGGTAATGTGGGTACCCGCCTGCGCAAACTCAAAGATGGTGAATACGACGCCATCGTGTTGGCGTATGCAGGACTTGCGCGACTCGGTTTGGACTCGCACATCGCTGAAACTTTTTCTTTGGAGACGATGCTCCCCGCGCCTGGACAAGGCGCGCTTGCGATTCAATGTCGCGCCGATGATGAGTTGACTCGTGGATTACTTGCGCCGCTTCATGACTCACCGACAGCTGATTCTGTTTCGACAGAGCGTTCCTTCCTTTCAGCTTTGGGCGGAGGCTGTTCCCTTCCCATCGCCGCTTACGCCGAGAAGCATGAAGACCAAATCATTCTCACTGGCGCAGTCATCTCACCCGATGGCAAACGTTCCATCCGCCTGAGCGCCACAGGGACCGACCCCAAAGAACTCGGTCATTTACTTGCCCGTTTTGTCTTGGAACGTGGTGGAGCGGACATTCTTGGCTTGGAGCAAGTGGCGATATAGAGATATTCGTCGTGCTGAGCGGAGCCGCCGTTCGTTGGCGGCGAAGTCGAAGCATGACAGGCAATTAAAATTACCAGTAAGCAAAAAAGATGAAGTTAATTAATAAGCGTATCCTCATCACCCGCCCAAAAGAGAGAGCCAAAGAATTTACAGAACTCCTCACAGCGGAAGGCGCCAAGCCGATCTTCTTCCCCGTCATCCAAATCTTCCCGCTCAGCGACACATCCCAGCTCGACGACACATTACGCAGTATCGCAAATTACGATTGGTTGATACTTACCAGCATCCATGCAGTGGAAGCGATCTTCAATCGTTTGCAAATACTTGGGCTTGATTTCCCAAATCATATACATGTTGCAGCAGTGGGCATGCAAACTTCATCGAGCCTTTCCAAATATGGAATTGAAGTGGATTTCATTCCAACAATATACACAACCGAAGCCCTTGCCGATGACTTGGGAGCAAATATGTCCGCCAAACGAGTTCTACTCCCCCAATCGAATTTATCTCGTGACACGTTGAGGGCGAGTCTCAGTTCCGCAGGCGCAACGGTGGATGAGGTCATTGCCTATCACACGCTCAAAACGCAACCCGAACCCCAAGCCATTGCCTCCCTCCGCTCAGGCGTGGACGTTATCACCTTCGCCAGTCCATCCAGCGTGCATGGATTTGTGGATGTGTTGGCTGAAAACGAAATAGATATTCATAACCTGCCGAATAATCCGCTCGTTGCCTGCATCGGTCAAGTCACAGCTTCGGCGGTGAGGGAGGTAGTGTTGCCAGTCCACATCGAAGCGAAGGAACATACGATCAGGGGGTTGGTCACGGCAATGAAGGAAATATAATTTCCGTCATTGTGAGGGCGTTCTTGCTC
>JACPVC010000268.1 GCA_016191955.1 Chloroflexota bacterium
GAAAAACTCGCGCCCGATAAGCGCCCCAACGAACTACGCCTCGCGCTGGCGGGCAAAAAGGCGCTGATCATCTTCGACAATTTGGAAACCCTGCCAGAAGAAGAACGAACACGATTATTCCAATTTCTGGCACGCCTCCCTGAAGGAAATAAAGCCATTGCAACAAGTCGCCGAGGGCGCAGAGATATTGATGCACGGTCTGTACGTCTTGACCGCCTTTCGCACGATGAATCCTTACAATTGATTGAGGAACTTGCAAAAAAATATCCACGCCTTGCCCGCGCCTCCCAAAAAGAGCGCGAAGACCTGTACGAGATCACGCAGGGCAACCCGCTCTTCATCCGCTGGATCGCGGCGCAGGTTGGGCGTGAAGGCTCGCAGTGCCGCACCATCGCCGAAGCCTGCGCCTTCATTGACAAAGCGCCCAACGGCAACGACCCGCTCGAATACATCTTCGGCGACCTGCTGGAGACCTTCACCGCCGACGAGACGAAAGTCCTCGCCGCGCTGACGTATTTCAGCCTGCCCGCCAAACTCAAGTGGATCGCAGACATGACAGACCTGCCCGAACGACAAGCCGAGACAGCCCTCGAAGATTTAACCGACCGCTCAATCCTAATCTCCAATCTCGAATCTCGCACTTTCTTTTTACCCCCACTGACAGCGAAATTCATCCGCACGCGCCGCCCCGAAGCCGTGACCCAAACAGGCGACGCCCTCACGGACCGCGCCTACGCCCTTGCCATGCAATACGGTGGAAACGCCGAAGAAGGCTTCCGCACGCTAGACGCCGAATGGGACTTCATCTCCGCCGCCCTGCCACGTCTGTTGACAGGCGAGAACACCCGCCTGCAAATTGTATGTACCTTACTCGACCAATTTCTCAATTTCACGGGGAGATGGGACGATTGGTTATGGCTCTCTGAACAAGCCGAAACAGTTGCCCTCGCTAATGATGACAAAGGGCGTGCTGGTTGGCGAGCATATCGGGTAGGTTTCGCTTATTATCTCCGTAATCAAACCAAGGATGTTCTAGCATGCGCCGCCCGCGCCGCCAATCACTGGGAAAATAGCCATCCAATCCAAAAAGCCTTCGCAATCCAATTACGCGGACAAGGTCAAGAATTACAGAAAAATTATTCCGCAGCCATAGACACCTTTCGCGAAGCACTGGCAATCCTTTGCTCCATCTCGCCAGAAAGTGATGGTGCAATGTCCTTGCTAAACGACATAGCTAGAGCAGAACACAAAAACAAAGACTACCACTCTGCAGAGCGTGATTACCGCGAATGTCTTCGAATTGCAAAGAAAACTAAAAACGAAGAAAACATTGCCAATTTCACAGGCAATTTGTCAGTGCTTGCTATTGACCGCAAAGAATGGAGAAAGGCTGAAACTCTTGCTCGTAAAGCACTTGTAATGAGTGAAAAAGTTGGGCGGAAAGAATTTATTGGGTGGGATTGTTATTACATTGCCCAAGCCCTGCTCAAGCAAAATAAAAATTTAGATGAAGCGTTGTCTTTGTCCCGCCGCACTGTTGAGATTTTCAAACATTTGCATATGCCAGATGATGATGTGCAATCAGCGCAGGAAATCCAGGCGAAAATCGAAAAAGCATTGAGCAGTAACCAGTGAGCAGTGGGCAGAAGCCGAGTCCCTCGC
>JACPVC010000246.1 GCA_016191955.1 Chloroflexota bacterium
CAGAAGATGAGCATCAGCGGCGATGCGTTGGAAGACATTCGCAGCGGAGCCATTCTGCACGATATTGGCAAGATCAGCATACCAGACGAGATCCTGCACAAACGCGGGAAGCTTACGCCGGAGGAACGCCTGATCGTTGAACAACACCCTGAGACGGCGTTCAAGCTCCTCTCCCGCATCCCCTTTTTCCTGAGCAAAGCCATCGAAATTCCCTATTGCCACCATGAAAAATGGGATGGGACGGGCTATCCGCGCGGGCTGGCAGGCGAGGAGATTCCGCTTTCAGCGCGCATCTTTGCCATCGCCGACGTCTGGGACGCATTGAGTAACGACCGTCCCTACAACCAGGCTTGGCCCCGCGCGCAAATCATCGAATATTTTATCGAGCAATCCGGCAGGCACTTCGATCCTGTCGTTGCAAAGTTGTTCTTGTCCATGGTCGAGAAAGGCGAGATATAATCGTTCGAAAAACCAAGGCTTTCAGGAAAGATAAAACACAATGCCAGACCAGATCTACGTAGTAGGACACATCAACCCCGACACCGACTCCATCGCCTCTGCCATGGGATACGCCTGGCTGCTGCGCGAACGCGACGGTCTCAACACCATTGCCGCCCGCGCCGGGGCATTGAACCCGCAAACATCCTGGGTGCTTAAGACCCTTGGGCTCGAAGCCCCTTTTTTGCTTACCGATGCTTCTCCGCGTTTCGAATCTGTGATGCAGCGCCTGGATAGTCTTCAACCCAATGCTCAACTCGGCAATGCATGGACGCTCGCCAGCCGCACAGGCGGTCTTGCTCCCGTCGTCAACGAAGACGGCACACCATACGGAATCATCAGCGGCATGAGCCTGTTCGATTATTTCAGCAACACGCTGGGTCCACGCCCCGGCGATACGACCGTGCGCGAGATGATGTCTGCCGAATGCAAAGATGCGGCAGACACAAGCGTTGCAAAATTCCAGGCGAATGCGCACATCCGCGATTCGCTCAACCGCATCCTGCGCGACGAAGTGGATGATTATTGGGTCGTGGATGAAAAGGGTCGCTACCTCGGCATTGCCCGTCAGCGCAACCTGCTCAACCCGCCGCGCCTCAAGATCATCCTCGTCGATCATAACGAACCGCGCCAGTCCATTGCCGCGCTCGAAGAAGCCGAACTGCTGGAGATCCTCGACCATCACCGCCTCGGCAATCCCTACACCCATCAGCCCATCCGCTTCACGGTGGATGTGGTCGGATCGACTTCGACACTCGTCACCGAACAGACGGCGGAAGCGGGCTTATCTGCCCCGCCTGCCATTGCCGGCGCGCTTCTTTCTGGACTTTTATCTGATACGCTCATCCTGACCTCTCCCACCACGACAGAGCGTGACCGCGCTGCCGCCGAGCGGCTGGCGCGCTGGGCATTCGTCGGCGGAAGCCCGCTTCAAGGCGAGACGATTCAATCATATGGCAAAGCCATCCTCAGCGCCGGTGCAGGACTCTCCAACCGCAAACCTGAAGAAGTGGTTAGCACAGACATCAAACCGTTCGAAGGCGGCGGCTTCAAATTCGCGGTCGCCCAAGCCGAAGTGACCGACATCATGCAGCTCTCCGAACATCTCGCTCCGCTCACGAAAGCTCTCGACGACCTGCGCGACAAACGCGGGCTAGACTTTGCCATGCTGCTCGTCACCGACGTGGTGCGCGGCACAAGCCGATTATTGATTTCCTCGTCCGCACCACCTGTCCTCGACGACCTCCCCTATCCGCCCATGCCCGATGGCACCCGCGATGCGCCGGGAGTTGTTTCAAGGAAGAAGCAATTGCTTCCAGCGGTGCTGGGTTTGTTGGAGAGATAAAACACAAAGTACGGCGAGATTTATCTCGTCGATTTTATCTGCGACATAAATGTCGCAGTACAAAATTACAACATGCCGTTCCCCTACCTTGACGAAACCATTCCACTAAACGAAGAAACCCGCAAGGGATTGTTGAGGTCATTTATTACGCTTCCTAGCGGAGTGACTCATTACGAAGAAGGCGGCGACCCAAACGGACTGCCCGTTGTCCTCGTGCATGGATTCTCCGTCCCATACTTTATCTTCGACCCCACTTTCGACTTCCTCTGCAAACAAGGCTTTCGTGTGCTGCGCTATGACCTCATCGGGCGCGGGTTTTCAGACAGACCCAACGTCCGCTATGATGCGGTGCTGTTCGTAAGACAACTCAAGGAACTGCTGGATGCGCTGAAGTTCAAGGACATCAACCTCGTGGGGTTGTCCATGGGCGGGGCGGTTACTGCTTCGTTCATTGACGCTTATCCTGAATACGTCACGAAATACATCCTGATCGACCCCTGCGGTGCGAGACCGATTTCGCTTTCGCCTTTGCTCAAGGCGGTGAGAATGCCGATGTTGGGCGAATTAATTCTCGGTCTGTTCGGAACCGGGAACATGGTCAAGGGCATTGCCTCCGACCTGTTCACCCCCGAACTGGTGGCGGAGTTCCAGGCAAAGTACAAAATCCAGATGCACTATCAGGGATTCAAGCGCGCCATCCTCTCCACGATGCGATGCGGCATGCTGGATTCGTTCATCGAAACGTATAAGCGGGTCGGAAAAATGAACAAACCTACGCTTCTATTTTGGGGAAAGCAGGATGCGACCGTCCCTTTCGAACACAGCGGTGACATCCGCGCCGCCATCCCACACGCGGAATTCCACGCTTTCGACAACTGCGGACACATCCCTCACTACGAGCGACCAAGCGAGGTCAACGGAATTCTGTTAGAATTTTTGAAGCGATAAAACCATCCAACGTTGGGGGCGCATTTTATTGTTCTGTTTGAGCAAGCCAAGGAGATGAAACGATGAACAAAGAGAATATTCAAACCCTTTACAGGTATAACCAATGGGCAAATGAACGCATCCTTGATACTGCCGCAAAGCTAGACGCGGAGCAATTCCTCGCGCCCTCCGAGCAAGCACACCGCTATTTGCGCGGCGTGCTGGTGCATACCCTCTTCGCCGAGTGGATCTGGCGCAAACGCTGGGGCGGTGAATCGCCCATGTCGCGCTTCAAGCCCGATGACTTCCCCACTTTCAATGCACTTCACACTCGTTGGAAAGCAGAGGAAGCCGAGTTGATGAAATTCGTCGAACTGGTCGATGAGGAACAGTTGAATAAGCCCTTCCAATATTCAAGCACGGAAGGCTTGAGATACGAGAACATCCTCTGGGAATCGATGGCGCACGTCGTTAATCACGGGACTCAACACCGCAGCGAAGCCGCCATTATCCTCACCGAGTTGGGGTACTCGCCCGGCGACCTCGACATGATCCTCTTCCTTCGGAAAAAATTATGATCTTCAATAAAACCAGGAATTTTCTATTCCGCAACCGCCACAACATTGCCGTTTTTGTGCTTCTGAATCTGGCATGTGCCGCTTGTATCGTTTTGGTCGCAGCGCGGGTGGCGTACACCGACTCGTCCCGCCACACCGGCTTGATCTGGAACCTTTTCCTCGCCTGGATTCCCTTCATCCTTTCATACTTTGCCCACGCCCTTTCGTGGAAGCGCTCGTCTATCTACCTGGTGATTCCGATCGTTGCCCTCCTATGGTTGTTGTTCTTCCCGAACGCGCCCTATATGTTGACCGACCTGCAAGACCTTGCACGCGGGACAGGACACGAAGCTCCGCTCTGGTATGACGTTATCATCGTGGTCTGGTGTTCGTGGACGGGCACACTACTGGGCGTCATTTCGCTTTACCTTATGCAAGACATCATCACACGCACCTTCAACCGCTGGTTGGGCTGGGTCTTCGTCTTCGCCATCTCCGGCTTGAGCAGCTTCGGCATTTACATCGGTCGCTTTGTGCGCCTGAACTCGTGGGATATTCTGCAAAACCCCGCCGAAACCGCCGTGGAGATTCTGGGCATCGTCATCGACCCAAGCAGGCGGCTTGCCGCGTTTACAATGGGATACACCTTCTTCTTCCTGTTTATCTTCGTGCTGCTGTATTCGTTTAGCCACATGTTGCAGGAACAGGTCACTCGCGCCAACAGTTCGCCGGACCAATTGGCGTCCACACAACCAACACAGCCGGTGAATTAACCCAACCTGACAGGTTTTTATAATTCCGCTAGTCTTTGCAAGCGATTGAAAGCGGGCGCACATACAATGGACGGAAATGCCCGGAGGCAAATATGTTCCTGAAACTTTACAACAAGCTCAAACCGTTCCGATTTCGACTCGCCATCATTGGACTGCTGTGCATGGCAAGCCTGATCTCATTAGCGTTGTTCCGCGTCCGCACCGTGTTGAGCGGCACGATGGATTATGACTTCCTTGTGTGGAATCTCTTCCTTGCCTGGCTGCCGCTGGTGATGTCTTACATGGCTTCAAGTTTCGCGTCGAAGCGTCGCTTCGTGGCATTGACCGTACCCATCGCCGCGGTGCTCTGGTTGTTATTCTTCCCCAACGCGCCTTACATTCTCACCGACCTGTTCCATCTGCGGCATGCACGTGAGAACATCCCGGTCTGGTTCGATACCTTGCTCATCAACTGGTTCGCATGGACAGGCGTTCTGCTCGGCGTATTCTCGCTCTTCATGATGCACGACATCGTGCGCAAAGCTTTCGGACGCATCACAGGCTGGCTGTTCGTAATAATCGTCGGCACACTCTGCGGCGTGGGCATTTACATCGGTCGCTTTCTGCGTTGGAACTCTTGGGATATCATTCTGCATCCCTTCGAGCGGCTGCGCGAGTTTCTACAGTATGCGACACATCCCAGCCTGCAATCCATCGTATTCATCAGCGTATTCTCTTCGCTGTTCATCTTCATCTACATCACCACCTATGCGTTCGGTTTACTCTTTCAGGAACAGGCGCAGCATGCCATTCCACAGGATATCTCATGAACCCACTCATCCTCATCCGCGGCGGCGGTGACCTTGCTTCGGGCGTTGCACTCCGCTTGCACCGTGTCGGTTTTCAAGTCGCCATCCTCGAACTCGCTAAGCCGCTCGCCGTGCGCCGCACCGTCTCGTTTTCGGAAGCGGTCTACGAAGGCACGCAAACCGTTGAAGGCGTAGTCGCAAGGCTGGTTTCGGCAGACCAGTTCCAAGTCGCGTTGGAAGCGGGCGAGATTCCCGTGCTGATCGACCCGGATGCCAACGTCCTCAACAATCAATTCATAACGAGTCCCAAGTCTACTTTTGTGGTGGATGCGCGGCTGATGAAAACGGAGCCGGAGCCGCTGCCGATCAACATCGCGCTTCACATCGGGCTCGGGCCTGGGTTTACAGCCGGAGCCGATTGCCACGCTGTGATCGAAACCCTGCGCGGACACGCCCTCGGCAGAGTCTACTGGGACGGGCAAACCGCGCCAGACAGCCGCCAACCCGATGGCGACATGCGCCGCGTGCTGCGCGCGCCCACTTCTGGAAAGTTGGAGTCATTCAAAGCAATCGGTGACTTGTGCAAAGAGGGCGAAGTCATCGCAAAGATCGATGGTAAAGATATTCTCAGCCCCTTCGACGGCATCCTGCGCGGACTAATCCACCCGAAGGTGCAGGTGACTGAAGGCATGAAGATCGGCGACGTGGATGCGCGCAATGACTCCAGCATGGTACATCTCGTCTCCGATAAATCGCTCGCCGTCGCTGGCGGTGTCTTGGAAGCAGTGTATGTGAAGTTGAGGGAGATGGAGTAGATAGTAGAAAACCAAGAGGCATTCATCCGCACGGTGATAACTCTCTAGTTATCAGAATCTGATGTTTCTCTCTCCTTCTTACCGATAAAGATCAGGGACTCCAAATCTTCCACATCCTGCGGAGCATACTTCCGAAAAGCTTCACGAACGTTTTCCAAATCTGCATCGCTTGCCCAGCCAAGCATTCGCGACACGTCCGCCCAATCTTGGGCGCGTTGAGCGTCCATTTTCAATAAAATCAAATATGGCAAAGCAATGGTGGGGTATCCTACCGGGTCAGTGATAGCATTTTTCAAGGCTTCTTCCAGCCAGGGCGTATTTCCAAACAACACATCCACTTCCATGTCATTGGGAGAGATCATCAATACGCCGGGGATGGATAATTGGGATTCGCGTTTATAACCAGCAGATTCCAGTTTTGCGACAACAGCATCCGAGTCTCTTTCGCGGACAAGAATATCCAAGTCCCTTGTCATTCGTTCCGGCATGTAGTTGCGGGTGGCAACATCACCAATAAGTACCCAGTCTAGTTCAATCAAAATAGGACGCAAATCGCAAATAAAATTGATTGCTGTTCTCTTTAAAATAAAAGATGCCCCACTCCCTGTCCCTGGACGCACACGTCGTTTGAGCATTTCAATCATGAAATGCCGCTTCTGCCGCGCCGACAAATTGCCGTCCGGCGCGATCCGTGCGATGGAAGAAGGGATTTGAATCTGGGTCATTATTTTAGAATTATACTGCCTGCAAATTAACAAAAAGAAAGAGACAGTCTCTCAACCGCCTCTTTCACAAATTTCCAATTTACCAATTACCAATCTCTAATTCTCCAATGCTCCATCCCCTACCCACCCTCATACAAATACCCCGTCCCGCGCACGCTGACGACTTTCTCGGAAAGCGAGGGGAAGGCTTCCAGCTTATGGCGCAGGCGGCTGACGAGCGGGCGCAAAATTTCGGGAGCTTCACGTTGCGAAGTGTCATATCCCTGCACGAGCAGCACCAGTTCGCGGTGCGAAAAAACCTTGCCTTCGTTCTCCATCAAAATGCGCAGCAAGCGTCCCTCGGCAGGAGTGAGATGTTCGATCTTGTTTTTGAATTTGATCTGACGGCGCGAGAGGTCCACCATGGTGCCGTCTTTGAGGGTATACACTTCCTGCGCGGATTCGGAGCCGGTCACCGCCGCATTGCTGACCCGCGAGCGGGTGCGCCGACCCAAGCCTTTCTTTACGCTGGCAAGGATCTGCGCCGGGGAAGCAGGCTTCAACAGATAATCATGGATGCGCAATCGCAGCGCCTGAACGGCGGTTTCAATCGAACCGTATGCCGTCAGCAGGATGATCTCCGTTTCGGGCGAGGTCTGGTTCACCACCTGAATGACTTCGAGACCATCCATGCCGGGCATCTTGAGGTCGACGATCATCAAGTCCACGGCATGGGTGCGGATGTGTTCGACAGCGGCTTGTCCGTTTGGGACAGAGGAGACGAGATACCCTTCAAGTTTCAGAATATCGGTGAGGGATTGCCGGGCTACAGGTTCGTCATCAACGACAAGGATGTTCGACTTCATTGTTTACCTCCGGTAGGCAATAGGATTCTAAAACAAGCGCCGGGCGCGCGGTCTGTGAGCAGTTCCAGCGTGCCTCCGTGCGCGGTAATTATATTGTAACTCACGGTTAA
>JACPVC010000247.1 GCA_016191955.1 Chloroflexota bacterium
CATCTTCAGCATTTGCTTCAAGGTTTTCTTCACTTTTGTGTATACTCGGTAGCGATCAGTCATAGGGGACACCTCAGTTGGTTTGGTTACCCTGAGTTTATCCTATGACTGATTTTCCCTCGCTTTTGTACGGTAGAGAAAGTAAGATTAGTTCTAGTTTGACTAACAAAGAGGTTAGATTTCTTGAAGACATGGAAAAGGATTTTGAAGATATAAATACTCAACTCAATCAAAGTTTTGATGGTATTTATGTATGTTCTTTTTCTGAAGAGGGCAATCAATTGAGTCAGTGGAGAGGATATTGCCCCGAGATGGGCGGTTTTAGTCTAGGTTTCAACTTTGATTCATCATTAATTGAATTGATTTCTACCCAAGATTTCAGACTCGCTAAATGTGTGTATGATTTCGAACTGCAAGAGACTAAAGTCTTAGAATACTTAAGGGATGTGCTAGATTTTCACAATAAAGAAACTGATTTTATGAATATCTCAAGCAAGGCGTGGGATGGATTTCTAGCTATGGCTCCATTACTGAAACACCCAAAGTTTTCAGAGGAAAAAGAATGGAGGCTTATTTCTAAACCAAGAACTATTTTTGGCGCACAATTCCGGACTGGCAAATCAATGCTCATTCCATACGTCACAATAAATTTATCCGGAAATAATACGGGGGACTCTGATATGAAGAGGCCAATAAAATGCTTTTCCGATGTTTTTGTTGGTCCGACCCCAAACCCTGATCTTTCTATTATTTCAGTTGAGAATTTACTGCGCGTTGAGAGGGTTTTCCCGCGCGTTGACAGCGATGGGCGACCATTAACTAAATGTCTTGTTTTAGACTCTGAAATACCATATCGTGCTTGGTGATACTTACTAGAAGGCGTAAAACTACAATTCCACGCTCGTGTGCATGGACGGGTAATGCACCTGCTGCACGTGATTTTCCCTGAACTTCTCCATCAGCGGTAATGCGCCTTTATCCTCGCCGTGGACGAGGAAAATGTATTCTGCCTTATTCTTCACCCGTAAACCGTATTCCAACAGCATATCCTGCCCGGCATGCGCGGAAAGCCCGCCGATGGTGGCGATTTCGGCGCGGCAGTTGTAGGTATCTCCGAAGATCCTGATCTGCTTCTCGCGGTCTGCGATGCGGCGACCGAGCGTATCCGGTGCCTGCCAGGAGACGATCATGATCGTGTTCTTCTTGTTCTCAACCGCCCAGCGGATGTGATACACGACCCGCCCGGCTTCTGCCATGCCCGACGCCGAGATGATAATCATCGGGTCGGGGCGGTCGTTTAACGCTTTTGAATCTTCAAGGGAACGGATATACGTCAGGTTCTTGAACTCCAATGCCGGGTGCCCGGAATGGATCCATGCCTTCATTTCTTTGTCGTAACATTCTTCATGCTTGCGGAAAATATCCGAAGCATTCACCGCCAGAGGGCTATCTACATACACAGGCACTTCAGGCAGCCCATTTTCTTCGTACATGCGGTTCAGGTTGTAGACCAGTTCCTGCGTGCGTCCTACTGCAAAGGATGGGATGATGACCTTCCCGCCGCGCTCCAACGTGCGGCGGATCACATCGCGCATTTCGATGTATGCTTCTTCCGGCCCGGGATGCGGTTTGTCGCCATAGGTCGATTCCATCAATAATATATCCACGTCCTCGCCGGGTAGAACCGGGTCACGCAAGATCGGCAGGTCACGCCGCCCAATATCCCCCGAAAACCATAAGTGCTTTTTATGTCCCTTCTCCTGCAATTTAAGCGAGATTGATGCCGAGCCGAGAATGTGCCCCGCATCGCGGAAAATTGCTGTCACACCTTTGGCTGGTTCGAATTCCTCGCCATATTTTACGGGCTGGAGCAAGGGTTCCACTTCCTTGGCATCTTTTTCGGTATAAAGCGGGTCAACGGCGGGTTCGCCGCGTTTCAGGTTGTGATAACTCGTGCTTTCCGCCTGCTTCTCCTGTACGTGCCCCGAATCGCGCACCATGATATCGGTCAGGTCTGCGGTGGCGTGCGTGCAATAGATCAACCCTGAAAAACCCTGCTTGATTAAGTTTGGCAGGTTGCCCGAATGATCGATGTGCGCATGTGAAAGCACCACCGCATCGATTGTCTTTGGGTCGAATGGAAAATTTCTGTTCTTTTCGATTGATTCCTTGCGCCGCCCCTGATACAATCCGCAATCCAATAGCAGTCTTGAGCCGTTCAGTTCTACCAGGTGCATCGAACCAGTAACCGTTTGTGCTGCCCCATGGAAACTGAGTTTCATGATCGCCTCCGCGAATCTGGATTGACTTGATTTATTGGATTCTAATCCATTCAATACCCAAATGCAAACTTCCGACTTCGATTATCACCTTCCTGAAACATCCATTGCGCAGACTCCCGCCACGCCGCGCGACTCATCCCGTTTGCTTGTCTTGCATCGTAATACGGGGGATGTAGGGCACCGCCTCTTTCGTGACGTGAGCCTGTTCCTGCACCCAGGCGATCTCCTCGTCCTCAACCGCACTCGCGTGATTCCCGCCCGCATCTTTGCCCACAAAGAGACCGGAGGCAGGGTCGAGCTTCTCCTCCTGCGCCGTCGCGACGAATTGACGTGGGAAGCCCTCGTGGGCGGCAAGGGTTTGCGCGTGGGCAAGACCGTGCAAGTGGACAATGGACCAAAGGCAGAGATCATTGAAATTCTCGAAGGTTCGGAGCGGCTTATCAAATTTACCGAACCGATCGAACTATATTTCTCAAGGGTGGGGAATGTTCCCTTGCCGCCATATATCCATGAGAAGTTGACCGACCCGGAGCGTTATCAAACCGTCTTCGCCAAAGAACCTGGCTCGGCTGCCGCCCCCACGGCTGGACTGCACTTCACGCCCGAACTTTTGAATGATATTCAAGCGGCGGGTGTAAAAATTGCTTACGTCACTTTGCACGTGGGTTTGGATACCTTCGCGCCCGTGAATGAAGACGACCCTGAAGAACATAAAATTCACAGCGAGTGGTGCCAACTCTCGCAAAAGACCGCAGATGTCATCAATGAAACCAAACGTAATGGCGGGCGGGTCATCGCTGTTGGGACGACATCCGTGCGAACACTGGAGTCCGCAGCATTTTACGCATCACGCATCACGCATCACGGACTTGAACTTGATGCTTTCACAGGCGCAACTACTCTCTTCATCCTCCCCGGCTATCAATTCAAGATCGTGGATGCCATGATTACCAATTTCCACCTGCCCAAGTCCACGCTGTTGATGTTGGTCAGCGCCTTTGCGGGGCGGGAAAAGATTCTTGAAACATACAACCTTGCCATTCGTGAAGGTTATCGCTTTTATTCATTCGGCGATGCCATGTTTATCGAATAGTCCATCACGTTTCACTCATCACGGAATCCTATGAATCTCGAACAACATAATAACGAAATCATCGCCTGCCGCAAATGTCCGCGCTTGGTGGAATGGCGCGAGGAAGTGGCGCGGGTCAAGCGCAAGGCATATATGGATCATGAGTATTGGGGCAAGCCCGTGCCGGGGTTCGGTGACCCGCAGGCGCGTGTGCTGGTGGTGGGGCTGGCTCCCGGCGCGCATGGCTCGAACCGGACGGGGCGTCAATTCACAGGCGATGCTTCGGGAAGTTTTTTGTATCCGGCGTTGCACAAGGCTGGGTTTGCGAACCAGCCCAAGTCGGAGTCCCGAAGCGATGGTCTCATCCTCAAGGATATGTATATCACCGCGTCGGGTCGTTGCGCCCCGCCAGATAATAAGCCGAGTCCAGAAGAATTGAATAATTGTCAGCCCTTCCTTGAGCGGGAATTAGAGATCCTTGATCCCAAGGTGATCGTTTGCCTCGGGCGGATCGCCTTCGAGCGAATCCTGAAAATTTACTCAGGAAAAAGTTCGGTATATAAATTTGCGCACGGCGCGTCTTATCAACTTGTGAATGGAAGATGGCTGTTGTGTTCGTATCACCCCAGCCAGCAAAACACCTCTACGAAGAAATTGACCGCGAAGATGTTCGACGCGATTTGGGAAAAGGCAAGACAATTGGCGGATGAGAATTAAGCGATGAAACAAAATTGGAGGGCTGCGGCAGCGGTTGTACTTGCCCTTGTTTTTACCGTGTCTGTTATCGTTCTCCTCGTTTGGATGGGCGGCGCTCACTCTGCGACCGATACTGCTTTGCAAGCCATGAACTCTGACGCGTCTGTGTACGTCAGCGCGGAGAATGGCTGGGCGACTTTCTTTCCCGCTGAAAATGCCCGACCTGAAACGGGATTTATTTTTTATCCCGGCGCGAATGTGGATTACCGCGCTTATGCGCCAGTGATGAAGTTGATTGCGGCGCATGGATATTTTGTTGCCGTGACGCCCATGCCGTTGAACCTTGCGTCTTTCGATGTCAATGCGGCGGCACGGGTGCAGGCGGCGTACCCTGAAGTTCAACACTGGTTTATCGGTGGGCACTCCCTTGGCGGCGTGGCGGCTTCTTCGTTTGTGACCGGTCGCGCGGGAATCAATGGTCTTGTGCTGTGGACATCTGGTCCTGCGGATGCGGCGTTGATTAAGCAGGGAACGCCTGTGCTTTTGGTCTACGGCACGAACGATGGATTATTTCCGCTACCGATGGTGGAAGATGCGCGCATGTCATTGCCTGCGGATGCGAAATTCGTTTCCATTGAAGGTGGCAATCATTCCCAATTCGGTGCGTATGGATTCCAACCGGGTGACCATGAAGCGGATATTTCTCCCGAGGAACAATGGATACAGGTGGCAGCGGCAACGGTTGAATTTTTTACTGAGGTATTGAAGTAGGCAGACCATAACCTCATCGTCGATGGTCTATTGTCAAACTATG
This sequence comes from Chloroflexota bacterium, assembly GCA_016191955.1. Lineage (GTDB taxonomy): Bacteria > Chloroflexota > Anaerolineae > Anaerolineales > Villigracilaceae > Villigracilis. The sequence continues at coordinate 4,865 of JACPVC010000247.1, forward strand.
AAACGCTTGAAAAAAATTATCCTTCTTTCTTTTGCTTTTGCCTGCGTCACAACGGCGCTGGGACCGTTTGCCGTTCCCGTCCCTGAAATGGGCGGTTTGGTGAGCGAGCAGGATTTGATCGAACCGGATAGCAAATTCATCGAGATCAACGGCGTGGACATTCATTACAAAGAAGCGGGGTCGGGCGACAAGACCTTCATCCTTCTGCATCCGTTCGGCGGTAGCACCTATTCCTGGCGTGAAGTGATGGATGAGTTTGCCAAGTATGGCAAGGTCATTGCCTACGACCGCCCGGCATTCGGTCTTACAGAACGACCCATGCCCAACGAATGGGAGTCGAATCCCTATGGCATGAAAGCCAACGTGGAAATCTTGCGAAGTCTGCTTGATGCGTTCGGCGTGGAGAAAGCCATTTTAGTTGGCAACTCCGCTGGCGGCGGGGTGGCGGTGGCGTTTGCATTGGAGTATCCTGAACGCGTCGATGATCTCATCCTCGTCGACCCGGGTGTGGGCGGCGGGTACGGTCCGCAATTCCCGGCGTGGGCGCTGCCAGTCATGTGGACTCCGCAGATGCGGCATCTCGGTCCGCTGATGATGCGTGATTATGAAGAGACGCTGCCGCGCACGGTGGAGCGCGAATGGTTCGACCCGACCAAACTCACCGTTGAGATTCGCGAGAAGCATTTGCAGATTCTCACGATCAAGAATTGGGATCGCGCCTTCTATGAACTGACTTTCGCGCCTGCCTATCCTGAACTGCGCCCGCTGTTGCCGCAATTGACCATGCCAGTCTTGATCGTGGCAGGGCAGGAAGACCGCCTGATCCGCTCGTGGTATTTCGAAGCCGTCGCTGCCGAAATACCCGATGCGCAACTCAAACTCATTCCGCAATGCGGGCATGTGCCCCAGGAGGAATGCCCAACTGAATTCATGGAATTTGTTTTCAAATATCTAAACGCGAAATGAAACACAATCTCATTACCCCTGGCGCTCTCGCGCCCGATTTTGAACTTGACGATATTCATGGCAGGCGTGTTCGCCTTTCAGACTTTCAAGGGAACAAGCCCGTTATTCTTGCTTTCCTGCGCGGATTTATGTGACCGTATTGCCGCGCGCAGTTGGCGCGCATGCGCGATCATTATTCAGATTTTATCTCACGCGGCGTGGAGATCGTGGCAGTCGGTCCCGATGATGCAGCTGTGTTCAAGCACTATTGGGAGCGTGAAGAGATCCCGTACATTGGCTTGCCCGACCCAGACCACATCGTGGCAAAACTTTATAAGCAGGAAGTGAACTTGTTCAAGCTGGGGCGCATGCCGTTGAACTGCATCGTGGATGTGGAGGGGAGAATCCGTTATGTGCATTACGGCGCGTCGATGTCCGATATTCCTGACAATGAAACATTTCTCAGCGTAATAGATGAATTGAACAAGGCATCCGTATAGCATGACTTTAGGACATATTGCCTTTCTCGGTTCCGGTGAGACGTCTCTAGCCGGGGGACGTATCTTTGAAGCTCTCGCCCGCCTCATCCCGGACCCATTGCGGATCGCCATCCTTGAAACGCCAGCTGGCTTTGAGCTTAACGCCTCTCTCGTCGCCGGACGCGTCGGTGAATTCCTCAAGACTCGTTTAGGGAATTACAAACCAGCCATCGACCTGATTCCCGCCCGCAAAAAAGGGACAGATTTCAGCCCCGATAATCCCGAAATCCTCAAGCCGTTAATGCAAGCCAATATGATCTTTATGGGACCCGGAAGCCCCAGCTATATGGCGCGTCAATTGAAAGATACGCTGGCGTGGGACATCGTCCGTGCGCGGCACAGGCAAGGCGCGATATTGGTTTTTGCCTCCGCCGCCACCATCTCGGTTGGGCGATGGGTCCTGCCTGTTTATGAAATCTACAAAGTGGGTGAAGATGTCCACGTCAAGGATGGGCTTGGCTTTTTTGAAGACTTTGGCATGCACGTCTCTTTCGTCCCGCATTGGAACAACGCCGAAGGCGGCGTAGACCTGGATACCAGCCGTTGTTTCATCGGTATGGAACGCTTCGAGCAATGGCGCAAGTTAACCCCGGCTGACAATATCATCGTCGGGCTGGACGAGCACTCCGGTATTATTATGGACTGTGAAAGAGGGGTTTGCGACGTTCATGGCGTCAGTTCGGTCTCTGTGCTGAAAAACGAATCAGCGGAGATGTATGCATCAGGTTCCAGTTTTTCGTTGGCAGAGCTGGGTAGTTGCACATCGCCCAACCCAATTGAAAAAGGTATCCGCCC
>JACPVC010000265.1 GCA_016191955.1 Chloroflexota bacterium
CCTATTTCCTCCACCACTTCATTCAACACAATGCTGCCGATTTGAGGTGAACTTGTGGAGGGTCCTCCGCGGACGCGCAGGGAAGTTACAGTTACACGATACCATTTACCCGTTGGTGTTGGCTCAGGAGTGGGCTCTGGTTCCGGTTCAGGAGTCGGTTCGGGTTCAGGCTCTGGTTCTGGTTCGGGTTCAGGCTCCGGTGATGCAGAGAGTTGCTGCAAGTAAGCAGCGAAACTCCAGCCAGTGAGGCTGCCGTCCGTCTTGCGGATGTTGAGCCATGTGCCATCGGGGTTTACACCGACCTTTTCCACCACCTCGTTCAAAGTGATGCTCCCGATCTGATTGAAGGACAACCCGGGTCCCTCACGGACTTTGAGCGAAGGGACCGTGACCCGGTAGTTGTTGCTCAGTGGAGGCGGGGGCGGAAAGGAGATATCGCCCAGCTCAAAGCGTAGTTTGAAGGCTTCGAGATCGCCATTGAAGTAGTTTAAGTCGATGTTTAAACTCTCAACGCCATAAACAGTTCCATCGCCATTATCGGTGAATTGCCAAAGCGTCCATGTATCCCAGGGTTGTGGGACGAGTGGAGAGTTTGTGCCATAGTTGGCGATCCACAACGGATATTGCTTAAAGTAATTTAAAGATGCATTGGGGATGCCCACTGCCGCTGTGTTCTCACGCCAGTAATAGTACCCGGTGTAAACCCCGATCTCTTTGGTAGACGGAATCAACTGTTTGACGCGCTCTAAAAAGTCATACCAGTTCTTCCAGCCTTTGTAGGGACCGTTGTATGTATCTTCAAAATCACCCCATAAGGTCAGTTCGCCGAAATCGCCTTCGAACATGGAGACCCATTTTTCCGCCTGTTGTTTGGGGTCAATGCGGCTGTCGTAGAACCAATAAGAACCGCGCGGGAGTCCCGCCGCCTTGGACTCGCGCCAGTTAACCTTGAAATCGCGGTCGCCCCACAGGTTCTGCCCTGCGCGCACGATCACATAATAGGCTTTCTCACGCATCTTTGTAAAGTTGACGCCTTGCGGGGTTGTGGGATCGTCCTGATAGAAACTGATGTCGGGTCCGATAACGTTTGCCATGAGGGTCTCCTTGTTGCTCGTCAGCCGGTAAAATTTTAGGTTAACTAAATTATATCTGATACAGCCATGTTATTGAATATTTTCAAAGTGATGAAGGATCGGCGTTTCGCCGGGTTTCCCCTCGACGGCAATGACATCGATCTGCCAGCGGTCTATCTTATTTTCGGCGGCATAATGCGCGGCGGAGTTGAGCATGTGTTCGAGTTTGCGCGCCGTGATCTGATGTTCCGGGAAAAATGATTTTGAGGATGTGAGTGTCTTGACTTCAATGAAGTAGGCGACTCCATTCTTGTGGGCGACGATATCGATCTCCCCATACGGTGTGCGGACGTTGCGGCGGCTCACTTCGTAGCCCTTGCCTGCCAGCCAGACCGCGGCAGTTTCCTCGCCCCAAGCACCGACCTTTTGGTTATGTTTCGTCATGATGTCAGGAAGCGTTCCATGATTTCACGCAAGCGAGTGTTGAGATTGCTCTTGCGCGGAATTTCCCCGCTCACCAGCCGCTCGTATTGCTTGAGCATCAGGCTGGTGGTGCGCTCGATGGCGTACACAGAAGAAGCCTTACGGGCAGACCGGCTCATTTGCCGGCGCAGGTCCGGGTCCAGGCAGAGGCGGGTGAGTTTGGCGGTGAAGGCAGGCATGTCATTCGTCGTGAGAAATCCGGTGACGCCATCCTGTACTGTATCCCCGACCCCAACTGATTCAATGCCCATGATGGGAAGCCCCGCGCCCATGGCTTCGATGACCGAGAGGGGATGCACTTCCGTGATGGATGCGGTGGCGAAGATATCGCACATGGCAAGATAAGCTGGCAACTGGTCGTAAGGAACTCTGCCGGTCATGTGAATGTTGCGGGCGTTATCCTGTGCTTCAACCAGCGCACGGATCTCTTCTTCATATTGCTGAACGCCGCCGCCGATCAATAATAAATGAACATTCGGGATGGCTTTGGAAATGCCATTCAACGATTCGATCAGGAAGGGGAGATTCTTTTCAAGCGCGATGCGCCCGGAGTAGATGATTAAAATATCGTCTGGTTTGTAGCCGAAAGATTCACGCGCGAGCGGCGTAGCGGTTTGGAAGCTGGTCAAGTCGACGCCGTTGGGGACGATCTCGATATCGCCTTCCACTTTGAGTTCACGCAGCACGTTCGCCATCCCCGCGGAGGGAGTGATGACCAGGTCCACCGCTTTACAGAAGGGCGGCATGTACGATTGAAGCAAACCTACGCTGACCTCATCCGGCATTAGGGGCAGATAGGCTTGGGCGTATAGATCGTAACGGGTATGGTTGGTGAAGACGATGGGGATTGCTGCGGGACGGCAATAGCGCAGGGCGAGTCGCCCGCTGAGGAATGGGTGATGGACATGGACGATATCCATCGTTTGCAGCATTTTCTTTGCCTGTCGCGAATAACGCATGGACAGATAGAAACCCGTATCTGCCAAAGGCAAACCACGACTGCGGATGATGTTAGGCTCGTTGTCCTCGTACTCAAGGTCGCCGAAGGTGAAGACGAAAACTTCATGACCGGCTTTTTCAAGGTACTGCTTGTTGACCTCGACGTAGTTCGTAATTCCGCTGATATAGGGTTTATAGCTGTCGACCATCATTCCGATTCGCATATTGTGATGCTACGATATGCGCGTAGGAATGTCAAGCCAGAGTTTCTCCCTTATTTGCGCATGGTAGAATAGCAAACCTTAGGAGTAAAAATGACTGTCAAGTTGGTTTTACGAAACAAGGAATATGAAGTTAAAGCCGGAATGGCTTTGCTGGATGCGTTGAAGAAATGCAATATCGTTCCAGAGTCCGTGATCGCGA
>JACPVC010000255.1 GCA_016191955.1 Chloroflexota bacterium
GCCCCAGGCATAACCGGAGTAGATTTTCGGGTCGTAACCGCCGTTCATCAACACGTTGGGATGACTCATGCCGCAACCGAGAATTTCAAGCCAGCCCGAGTTCTTGCAGACCTGGCAACCCTTGCCGCCGCAGACGAAACATTCCACATCTACTTCGGCGCTTGGTTCCGTGAATGGGAAGTACGAAGCGCGGAAGCGCAAGCGTGCGCCTTCCCCAAACATGCGGCGGACGAAATCCGCAATCGTGCCTTTCAAGTCTGCGAAGGTGATGTTCTTGCCAACGGCGAGACCTTCCACCTGATTGAACTGCACTTCGGAGCGGGCAGTGATCTGCTCATAACGAAAGCACATACCCGGCAGCGCAATGCGGATCGGAGGCGGGTCGCTTGGGTTCATCGCCGCGAACTTTCGCATCGCATGGATTTGCCCCGGCGAGGTATGCGTGCGCATCAGGATCGGATTGTCACCACGATTTTCGGCTTCAATAAAGAACGTGTCCTGCATATCACGCGCGGGGTGATGCAGCGGGAAGTTCAACAGTTGAAAATTAAACTCGTCCGTTTCCACTTCGCGCGATGTAAAGACTTGAAAACCCATCTCAGCCAGAATGTCCAGCACACGGCGCAACTGTTGCGTGGACGGATGCAAACGCCCAATGTGTTTGGCGCGCCCGGGCAAGGTCACATCCAACTTTTCTTCGGCTAAGGATTTCACCAATGCGGCTTGTTTCACCGCCGCAGCCTTTCCCTCCAACGCAGCCTCCAACGCCAGCTTGACACGGTTCGCCGCCGCGCCGATAACGGGTCGCTCTTCCTTTGAGAGTTTTCCCAGCCCGGAAAAGACGCCCATCAGTTCTGAACTGCGCCCCAGGTGCGTCACACGCCACGCCTCCACCGCCGCCGGGTCATTGACCTCCGCCAACGAAGCGAGCGCAGCCTTTTCAATCTCGTTCAATTTGTCCTGCATACATGCCTCCATTGTTCCCGTCATTGCGAGGCGGAGCCGAAGCAACTTCTCCATGACAACAGATTGCTTCGGCAAGAGCAAGAGCGCCCTCGCAATGACGGATAAATACAAACAAAAACCTCCCGTCCACAATGGGACGGGAGGGAGATTCCCGTGGTACCACCCAAATTGACCCGCCCGGCGGGTCCACTTGCGCCGACAATCATCGGCTTCCCTCATAACGCTGGGATTGCGTTTCGCACTACCCGGTAGCGCGAGATACTATCTCGCGTTACTTTCACGTGAACGGCTCGAGAGGGAACTTCAACTGATTTCGGTCGGGTGCAATTTCACCAACTGCCTTGCACGTCTCTGGCGGCTTCCGTCAGCCTACTTTCCTCTGTCACTGCCTTGATAAAGGCTATTATCTGCGGAATCAAACTCCTGTCAAGTGGAATGCGCAATGACTCGTACCCCGCCCTGGCGTTTGGCGGCATAGAGGGCAAAATCCGCTTCGCGCAGGATCTCGTACAAGTCCAGCATGGTTTCGTGAAAGTCTGCCACTCCAATACTGATGTAAATCGAAATGGATCGCCCGGCGTATTGAAACTCCATGGCACCAATCTGGGCAAGGATGCGATCCAGGCATTCCTTTGCCTGCAAGGCATCGGTATCTGGAAAGAGAAAAATAAATTCGTCGCCGCCATATCGCGCAAAGACGTCCATCTGGCGCAAATTTGATATGCACGCCTCGGCAACACGCTTTAGCGCCGCATCCCCGGCAAGGTGACTGTATCCATCGTTGATATTCTTGAAATTATCGAAGTCGAGGATCGCAATCGAGAAATACTGGTCGTATCGTTTCGCTCGTTCGAACTCCCGCACAGCTTGTTCGAAAAAATAACGGCGATTGAATGTGCCCGTCAGTTCATCCGTATTCGATAACCGGCGCAAGCGCTCTTCCGCCATATCCAGCCGATGGACAAGCTGATTACTGTTGTAGGAAGAAAGGGGGGCAAGCACAAGCGGGACGATAATGGAAATTAGAATACCGATTGGGGAGATGGTACCTTCAGTAAAATACAGAATGGCGGCCGTGACTGTCACCGACGCCAGGATAGCGAGCAGCGTGACAGCTACCGTGACGCGCAACACACCATACCGCCTGAGTAACGCAGGCAATCTGGATTTATCCACCCCTAGGGTGTTGGGATTTTGATTCATACTGATTATGTCGGCGTAAGTTACTGGAAAGGTCTTTATATTACACTAAAGTAGGTAGAATCAACTACACCTTTTTCAGGAGAATTATGACTGCTTCCCCACTTTTCGAATTCGCCTTGCTTAGTCTTATTTCCATGTTCACCATGGTCAACCCCATCGGCGTCGTGCCCGTCTTCACCGCCATGACCTCCAAACTGTCACCACAGGAGTCGCACCGTGTGGCGCGCAAAGCGACCTTCACAGGCATGGTTATCCTGCTCGCCTTTGCGCTGACCGGTCAGTGGATATTCCGTTTCTTTTCGATTTCTGTGGATAGCCTGCGCGTGGTGGGCGGCGTAATCTTCTTCTTGATGGGCTACGAAATGCTGCAAGCCCGCCTCACTCGCACCCAATTCGATGATGAGACCAATCACGAATATATCAACGATATTTCCATCACGCCGCTGGGCATTCCCATCATCTGCGGACCGGGTGCGATCACCACGTCGATTCTGTTGATGAATGAATCCGACTCGATGCTGAAGCAGGGGATCGTGCTGGGAATCATCGTGGGCATCATGCTGTTCACGTATCTGCTCCTGCTTGGCGCAAAACAGGTGACAAAGCTCATCGGCGAGAACGGCAACAAGGTCATGCTGCGATTGATGGGTCTGATCGTGATGGTCATCGCCGTGGAGTTTTTCTTTGCGGGGCTGACGCCGATCGTGCGGAAAATGTTATCGGGTGGCTAAAGGCTCGGAGCGCTGAATCGGGTTCGAGTTAAGTTGGAGGCGTAAAAAGTGACGGTCACCTTCGAGGTGACCGTCACTTATCGTTTGCTTATGGCATGGGCGGAAGTTGTTCGTCGTAAAGCCAGGCTTCGAAGAAGTTGCCGAGGTTTTGTCCGCTGACCTCTTCGGCGACGGCGATGAAATCGTCTGTAACGGCGTTATCGAATTTGTAGCGATCATAATAGGTGCGGAGAATTTCAAAGAAAACGTCATCGCCAACTTCGAGCCGTAGGGCGTGGAGGGTGAGTCCGCCGCGCAGATAGACGCCGCCATTGAAGAGGTCGTTTGGGGCAGGGCTGCCGGGCGGGGGATAGAAATCGGAATAGGCTTTGACCTCGTTATAAACACCGTCGACCCAGTCGTTGAGTCCTTCGCTGCCATGGTCATATTCGACCCATAAAGCCTCGCCGTATGTGGCAAAACCTTCATTGAGCCAGATGCTGCTCCAATCGCCTACGCTGACGCTATCGCCAAACCATTGATGCGTGAGCTCATGAGCCACCACGGCTTCCGTGCCTTCAATATCTTCCAGGTCGATCATATCGATGCCGAAAATGGACATGGTCTGGTTTTCGAGCGCGGCGCCGAACTCGGTATCCATGACGAGTGAGCCGTACACTTCGAAGGGATACTCGCCGAAGAGTCCGCTGAAATAATCGATCATCTCGCCCTGACGAGCGAATGGTTTGTTCACGTCATCTGGCAGGCTGGCGGCGTAGTAGTTGCGGATGGGTAGGCCGTCTTCCGACTCCATCGTTTCCATGTCGAAGTCATTGATGTTGATGGTGGTGAGATAACTCGCCATCGGGTCGCGGACGGTGAAACTATATGTTGTCGTATCGCCGTTGTCTTTCGTTTCTTCGAGCACGCCATTGGCAGCAACTTCATAAGGCTTGGGAACGGTGACGGTGATGGTGTAATTTGCCTTATCGAGCGGATGGTCATTGACGGGGTAGAAACTAGCGGAACCATCGGGCTCACTCAAAACGAAAATGCCGTTGTCATAAACAATCCAACCCGTGGGAAAAGGCAATGCCTTGGATTCCATCGGGTCGGGAATACCTTGATATTCCACAACGACAGTAAAGGATTCATCATTTGAAATCGTCTGCGCGGGGATAACGGTCAACTCCTGACCTTTGCGCTTGAAGTCCGCCGCTTCATCATTGACCGTGATGCTCGTGATCTCAAACCCGGCGAAATCCAAATTGAATTGATTTAGATCCTGTGTGGCGATGGCTTCGATAGTTGTGACGGCATCTAGGTCACTGGACGCCACATTATTGACGGTGATGTCGAGAGCGTAGGACAGGGAGTCATAGCCGCCATTACCGAAGCTTGGGTAAAGCGAGTCGCCCATGCCCGGTGAGCCTGAAAGCGGGTCTGTTGGTTCTTCGAGCGGCGGTTCTGTCGGAGGGAGGCTATCTATAGGTGATGTCTCGGTAGGGGGAAGTTCTGTTGGCGTTAGTATAGGTGCGAAGGCTCTACATGCGAGCATGCTTAAAACGATAAGAGATAGTGAGAGCAAACTTCGTTTCATTTCTTCTCCGTTGCGGCAATAATATCCGCACCTTCCCATTCAGCCATGAACTGGTCGAGGAATTTAACCATGACTTCATGGCGTTCTGCGGCGATGCGTTGGGCAGTTTGAGTGTTCATGCGGTCTTTCAACAAAAGCAGTTTTTCGTAAAAGTGATTGATGGTGGCGCTTTTGCTATTTTTGTATTCTTCGAAACTTGCATGCATTTGGGGCGGAGAGTCGGGGTCGTATATCATGCGGTTTTTATAGCCGCCGTAAGCGAAGGCGCGTCCGACGCCGATGGCGCCGATGGCATCGAGACGGTCGGCGTCCTGGACGATAAAGCCTTCGAGCGAGTCCATTTTATTTTTCACGCCCGCGCCTTTATAGGAAATGTGCATGATGATCTTGCACACGCTGTCAGTGATGGAGGGAGCGACGGCGCAAGATTCAAGCCAGGCTTTGGCGCGAAGCGGAGTTTCATCGCCGTGGTCGTTGAACTTCCAATCGTCGAGGTCGTGCAAGAGCGCGGCAAGCTGGACAATGAAGGAGTCCGCTTTTTCTTGCTCGCAGATGGCAAGGGCGCTCTTCCAAACACGGTAAATGTGCCACCAATCATGCCCGGATGAATCATCTGAAAATTCTTTGCGGATGTAGTCGGCAGTTTGCTGGATGATCTGTTCGTTTGTCATATCACCAGCCGCGCAGGGACGTGAGTTTGATGCGGACCGCGGTGGAATACGCCTGCGTGAATTCCTGAGGCGTGGAGTCAAGCGCCTTGATGCCCGCGCGATATTTGCGCATGTAAATATTGTTCTTGTTCGCCGGTTCGGCTTTTGTATCGATCTTCGCTTTGCCGCTGAAGACGATGACGTCATCCTCGCCTTTTGGGTCGGGCGTGTTGAAATGCAGAGACACATTCAGGTTGTTCACGATATGTTTGAGTTTGAAAGCGCTGGGCTGGCTGTAAATGAGCAGCGAGTCACCTTCCAAAACGAACCAGACGGGACGCGGCTGGGGCGCGCCATTTGAGTCCACGGTGGTGAGCCAGACGAAATATTCCTGCTTGAGGTGGCGCATTGCCTTGCGCCCGAGCTTGGATTTGAAATCGATCATACTGTTCCTCCGTCGAATTACATGTCACCCTGAGGGAGCCGATAGGCGACCGAAGGGTCTCTACCAAAAATCAGCACGACTCCTGAGCGGTAGTAGAGATTCTTCGCTTCGCTCAGAATGACTTATGATGTCATTATAAACGAACAGACTGGGCACATTGCCCAGTCTGTTTTTAGTGTGCAAGCAAAGGTTGTCAGCATCTCTGCTCAAGCCGCCGTCCTCGGCGGCGTTTTATGAGGGAAATCCCGCGCCGAGGACGGCGCTGGGAGCATATTACCTGACATGTTTTGCTTGCACACGTTTTTACGGATGAAATATTTTTTCATACTCATCAGTTCCTTTTTAGAAACAAGAGCATCAGCACAACGATATTGATTGCAGTCCCAATCGGGAGATACCACAATCCCAGCACAGCCATGATGAGAAGTGCGCTTCGCCCCCAGGGTTGGCGGGTAAGAAAACCTGCAAGCGCCGCCAACGTGGATAGTCCATATACAACAAATATAACCTTCACAAAGGTCGAGCGTGGGTCGATGCCGATTGAGTTGAGCACCCCAGCCCAAGGTCCGAGTTGACCCGCATATTCTCCGCTCACAGGCGTGATGTAATCTCCGGCCGTCAGCGCATGCAAACCGTCGAAGAGCATGTATCCCGCAGTGAAAACCACAAGTATGGCAATCACCCATCTCATGGCTGGCTTATCCTAACCGTTAGGACAAAATCCTTGAGCATCTCCAACTGACCGATGTGAAAACCTTCGTGCCAGTGGAATCCGCTAAGGTGGGCTTCGCGTGTCTTCTTTCCGCGATAGTTGCTGAAGTTCTCCGCCAGCCATTCCATGCTGACCGATTCAAGCGCCTGACGGATCAAGCCCGTGCTTTCGTCCAAATGATTGAGCAACGTCTCGATGTGAATGGTGTCATCGTCAGGTCCGATGTCGGGTGTGCCTGTGTGATACATCTCGCGTGTTTCGTTTTGCCAAGCGTGAGCAACTCCCAACACTTCGAGCACATGACTGCGATTGGTGACGATATAGCCCAGCGTCCAATTCAGGGAGTTGGTTCCGAAGGGAAGTTGCAGCAAGCTTTCCTCGTGGGTGACTCCCTCCAGGATGTGATGGATCAGCCAGTTATGAAAGGCATATTCTTCTATCAAATGATGAGCATGGTTGGAGGTCATAAGACTTTCCCTCATTTCTTCAGCGTGCAAAGCGCCTGGCGGATTTCGCCCAGGTGATATGCCGTATGAACCACAACAGAAAGCGAGCCGCCAATGGTATCTTCGTTCCATGTCGGATTCTCTTGAAAGAGTTTCATCATGCGGTCATAGGCTTCGCGGAGCTTGGACTTGTACGCGTCCCATTCGCCCGGTGTGACCTTTTCTACGGTGCGCCAGATCAAGCCCCAATCGCGCGGGCTGTTATCGCCTTGCAGCGCGAAGCGTTCGAACGATTCAATATAGAAGGTGACATGCGCAACTTGTGCGGCGAGTGAGGCGCACTTCCCGCCAACAGGAATCGAAGCCTCCGCCGCCGAAACCGTCTCGAGTGTTTGAAACAAAGATGTGTCCGGGTCGAGGTAGATCCCCATCGGTTTCTCGAACGTCTCGGTCATCAACTGCAAAAGGTTGTTTCTAAAATCTTCAGACATTCTCTCAACTCCTTCACGAACGGGGAATATAACCAGTAGTGCAATTATAGAACAAATTTTCTAATTTTGCAATCACTCCTAAGTACCATTTTATCGACGAGAACGCATCAAATGTTCCCCCTGCCTGTTACAGTAAAATAGAAACAGCGGGCAATCGATAATGGTCGCCCTGCCTCTCCAACGCCGATGGAGATTTGAAATCGAATCACGAAAGGAGGAAAGATGAATCGCCTCATCCTGCTTGCAGGATTCATTCTCGCATTGGTGGGATGCACAACCCAAAACACACCGCCTCCCACCGCGCCGGCAACAGATCCACCCACCCAAGCCGTTCCCACGCCAACACCTCTTCCACCCACCCCCACGCCGGTTGAGATTCCCGTGCAAGTGACCGCCGAACTCGCCAACTGCCGTTTCGGTCCCGGCACGGTCTACCTGACCATGAACGAAATCCGCAGCGGAAGATTGCTGACTGCCGTCGGGCGCGATGAAACCTCGGCATGGTGGCAGGTCGAAGACCCCATCAACCCGGGTGGGTTCTGCTGGGTCTCCGCCAATGTGACCGATGAACAGGGAGATGTGAATCAATTACCTGTTGTCGCCGCGCCCTTCGTCACCGTCACCAAACTGGATTTGCGCGTGGAACCGAACCGCATCGTCGTCAATTGCAGCGACTTCCCGCAGACGGTCTTCTTCGAAGCCGCCATCAGCGCCAACGGACCCACCCTGCTCACCTGGCAATGGGAAGCCAGCACCGGTGTCGCATCCGATGTGGGCACGCTCATCTATGAGGAAGCAGGCACACAAGTCATCAACGAGTTCTATCGCATCAATGCCCCGAATGAATATTGGGTAAAATTGAAAATCCTGACGCCGAATGAAATAGTGGAGCAAGTTTCCTTCCCCGTGAGTTGCACCCCATAAAGAAAAATGGCGGAGCAGTTGCTCCGCCATTTCGTTTATTCATCTTCGAAGATCACTGTCTTATACCCAAGCGCGTTAAAGAACTTGATCAGATATGCCTCAGCGTTTTTCTCACCCTGCAAAAGGATGCCATCTTCCAATGCGGCTTTGCGGATTTCATCTTCCGCCGTCTGGCGCGCCAGAGTCTCAAGATCAACCTGACCCTTGGTCAACAAGCCGGTCTCGCGGTCGTAGACATAGGATTTTTCATTATCCAGCGTCGCAATAAAGATCTCCGTGGGAGGCAGCCGCACATATAGAACCGTACCATCAAAACGCAGATCTTCGGGCTGGAGCTTTTCCATGTCGATGCCCGCGATCACAATGCCGTGCGCCACGAACAGCAGTTTATCGCCGAACGCAAAACCAAACGTGCCCTGTCCCACTTCCGCAGTGATGACCTTCTCCACGCTATACTGGATCGTCTCCAAGCGAGCCAACGCGCGCACTTCGTTGATGTACGTCACCGGGTCGGGGATGATGGTGGGCGTGGGGTTCACCAATTGCGACACCTGAGTCTGCAATGCCTGGTTCGCCTGGTTCACCTGCTCGAACGGCTGAGCCGCAGAAGCGGCAGTCTCACGCACGGTCTGTACGATAAAATAGACCCCAGCAGCAAGCACCACTAAAATCAGGATGGACATAATTGTGCTAAACGTATTTTTCATTTTCTTCCTTTCGGTCAAGAGTGCGTCGCACCAAACGGGTGGACTTGTCTTCTTAAGGAGACGAGTCTCCGGGTTGGGCATGTCTCATTAAATTTGGTCCCCATTCGGGGATTACATGTGACGCACCGACAATCTCGTATTATTATAGCAAGGACATTATGCTCAATACTAAACAATCCTGTAAGATAAAAATAGTACTGCTTATATTAACACTACTATTTGCGCTTGGATGTACATTTCCGGTGCAGGTGACTCTTGGGAATCCCACGCCGACTCCCACACCCACAGCGACTCCCATCCCGACACAAGCGCCTCTTGCCACGCCCGAGCCTGGCACTGAACAAAATCCATTGATCCTCGCCCTCGCCCCTTCCGCTCACCCAACCGAAGCCGTCATCGCGGCGGGAGACGTCCTCGCTGCCTATCTCGAAGAGCGGACCGGCTATCGCATCGTGACGATCATCCCTGCCTCCGAAGAGGAATTGGTCGAGTCGCTTGCGAAGGGCAATGCGCACATCGCATCTCTCTCGCCGTATGCCTTCGTGTTCGCGCATGAAAATAACTCGGTCACAGCCTTGCTGGCGCGCGTGCGCGGCGGAGAGATGTTCTACGGCTCACAGATCATCATCAACCGCGAGAGCGAATTCACATCATATTTCGACGAAGCGCGCGGAGAGAATATCACAGACGCCGTCTTTGCCTTGAAACAGTTCGCGGATAAAAAGCCCTGTTGGAGCGACGAGGTCTCACCGTCGGGGTATGTAGTGCCGCTTGGGTTGTTGAATCAGTCCCAGGTCACGACTCGAGCCGGGGCATTTTTGGAAGGTCAACCCAATGTGGTGCGCGGAGTCTACGCGTCAGACATCTGCGATTTCGGTGCGACCTTCGTCGATGCCCGCACCTCCGCCGTCCTCGAAGCGGATTACCCCGATGTGATGGACAGAATCCTTGTGGCGTGGCGCATCCCGAACGTCATTCCTTATGAAAATATTTCCATGGCAAATTCTTTGCCGTTTGAAATGCGGCGCACAACCCAGCGCGCGTTGATCGATTTCATGACCACACCCGAAGGCAAAGCCACCATGCAGACGATCTATGGCTTCGACGAAATGCTGCCCGTAGAAGACGCCGCCTATGCGGAGTTCATCGCTTACGTGAACGCCTCAGGGTTGGATTTGCTGGATTTGATAGAATAGCATTTCTGCGATTTTGCAGGTCAGGCTTTTTGAAATTTTCTAAATTATTCCAACAATAAACTGCCGCGCTGAGCGGAGCGTCCTTCGACTTCGGGCTTCGCAAAAACCGCTCCGCCCTCCGCTCAGGACGGCTATATTTCTAGGAAGGAGCGAAGTCGAAGCGTATGTATTGTCAGTTTAATTTGTTAATATGCAATTAGCCTGACGCTTTTTGTTCATGAAGAAGTTCGGCTAGTTGCGAACCTACCCTACAATGCATGAGGATGAATGTTGAAAAAGATCGTCTTGTTTCTTTGGCGGGCAGTGCTCATAGTTGGCGTATTAACTTTCATTGGCTTATTCATGCCAAGGTTTATCATGGGGTTGTACGCAGCCCCAAGAACATTTACAGTGGAAGATGTACCTGCCACACGAGTCGCCATCGTCTTCGGCGCCGGCTTGCTGCGCGACGGTTCAGCAGGACCCGTGTTGAGCGACCGCATGCAAACCGCTGTGAATTTGTATCAGGCCGGTAAAGTGGACAAAATTTTGGTAAGCGGCGACAATCGCATTCAAGAATACAATGAGCCGGAAGCCGGGCGTCAATATGCACTCGACCACGGCATACCCAAGGAAGATATCGTGCTCGATTATGCAGGCAGGCGCACCTACGATACTTGCTATCGCGCTAAAACTATTTTCGGCGTGGATGAAGCCATTCTCATCACGCAGGGATTCCACATGCCGAGAGTGCTGACACTTTGCAACTGGTTCGGCGTCCAATCCGTTGGCGTGGAAGCGGACAACCGCTACTTCCTGAAACGCTCCCGCGCCTGGTGGAACATCCGCGAAACCTTCGCCGTTTTCCAAGCCGCGTGGGATATGATGATAACAAAGCCGTTGCCCGTGATGGGTGAACCGGAACCGATTAACTAATATGTCATCCTGAGTAAAGCCACGACGGAAAGGGATCGCCGTTCCAAGCCAAAGAAACAAGAGCTTCAGCCGCGGATTACGCGAATTTTCGCGAATTGGTTTTAAAATCAGTGCGAATTCGCGAAATTCGCGGCAAAAAAGGGTTTGAA
>JACPVC010000092.1 GCA_016191955.1 Chloroflexota bacterium
CGAGGGTAAGGCGTAAAGTTTCAACAACAGTAAACCATCCACTGTCGCCAAAGGGATATTTCGATCAAGGAATTTTTCTACTTTTGCATAATTGCTGTGGACTTTTTTGAACAACGGATTTTTAGTCAACAGGATATCAATTTGCAATTCGTTGTACTTTGCGCGGACAAAATATATATCCTGCTCGATGATTTTCAATTCAGGCAATTGCTCCAGTGACGAGAGAGCCATGAGCAAGTCCAAATCCTCTGTATTTCGTCCTTCCACATAATGAAGGATGGCAATTCCCCCGACCAGGACATAGTTGATTTTTCGCTCTTCCAAAAGCGCGAAAAACTCCTGAATAGATTGAATTAAAGAATCTGAACTCATCATGTCACCAACCCAATTTTTGACATTGAATACGACCGCATTGCGGATTACAGCTCCAATTTGAGCACTGCTTTGAATGGTCATTGCGGGTTAAGTTTAGCATAAAACCTTGTACGATTTGGCAGACTACACCTGCTTCAGTACAAAGAGTTGGCTTAAGTCGACTGAGCCCCGTAGGGGCTTCTACGTATTGAGCAGGGGATTTATCCCTGCAAATCTGGGCAAGTTAATACAGTAAAATCTATCCGCTTCTTTCTAAACCTGATACCTAAAACCTGAGACCCACTTTCCATGCGCCTAAAAGCTGACATTACTCTCTTTCTCATCGCCATCATCTGGGGTTCTGCCTTCGTTGCTCAGCGCGTTGCCGGGCAGGTGGGCAGCGTGTATATCTTCAACGGGGCCCGTTACTTGCTGGCGGGTTTGGTCGTCCTGCCGTTTGCGTGGCGAGCGGGGCGGATTGCCAATCCGCCCTACATGCCTCGCGACCAATATAAATGGATGCTCATTGCGGGCTTCTTCCTTTTCATTGGCAGCGCCTTGCAGCAAGCCGGTTTGACGTACACTACCGCGGGCAATGCCGGTTTCATCACCAGTTTGTATGTCGTCTTAATTCCCATTTTGCTTTTCTTCTTTTGGGGCGAGAAGCCGCATTGGTTGTTCATCGTCGCAGTGGTTCTGGCGATGGCAGGCGCGTTTCTTCTTTCAACAGGCGGGAAGTTTGCCGCGATTCGTCTCGGTGATTTGCTTGAAATTATCGGCGCGTTGTTTTGGGCATTCCACGTCATCGTGCTTGGAAAGTACGCCCACAGTTTTGAATCCATGTCCTTTTCGGTGGGGCAGTTGGTCGTCTGCGGATTGCTTAATCTTGCCCTTGGACTTGCCGTCGAGCCAATGCCTGTCTTCGATGCGAACCTTCTCTTTGCCATCGGTTACACCGCTCTGCTGTCGCTTGGCTTGTGCTACACGCTTCAAATTTGGGCACAGAAGCATACTCCGCCCGCCGATGCGGCATTGATCCTCGGACTCGAATCCGTTTTCGCTGTCATCTCGGGTTGGCTGTTGTTGGACGAACGCCTGGCGGGAATCCAAATCCTCGGTTGCGTGATGATCTTCGCCGCCGTCATCCTTTCGCAATTCAAGGAATGGACATCAGGTACAATTGACCACGATCATTTGGTTGAGGGACGGTAGCTGTGAATAGGTAGTCAGTGAACAGTAATCAGATGCCAGCAAAGAACGCTGCAATCCCTCCTAACCGGTAACCCACCACACTTATCACTTACCACTTACCACTTTTCCCCCCATGCCCTCTAAAAAACATACCACCACCCAAGAACTCGATCTCTCCTTCCATCCGCTCACGCAAAAACTGTGGCGCGACTTTGAAATCCTCTTCGGCGAGAACGGAGCCTGCGGCGGATGCTGGTGCATGCATTGGAAACTGCGCGGAAAAGCCTTCAGCGAAAACAAAGGCGAGGGTAACCGACAAATGCAAAAGTCGGTGGTAGATGCGAAGATCGTCCCCGGCTTGCTGGCATATTCGGATGGCTATCCAGTTGGATGGGTGGCGGTCGAGCCGCGGGGTCAATATCCAAAGCTCGCTCATTCGCGCGTCCTCAAACCCATCGACGATCAGGAAGTCTGGTCGGTCACGTGTTTGTTCGTCGAGAAAAAACATCGGCGCAAGGGAGTTGCCGTTGCGCTGCTTCACGCCGCGGTCAAACATGCGAAACAACATGGTGCAAAGATCGTCGAAGGTTATCCCATCGATACAAAAGAAGAAGCGCCGCCCGTTTTCATTTTCACAGGCACAGCAGCGGCATTCAAACAAGCGGGCTTCAAAGAAGCGGCGCGACCCTCGCCAACACGCCCAATTTTCCGATTTAAAATTCCCTCTCCCAATTTAAAGGAAGGTTAGGGAGGAATGAATTTTCAACCTCCTTCTAAATCACTCACCACGCGCGATTACATCTTCATTACTGTGGTTGTGATTCTTTTTCTTGCCATCTCTGCCGGGTTGACGTTTGCGAACCTGTCCCTGCCGAATGGCGGCGGCGAGTTCCTGCGTCACTGGGCGGGCGCGCGCGCGTTCACTTTCGAACACATGGATCCCTATTCGGGTTATGTTCCCGATGTGGTTCAAAAATTGGTCTACGAAAACAAAGCTGTTGATGGGGAAGACCCCTACATTCTGGATACGCCCTTTCACCTGCTCCTGCTCTACCTGCCTTTCTCGCTTCTTTCGGACCCGACAACTGCCCGGGCGATATATACCTTGATCTTGGAGTGGGCTTTGTTCGCGCTCGTCATCCTCAGCCTGCGCCTCACCGAGTGGACGGCTCCGCGCTGGTTTGCGATTTTATTTTTTTTGTTCGCGGTCATCAACTTTTACACTTTTCAAGCCATTCTTGATGCCAGCCCGGTTTTGTTGTTGGGGTTATTTTATGCGGGCATCATACTTGCTCTGCGTTACGAACGGGATGAGCTGGCAGGTGCATTGTTGGCAGCCTCGCTTTACTTTTGGGAGGCGGGCTTGCCCTTCCTGCTGTTGATGGCATGGCGTTCTTACAAACAGGGACGCATGCGCGTCCTTGCGGGCTTTGGCATGCTTTCCTTTATTCTTTTAGCCGCGTCATTTTTGGTTTACTCCAATTGGATCATTCCCTATCTCCGCGCCGGGATGAATGCCCTGCGTACAGACTTTGGCTTCTCCATCATTTCCGTTCTTGAAAATCTCATCCCTTTGTACGGAAAATATCTCGCCTGGGGAATCATCACCCTCCTTATCATAGACCTCGGTTACGAATGGAATGCCTCGCTATACGGTGATGAACGCCGCTTCTATTGGGTCGCCTGCCTTTCGATTGCCATGGCACCCTTGCTCGGCTTCCGCACTGAATTTGAAAACCTTGCTGTTCTGGTTATTCCACTTGCCTTCGTCTTCGCCATCGTCTACGACCGCTGGAGCCGTATCGGCGCCACCCTGACCTTCCTTCTGTTGTTATTGGTTCTTCTCGTGCCGTGGGCGCTCTATCTTTTTGTATCCCCACTCTTTGAAACCATCTCACAAGAGATGATATTCCTCTTCCTCCCTGTTTTCACCGTCCTTGGTTTATACTGGATTCGCTGGTGGGCAATTCGTCCCCCACGCGTTTGGGCAGACTCGTTAATACGTAAATCGTAATCCTCCAATCATCAATCATCAATCGCAAATCGTCAATCAAAAACCGTCAATCATAAATCGCATGTCCCGCCGAACCTACCTCTTCCTTTTCCTTCTCTCCCTGGCTGTTCAATTCATCGTCAGCCGTTTTCAAACCGTCCCCGGCTATCTCGATGCGAATTACTACTTCTCTGGCGGCGTGCAATTAGCGCAAGGGAATGGCTTTACCGAACCTTATCTCTGGAACTACCTCGACGACCCAGCGGGCATCCCACATCCATCGCATGGATATTGGCTGCCGCTTGCTTCCATCGTCTCTGCGCTGGGGATGTGGCTCACGGGTCAAACAACCTACGAGGCAGGGCGTCTCTTCTTTATATTGCTCGCCGCCCTCGTCCCGCCGTTGACGGCTGCTCTGTCCCATCGCTTTTTCCAAAACACCGCCTTCGCATGGACGTCCGGCTTACTTGCCCTCTTCCCTGTCTTTCATCTTCCATTTCTACCCGTCCCAGATAACTACGCCATTTTCATGGTCGCAGGCGGTTTGCTCTTCCTGCTTGCCGACCGTCCGCACCCCTGGTTTTGGATGGGCGTCTTCGCCGGGGTGATGTCTCTTGCCCGCACCGACGGTCTGCTCTGGCTTGGGTTGACCTTCCTCTTCATCCTCTGGCGCGTGCAAGATGAAAAACTATCCTTCGCTTCATTGCTTCAATCTGGCGCTTTGGCATTTCTTGGCTTCATCCTTGTAATGGGTCCATGGTATGCCCGCAATTTGGGCGTCTTCGGCGCGATCATGTCGCCTGCCGGCAGCCGCGCCTTGTGGATCACTTCTTATGAAGAGACCTTCATCTACCCCGCCTCCAAGCTAACCTTCGACTCATGGCTGGCAAGCGGTTGGAGTGAAATTTTCAAAGTTCGCTGGTGGGCGTTCACCAACAACATCCAAACCGTCATCGCCGCACAGGGGCATCTCATCTTATTCCCCTTCATCGCGGGCGGCATGTACCTCCTGCGCAAAGACCGCCGCGTGCAGTTGGGTATCCTTGCTTGGGTGATTCTTTTCCTTGTGATGACCTTCATCTTCCCCTTCGCTGGCGCGCGTGGAAGTCTCTTCCATGCCGGCGCGGCGCTTCAACCGTTGTTCTGGGCGCTGGCTCCATTCAGTTTGGAAAAGGTGGTGGCTTGGGCGAGGAGCAAGAATCGGTTCACCGACCATGCCTACGTTGTGTTCCGAATCGCGCTTGTCCAGATTGTCGTCATGCTATCGGTGTGGGTCGTCTGGGTGCGAGTCATCCAAAACGGTTGGGAAGAGGGTGAGTTGTCGTATCCTGCCGTGGAAAAATTCATCGTTGAAAATGGCGCGCAACCAAATGAGCCTATCATGGTCTTGAGTTCGCCCGGCTATTACATGATGACGGGGCGTCCCGCTTTTGTCCAACCGTATGGCGATGTGAACACCCTGCTCGAAGTCGCTGATCGATATAACATTCGCTATTATGCATTCGAAGCGCAGGGCAGGCTCAAACCGATCGCAGACCTTTACGATAACCCGCAAAATTATCCGCAATTTGAATACTTAGGTGAAGTTGATGACACGCGCATTTTTCGATTTCCATAACCCGCTCTCAAAACGCGACCTGCTCATCCTCGGCGGCGCAACCCTTCTGACAGGCATCATTTATTTACTGACCAGTAACCTGGTTTACCGCATTGGCTTCCCCCTCGATGACTCTTGGATTCACTTAACCTTCGCCCGCAACCTTGCCGAGCATGGCGAATGGTCATTTCGACCCGGCGCACCGTCCGCAGGTTCCACGTCACCGCTTTGGTCTGCTTTGCTTTCCATTGGCTTTCTCCTCAACCTCGAACCCTACATCTGGACGTACTTTCTTGGTCTGCTCACCATGTGGTCGCTGAGCGTCGTCTGCGAAATTACCGCGCGTCGTTTGGTTACAACCTACACTGCGCCGATTCCGTGGGTTGGCATATTCATCATCGTCGAATGGCATCTTCTTTGGGCTGCCATGTCTGGGATGGAAACCCTGCTCCACGGCTTGATCGCCACTTTGGTTTTATCTGCCTTGATGATGAATTCGCGTCGCTACCTAACCTTGGGCTTGCTCACCGGTCTCAGTGTCTGGGTGCGCCCCGACGGTTTGACTCTGCTCGGTCCGCTCGTGTTGGCTGTTCTCCTCGATGAAAAAGATACGCCTACCCGATTGCGTGGGTTGCTGCGAGTCCTCATTGGCTTTGGCGCTGTCTTCCTCTTGTATTTATTCTTCAATCTTCTCATCGGCGGCACGCCCATGCCGAATACTTACTATGCCAAGCAAGCCGAGTACGCAGCCTGGCAGGGTTTCCCACTTTCACGCCGCTTGGGTGAATTGTTCGTCCAACTATTAGTAGGTCCTTCCTTCTTATTAATCCCCGGCATTATGATGTGGGCAGTTCGATCCGTTCAGAAACGCTCGTGGAGCAGCCTGCTCGCATTGACTTGGTCCGTCGGTTATATGCTGCTCTACATGCTGCGCCTTCCCATGTACCAACACGGACGTTACATCATGCCTGCCATGCCCATCTTCTTTTTGCTGGGTCTGTTGGCTGTGGTGGAATTTGCCGCTGGCAAAACTTTTAAGCGGTATCAATGGTTTGTTTCGACTCTTTGGAACATCAGCCTCGCTTCGGTGACTCTATTATTCATTGTGTTGGGCGCGCGCAGTTATGCCCAGGATGTTAACCTGATCGAACGGGAAATGGTCGAACCTGCAAAATGGGCGTCTGCGAATCTCCCGCCTGAGGCAGTAGTAGCGGCTCATGACATCGGCGCGCTGGGTTACTTTGACGGGCACGAGTTGATCGACCTGGCAGGCTTGGTCTCACCGGAGGTCATTCCCTTCATCCGCGATGAAACCCGCCTGGCAGCTTACCTCGACGAGAAAAATGCCGATTATTTGATCGCCTTCGCCGACCTTTACCCCGAAATGACCGTGGGCAAGGCTGTGGTCTTTACTGCCAGTGACGATATAGCCAATGTGGGGGATTTCGCTCCCATGACAATTTATCGTTGGAAGTGAAAGAATGGGTTAAAATATGAAGGTTGTAGCGCGATAAAAAACCAATAAAAAGAGAGAATGGGTAAGCGATGAACCAGATTACATTATTAGTCGTGGACGATCACCCGCTATTCCGTCAGGGCGTAGTGGATGCTTTGTCGCTGGAATCAGATATGCGGATCATCGCTCAGTCCGCGTCTGGGGATGAGGCGTTGGAACTGATCCGCTCTAAGAAACCGAATGTGGCGGTTCTGGATGTAAATCTACCGGGAATGAACGGGCAACAGATCACGCATCAAGTCTCACAGGATAAGATGAGCACGCGCATCATTTTGATGACTGGTTACGATGACGTGGAGCAGGCGATCCATGCCGCGTTGGCTGGGGCACATGGGTATTGCTCCAAGGATATCGAGCCGCAGAATCTTTCCCGCATCATCCGCGAAGTGGCGGAAGGCAAGTATGTGTTTGCTAATAATGTCTTCACCCGCCGTGAACTTGAGTTGTGGGTGGAGGAGAGTATGGAAGGCGCGCGCCGCTCGTATAGTGAACCGGGCGCTCCATTCCATCCGCTTTCCGACCGTGAAATGGAAGTCCTTGCTTGTGTCGTGCGCGGCATGAGCAATAAGGAGATCGCATCGCTTTTGGGCATCAGCCATCAGACGGTTAAGAATCACGTCACTGCGATTTTGCGAAAATTTGGGGTGGAAGACCGCACGCAGGCTGTTGTGTATGCGTTAAAACGCGGCTGGGTCACCCTGCGGGATACCGATATCCGACCTTAGGAGAATTCAATGTCCGAACCTGTGGACTATAAAAGCGAATTGGAAGAAACTCAACGTGCCCTGCGTGAGATCACACTTATGATGGAACAAAGCCAGGGCGAACTTTCCAAATTAACCCAGCGAAACACAGCCATCACTTCCCATCTGCAGCAGGTGCAGAAACAGGGCGGGGCAGTGGATGAGATCAAAATGGCATATGACTCCGCTCTGGATGCCCAGCAGCGGCTGTATGTCATGCGCGGTCAATTGGAAAAATTGCAGAATGATAAATCTCACCTTGAAAAATACAAGGCGGTTTTGGAGCAGTTGGTTGGCAAAGCCGGGGGCGGGGATGGCGGGGGATCAGCCGCAGGCGGTTCCGTCAAGGAACAGATGACCGGCATCGAGATGATCGTCAATGCGCAGGAGGCAGAAAGGCAACGATTATCGCGTCAAATGCATGATGGTCCCGCTCAGGCGCTCTCCAATTTCATCCTTCAGACGGAAATTGCCATGCGTTTGTTGGATGTCGATCCCTCCCAGGCGAAAGAAGAATTGGCGAATCTGAAAGCATCCGCATTGGGGACATTTCAAAAGGTACGAAACTTCATTTTTGAACTACGCCCCATGATGCTCGACGATCTGGGTTTGGTCCCGACTCTGCGCAAGTATGCCGATGCGTTCAAGGAGCAATCTGGCATGGATGTCAGCGTGACCGTATCCGGCAGTGAGCGCCGTTTGGAACCATACCTTGAAGTGATGATCTTCCGCGCCGTGCAGGAATTGCTTGGGAATGCCTCGCGGCACAGCCAGGCAACGCTTGTCAAGGTGCATCTTGACCTCGGCACTGATTTCCTGCGCATCAGCGTGGATGATAACGGCCGCGGGTTCGATGCTGAGACGTTGAAAGAGTCGAATAACCTGGGCTTGAAATTGATCCGGGAGCGTGCAGAAATGCTGGGTGGAAAATTTGAGATCGATAGCGCTGTTGGATCTGGCGCCAAAATTTCATTTACGGTGCAGGCGAAGATATAAGCACTGTCCTGATTAACAATATTGTTAGGCACGTGAATACATCTGTGGTGTTTTCGCGCCTACATAATATGTTTTTGACATTTTTCCTGTATAATGAATATGTTATAAAGTGCCCAATTAATGTGGTACTTGTTGAGAGGAGATAACTATGCGTCGCGGTCGCACTCTGATTTTGGTGCTTTTGATCATAATCATAGCTTTGGTGGTTGGCTTTGTGGTCCTCCGCCAGTTTTTATTTACGCCGCAGGCTGCTGAAGACCAAACGATTTACGTTGAGGTGTACTATGCCGCCCAAAATATTCCCCAGGGCGGGCGTGTTACCGAAGATGTTCTGGCTACCTTGAGAATCCCTCAAGAGAATGTGGTCTCAGTGATGTACACCAAGGATGAGCTGCCTTTCCTTGTAGATAAGATCGCAAAACTTCCGTTGGATCAGGGCGTTCTGATAACTGAGTCGATGATCACCGATTCGGCTTCTGCTGTTGCAGTGTCAGGACCCCAGTGGGCTTCCCTGATCCCTCCGGGTATGACCGCGATAGCGATCCCAACCAACCGTCTGGCTGTTTCGGGGTACGCGATCAATACCGGCGCGCATGTGAACGTCAATGCGTGTCTGCTCTTTGTGGATGTTGATCCTTCCTATCAAACCATCCTCCCCAATCTCACAGCGGTTCTAACGGGCACAGGCTTACCCACCGCTGAAGGTGGCTTGCCTGTTTTGTCTTTGGGCGTTGCTGCGGCAGGATCTGCGCAAGGACGCTTGGAACTTGATCCGTCTGTTCAGCAACCGTATTACATCGTCCCGTCTGAGGCGCAGCGTCCGCGCATGGTTTGTCAGACCCTGCTTCAGGATGTAGTCGTGATGCGCCTGGGAGATTTCCCGCTCGTCGAGACTGATCCAACTGCCCAGCAGGCTGCCGATCCTGCTGCTGCCGAACAACAACCGGCTCCAGTCAACCCTGATATTGTGACTCTGATCGTTTCTCCGCAAGATTCGATTACCCTGTCTTATCTGATGTATACGAATGCGAACATTACGTTAACTCTTCGCAACCCATCCGACCAGGCCCGGCTTGCAACTGAGGCTTCAACCTTGCAATTCCTGCTTAGCCAATACAATATCCCTGTTCCGGCGAAATTGCCCTACGCCATGCACCCCGCGCTTACCACCCTTGTTTCACCCGAACTCCCGAACGATACGGTGACAGAGGAACCTCAACAATAGTCTAATTTAACTTGACGATTGGATGTTTTGAATATGGCTGCTGACAAAATACGAGTTCTTATTGTTGATGATATAGCTGAGACCCGGGAGAATGTACGTAAGCTGCTGCAATTCGAGGTGGATGTTGAAGTAGTGGGAACAGCCCGTACCGGCAAGGAGGGGATACAACTTGCCCAGGAAATGAATCCAGACGTCGTATTGATGGACATTAACATGCCTGATATCGACGGGATCACAGCAACCGAGAATATTCGCAGGAACTCCCCTCATATTCAGGTCGTGATATTGTCGGTTCAGGGCGACCAAAACTATATGCGCCGTGCCATGCTTGCCGGCGCGAGGGATTTTCTAACCAAACCCCCCATGGGTGATGAGCTTATTTCCGCGATCAAACGAGCGGGTGAAATGGCTCATACCGAACGTGAGAAGGGCGCCAAGCAGCAAATGGTTATGTCTGCGGCGGTGGGAGCTTCACCGATGGGCGGCTTCATGCCCTCTACGCATGGGAAGATCATCGTTGTCTACAGCCCCAAAGGTGGGACCGGTTGCACGACGATTGCCGTCAACCTGGCCATTGCTTTGCATAACGAAGACACGCGGACCGTTCTCATCGACGGGAACTTGCAATTCGGCGATGTGGCGATTTTCGTGAATGAACAGGGTAAGAATACCGTCCTTGATATTGCGCCTCGCGTGGATGACCTCGATTCCGAGATCGTAGACGAGATATTGATAAAACATGAGGCGTCTGGTATACGTATTTTGGCAGCCCCACAGCGCCCCGAGATGGCGGAAAAAATATCTGCCGAACAATTCATGAAGGTCTTGCAGTTCATGCAAAGGATGTATTCTTATGTAGTGGTCGATACATCCTGCATCCTGACCGATGTTATTCTATCTGCAATCGATCTCAGCGACGTGGTTGTCCTGGTCACTACGCAGGAAATACCCGCAATCAAAAATTCTCGTTTGATCCTGGATTTGTTGAACACAATGGGAATCAGCAAGGATCGCATCGTGTTTGCCATGAACCGCTTCGACAAGCGTATTGCGATTACACCCGAACGGGTGAGCGACAACCTCAAGCATGAACTTACGGCAGTCATCCCGCTGGATGAGAAAATTGCCATCACGGCGGTGAACCGCGGGATTCCTTTTATGTTGGATAATAAATCCCAGCCGATTGGGAAGGGTATCTTTGCTTTAGCGGAAGCTGTACGCGCCCGAATCATCGCTTTGGATGGTGAGAACGAAGCCTCCACAGCCAGGCGATAAGGAGAAAGTCTATGTCGTTATTAAGACGTATCGAACAGGGGCAAGGCTCTGGTAATCAACAGACACCCAATACCCCTGCTCAGGGAACTCCAAAACCGGGTGGTGAGAATCCGCCAGCTTCGGGCGGCGGTGATGCCTCCCGTTTATCTTCATTACAAGCTCGCAGGGTAAGCGCGCCGATCACCTCTCCGCAGGCAGGTTCGTATTTTGATCTTAAAACAAGAGTTCAGAATAAGCTGCTTGCCGAGATCGATCCCTCCATGGATGTCACGCGAACCGATGAAGTTCGACGTACCATCCAAAATCTTTTTGAGCAGATTCTTACGGAAGAGAATATCGTCCTTTCGCGCCCAGAGCGCGCGAGGCTGTTCGAGCAGATCTCCGCTGAAATTTTGGGTTTTGGTCCGCTTCAGTCTCTTCTGGAAGACGACACCATTACAGAAATCATGGTGAACGGTCCCAAGAACGTTTACATCGAACGAAAAGGTAAGGTTCACCGCGTGCCGATTACCTTTGAGAGTAATGATCACGTCATGCGTATCATCGACCGTATCGTGGCACCTTTAGGACGCCGTATCGACGAATCCAGTCCGTATGTGGATGCGCGCCTCCCGGACGGTTCCCGTGTGAATGCGGTCATCCCTCCAATCTCCCTGGTAGGACCGGTATTGACGATCCGTAAATTTTCCAAGAACCCGATCACGGTGGATCAAATGATCCAATTCGGCTCGGTTAGCGCCGAGGCGGTACAATTTCTGAAAGCCTGTGTTGAGGCTCGCCTTAATATCATTATCTCTGGCGGTACCGGTTCCGGGAAAACCACGCTCCTCAATGTGCTTTCGAGTTTCATCCCTGCCGATGAACGCATTATTACCATCGAAAATGCTGCCGAACTGCAGTTGCGACAGGAACATGTTGTGACGTTGGAATCGCGCCCACCTAACATTGAAGGACGCGGTGAGATCACCATCCGCGATTTGGTGATCAATGCCCTTCGTATGCGCCCTGAACGGATCATTGTTGGTGAATGCCGCGGTGGTGAAACGTTGGATATGCTTCAGGCGATGAATACGGGTCACGATGGTTCCATGACGACTGCCCACGCGAACACACCGCGCGATGCATTATCCCGTATCGAAACCATGTGCTTGATGGCCGGTATGGACCTGCCCATTCGCGCGATCCGCGAACAGGTGGCGAGTGCTGTGGACTTGATTTGCCAACAGGAACGTATGCGTGACGGTACACGTAAGGTCACCACAGTCACCGAAGTAAGCGGCATGGAAGGTGATGTAATCACCATGACGGATATCTTTGTATTTGAACAGACTGGTACCGAAAACGGACGCATTATTGGTCGTCTGCGCCCGACCGGCTTGCGCCCGAAATTCATGGATAAGATCGAATCTGCGGGCATTCACCTGCCGCCTTCCATCTTTGGCATCGGTGAGCGCAGGCGGTATTAGTAAAATGATCAAAAAGGCAAATTGCCAGGAAGTAGTCCAATGACCTGGATCATTGTTATCGGCGGAGTTATCCTGATCGTTCTTCTTATCATAGGTGTCGTTGTTTCATCAAACAGCGAACGCTCTATCGTGGAGGAACGCTTAAGTCAGTATCTGGAGGATGACAGCCAGAAGAATATCGATAAGGATGCCCAAAAGTCCGTTATTACCGATTGGGTTTCAAAGCGGGTGGAGAAGACATCCTATGGCGACCGCATTGCCCGTGAACTGGCTCGCGCAGATCTAAAATTTAAAGTTGCAGAATATTTCATACTGATCTTTCTTAGCATCTTCCTGGTTGCCCTGATCTTGTGGTTCATTGGTAATAGGCACCCTGTGTCGGCTCTGATCGGAGCGGTCATTGGCGGAATTGCACCTGGACAATATGTAAAGGCGCAGCAGAAACAACGGCTTAGAAAATTCAACGATCAATTGCCAGACATGCTTAATCTGATGGTGAATGGCTTGCGCGCGGGGTACTCCACCATGCAAGCCATGGAAGCGATCAGCAAGGAACTCCCGCCCCCAATAAACGATGAGTTCCGGCGTGTGGTACAGGAAATGCAGATCGGTATCCCGATGGAAACCGCTCTCGAAAACCTGCTGCGGCGTATTCCCAGCGAAGACCTTGACTTTGTTGTTACCGCTATAAACGTGCAACGCGAAGTCGGTGGTAATCTGTCTGAGATCCTTGATAATATTTCCTTTACCATTCGCGAACGCATCCGTATCAAGGGCGAGGTGCGAGTGTTGACCGCCCAGGTGCGGGCTTCTGGTTCGGTGTTGTCTCTCATTCCCTTCGGTCTGACGTTGATCTTGTGGTTCCTTAACCCGGATTACCTGCTTTCAGTTACCCAAGGCGGACCTCTGTGTACGGGAATCATTATTTGTGTTGTTTTGGGCTTGATTTCGTCCAGCTACTTTATTATGATGAAGATAGCGGATATCGAGGTGTAATATGGGAACAGTTATTGCGATTGTCATCGGGCTTGCCCTTGTGGGCGGCATCGTGTTCGTGGTCATTATCGGGGCACGCTATGCGCGCGAATCTCAGGGTGTGGAGTCTGACCCCGTTTTGGCTCGTTTGGCAGAAGCGACCCAGCGCGGTGAAAATGTCTCCCTTGAAGATATCGAACTCCAACAGCCGTTCATGGAACGCGTTGTTATTCCGATCATCAAAAAGATGGGTGAGATTTCCGCCCGATTCACCCCGGAAAAGCTTGTTCAAGAAACAGCGTTGAAACTTGAACTGGCTGGAAACCCAGGGCGTATCGACGCTTCCACGTTTCTTTCCACCCGTTTTATTGGTGCGGCCGTCTTTGGCGGACTCCTACTGTTGATCTCGAACCTTCCCCAGGTCAATTGGCCCACTGGGCGTATTTTCCTGATCGTATCGATCTTTACGTTGTTGGGATTTTTCTTCCCTCAAATGTGGCTTTCGAGCCGTATCACCAGAAGGCAAACGGATGTTCGCAAGGCGCTGCCAGATGCGCTTGACCTGTTGACTATCTGTGTGGAAGCGGGGTTGGGTTTCGAAGCCGCAATGTCGAAGGTGGCGGATAAATGGGAGAACGAATTATCCCTAATGTTCGGGCGTTCTATTCGCGAGATCCAGCTTGGAAAGACTCAGCGTGAAGCACTACGCGACATGGCAGACCGTATCGGTTTGCCTGAGTTGACGAGTTTCGTTGCGGCGGTGATCCAGAGCCAACTCCTCGGTGTGAGCATGGCAAAGGTGCTGCGTATCCAGTCAGATCAGATGCGCATGAAGCGCCGCCAATTTGCAGAAGAACTGGCGCATAAGGCTCCAGTCAAGATGATTATCCCGATGGCGCTTCTAACGTTCCCGTCCATCATGATTATCTTGATGGCGCCTGCCGCCTTCCAGATCGCAGGCGCGTTCGGACCACTCATGGGGAATTAACCCCGCCGAAGAATATTTTATAAATCCTTTTAGGGAGGAACCATGAACAATTGGAAATATAAGGCGTATCGTTCGATTTGGAGCGGACTTGATCTGCTTTTTCCTCCACAATGTGGGGGCTGCGGCGGATTGGGCGCGAGATGGTGTAAAACCTGTCAAAGTAGCGTGAAAATACTGAATGGTATCGTTTGCGAAATTTGCGGCTTGCCGCAGGAGAAGCCTGGTGTTTGCGGTGCTTGTCTTGCTAGCAGGCCGCGTTTTCATTCCTTGCGGGCGTGGGCAGTTTTCGAGGAACCGGTACAATCTGCTTTGCATAAGTTGAAATATCGGCGCGACCTCTCGATGGGAGATGCCATTGCGGCGGCGATGATGCCTTTTGTCCAAAGCCTGGATTGGGAGATCGACCTTGTCGTCCCTATACCGTTGGGAAAACAAAGAATGCGCGAAAGGGGCTATAATCAGGTTGCAATGATCGCAAAACCACTCGCTATGGGTTTGGGCTTGCAGTATTTACCACACGCGCTTGCGCGCCGGAAAGAGACGCGCTCGCAGGTAGGGCTGAGCAGGGAGGAAAGGCACAGGAACGTCCACGAAGCGTTTCAGGCAGATTCGGGGGTGGGTGGAAAAGTAGTACTCGTCATGGATGATGTTTCAACAACCGGCTCGACCCTTTCCTCCGGCGCGGATGCCCTGTACGCGGCTGGCGCCAGGGACGTTTATGCGTTGACCGTCGCGCGCGCATTGTCTCATCACGACTTGAGGCGTGTGTAGCGCGTTTGTGTTTGTAACTTAACAACCTATATTCAAGGAGGACCTTATGTCCAACAAAGTGGAAGTTCAGACACGTCATATCCGTTTGACCGAGCGGATCGAGGAGTATGTCTCCAAGAAGGCGGGCAACTTTGATCATTACCTGCCTGCTGTCGACGAAGCACGCGTGGAGCTATCGCACCATCAGGCTGCGCGCGATGCCAATGACCGGAATGTGGCGCAGATCACCGTGTTTGGGAAGGGATTTACCCTTCGGTCTGAAGAGCGCGCGGACGAGGCGCTTGCCGCATTCGATAAAGCTTTGGATAATATGCAGCGCCAGATCGAGAGATACAAAGGCAAGAAACATCACGGACGCGGCGATGGGCGTTCCGCTGCCGAAGCGGTTGAGGATATTATCGACGAAGAGACGGGTGAACTCTCACCGTTGTTCGCCAAGCGCAAGAAATTCGTGCTGTACCCGATGACGGAAGATGAAGCATTGGTGCAGATGCGCAACTTGGGGCACGATAATTTCTTTGTGTTCTATAACGCGGAGACGAGCAAGGTCAATGTGTTATATCGCAGGCGCAATGGGAGTTATGGCTTGATCGAGCCAGAACTCGGTTAGGGAGATATCGAAAACGGGCTGACATATCGTCAGCCCGTTTTTTTATTCGGAAGTTGCCTGCTTTTTTACATGGCTTAATCTGTTTTCTAGAAGGATGAAGCACATCAACAGTGCAAACCAAGCCAGGATTTGTTCCTGCCGGAGCCCACTGAAGAGCACGGTGTAATTTGCACGGAAGGCTTGGAACAGGAGTTGAGAAAGAGCTGTCAGCGTGGAAAAAATTAAGAAGGTGACGCCGGGGCGGGCACTCGGCTTGAAGCGCAAGAGCAGGATCAATATTAAGGAAGAGGCGAGCGCGTCATAAATTTGGGTGGGGTGACGGGTGGCATTCCACAAGTCGATTCCCCAGGGCAGATCGGTGGGGAGTCCAAATGCGTTTCCAGCGGCGAGATGACTTAATCCCAGCCCGATGGCGATGACTGCGAAGAATAAGGTTAGCGCGTCGAGTACGCTCCAAAGGGCGAGCCCTTTGCGTTGAGCGTACGCAATAGCAACAATGAAAGTAACGGCTAGCGCGCCAATTGGATCAAAAAGATCGGGGTTGATGGAGATGATGCCAAGCGGACTTTTTGTGAAGGCTGACATATTTTGCAGCACATACGAAATGCGCCCGCCGATGACAAAGGCGATCAGCCCATAGAACGTGATGTTGTTGAGGTCTTCCTTGCTGATACCGTGACGTTCGGTGCGGCGTTCTGTGAGGGTAAGCCCCAGCCATGCGGCAATGACGAGCAGGATCATATGGCGCGGCGGCGCGAAAAGATTTTGGAATGCTTCGATCATTGTTTCAATGCCTCCTCGATGCGGGTACGGAGCAGGGCTTCGGACATGGGTCCGCCGATGACGACTTCGGTGATGATGCCCTGACGGTTGATGAAATAGGATGAAGGTAGCGAGCGTACTTGATAGGCGCGGCTTACATCCGAGGTTTCATCGAGCAGGATGGGGAAGGTAAGGCCGTGGTCGTCCACGAATGGAGCGATTTCAGTCGGGTCATCTTGAAAGGTGCTGTTGATCGCCAATACGACAAAACCCTGATCCTTATATTCCTTATACATCTTTTCGATGGCGGGCATTTCTGCTTCGCAGGGCGGGCACCAAGTTGCCCAGACGTTGACCAAGACCGCCTGACCCTTGAATTCTGAAAGAGTGTAGGTTTTGCCTTCGGCGGTCTTTAGGGTGAAATCGGGGGCAGGGAAGCCTGCCTGGGGTGCGGCGGCTTTAACGGTTGTTTCTCCGGTTTCGCCGGAGAGAACGATCCATAATGCGCCTGCAATGAGAACGAGAATGTAGAATGTGATTCGCTGGGTTCGGTTCATGGAAATTTGGAAGTAAAATAGGATTGGATGCTTCTGTAATTGTTGCACTATTGAACGTTAATCTTACTATGCTTTTCACAGACTCGGTTTTTGTCGGCGTCGACCCCACTTCCTCTCATAAGTCCTATACCTTCGCGGCATTGGACAAGGGCTTGAACCTTGTCGCTTTGACGGATGGCGAGTTGGATGATGTGACCGCGTTCCTGGGCGGGCAGGCATCTGCCGTGGTGGCGGTCAATGCACCGGCGGGAGTCAATCGCGGGTTGGTGCGTGAGAAGAAGAGAGAAATGTTCAAGTCGCTGAAATCTCGCGCATCGGGGTTTCGTGTGGCGGAACTTGAACTGCGCGACCGTGGCATTGCCGTTTCTGGTACGCCTTCCACGGTGGCAGCCTGCCCGGCATGGATACAAACCGGGTTCGCTCTCTATCGCAAGCTGGAGAGGATGGGCTTTAAAAAATACCCGGCAGATAACATGCCGCATCAGATATTGGAGTCTCAGCCGCACGCGGCATTCTGCGTGATGGCAGGCAGCGTGCCGCATGCAAAACCTTCTCTTGAAGGAAAATTACAACGACAGCTACTTCTTTATGAAGCGGGCCTGCGCATCAAAGACCCGATGGATTTCTTCGAGGAGATTACGCGCCATAAAATGCTCAAAGGCATCTGGCCCCTCGATATGCTTTACCTGCCCGAACAACTGGATGCAATGGCGGCGGCTTATACCGCATGGCTCACGATTCACAAACCCGAAAATATTTCCACGGTTGGGGACCCGGCGGAAGGCTTGATCGTTCTGCCTGAAAAAACGTTGAAGGAAAAGTATTAACGACTTCGCTGCCGCACATGGAATTGCTCCTTGCGCCGTCCTAGGCGCAAGGAGCAATTTGTATTTTCACTTGCTTGTGTACCAGGAGAATCAACGATTCTTTTCGGAGTATGAAATATTCTATTGGCGGTCGTCATCATTATCGACCAGCATTTCTTCCAGCTTTCCGAAAAAAAGGTGGGGTCAACTGCCATGGTCGCAACCTCCTTGCTGAAATTTCGTCAAAGCGTACCATCGTTTGGTAAAATAGCTTCAACTTTTTTATTAGGACTCCATGATGACATCTGATCTTCAAGACCGTTCCATCAATACTCTGCGTTTTCTCTCTGCAGACGGTGTGCAAAAAGCCAACTCAGGTCACCCCGGTTTACCCATGGGCGCGGCAGCGATGGCATACACAATCTGGACTCGCCATTTGCGACATAGCCCGCGCAATCCAAAGTGGATGGGGCGTGACCGCTTCATCCTTTCGGGTGGGCATGGTTCGATGCTGCTGTACTCGCTCCTCCACCTAACCGGATACGACCTACCTCTCGAACAAATACAAAACTTCCGCCAATGGGGGAGTATCACTCCCGGTCACCCCGAATACGGCTTGACTCCCGGTGTGGAAGTCACTACCGGTCCGCTCGGGCAGGGATTTGCCAACGGTGTGGGCATGGCGATTGCTTCAGCTCATCTCGCTGCGACCTTCAACAAACCGGGTCATGAATTAATCGACACCTATATCTACGCCATCGTCACTGACGGCGATTTGATGGAAGGCGTTGCCTCCGAGGCCGCGTCACTGGCTGGGCATCTTTCACTGGGACGTCTCGTTTACCTTTACGACGATAACAAGATTTCCATCGATGGGTCGACGGATTTGGCTTTCACCGAAGACCGCGCCAAACGCTTCGAAGCCTATGGATGGCATATTCAACGTGTGGACGATGGCAATGATGTAGAAGCCATCGACAAAGCCATCAAAGCCGCCAAAGCCGACCCGCGCCCATCGCTGATCCTGTGCCGCACCACCATTGGTTATGGAGCTCCGAATCGACAGGGCACACAAAAGGCACATGGCGAACCTCTCGGCGACGAAGAACTTAATGCCGCCAAAGACAATCTTGGCTGGCCTAAGGAACCACGTTTTCTCATCCCTGAAGAGGTGCTGGCGTTCTATCGCAAAGCCGTCGACCGCGGACGTGAACTCGAAGCCGATTGGAAGATGCGCCGCGAAGCCTACTCCCGCCTCTTCCCTGACCTTGGCGCGGAATTCAATCGCCGCGTGTTGATGAACAAACTGCCCGAAAACTGGGCATCTGCCCTCCCAACTTTCCCTGCTGACCCGAAAGGCATGGCGACTCGCGCGGCTTCTGGAAAAGTTATCAATGCGCTTGCCGCGAAGATCCCTGAATTACTCGGCGGCTCTGCAGACCTTGCTCCTTCCAATAACACCAAAATTGACGGCGTGCCTGCCTTCCAAAAAGATTCACCCGCCGGGCGCAACTTCCACTTTGGCGTGCGCGAGCATGCGATGGGCTCTGTCTTGAATGGCATGGCTGTCTTTGGTGGTGTGCTTCCCTACGGTGCAACCTTCCTGGTCTTTGCCGATTACATGCGCCCGGCAATCCGTTTGGCTGCGCTTTCACATTACCCGACTATTTTTATCTTCACGCACGACTCGGTGGGTCTCGGTGAGGATGGTCCTACTCATCAGCCGATTGAGCATCTTATATCCTTGCGCCTAATCCCGAACCTTGTTGTGCTTCGCCCGGCAGATGCGAACGAAACTGCCCAGGCGTGGAAGGTTGCCATCATGCGGCGTGATGGTCCCACTTTGCTGGCGCTGACCCGCCAAAACCTGCCGACCTTGGATGTAGGACAAGTTGCCAACTTGTCCTACGGTGCATACGTCTTGAAAGACTTCGGCACACCTGAGATCATCCTCATGGCTTCCGGCTCGGAAGTGAATCTCATCCTTGATGCGGCGCAAAACTTGGCAGATGAAGGTAAGGGCGTGCGGGTGGTTTCCTTCCCAAGTTGGGAACTGTTCGAGAAACAGGATGAAGCCTATCGCGAGTCGGTGTTGCCGAAAAGCATCCAGAAGAGACTCGCTGTCGAAGCAGGAGCAAGCCTCGGCTGGGAACGATACGCGAAGTCCACGATCAGTATCGATCACTATGGCGCATCCGCCCCGGCAAAGGTCATCTTCGAGAAGTTGGGTTTCACAGTTGAGAATGTAGTGGCGAAAGCGAAAGAATTATAGAACCGTAGGGGCGCGGCATTGTTGCGCCCTACTTTTGGAGAATTATGAAAGTAGCAGTTGGTTGCGATCATGGCGGGTTTCCGCTTAAGGGAATTGTTGTTGAAGCTGTCAAAGCATTGGGGCATGAAGTGATCGATGTGGGCACATACAACGCAGAAGTGGTGGATTTCCCGGATTTCACAAAGAAGGTTGGCGAGAAGGTTCAAAGCGGTGAAGCCGAACGTGGAATTTTGATCTGTGGCTCAGGCATCGGCGCGGCAATTGCAGCCAACAAAATGAGAGGCGTTTATGCCTCGATCTGCCATGACACGTATTCTGCCGCTCAAGGCGTGGAACACGACGCCATGAATGTGCTTTGCCTGGGCGGACGTGTGATCGGACCAGAACTTGTTAAAGTGATCGTTCCCGCATTTTTAACTGCGGAATATTTTGGCGATAAAGCAGGCGGTGAACGCTTTGCACGACGAGTGGGGAAGATCAAAAAAATGGAAGAAGAGAATCAAAGGTAAGCGATTCGTAATCCGTTACACGTAATGGATTACGAATTTATTCTTAAGGAGTATTTTTATCATGTCTGAATCCATCAAAAAACTGACTGCCCTTGGGCAATCCCTTTGGTACGATAACATTCAACGAAAATTACTGGTGAACGGCGAGCTGAAAGCCATGATCGAACGCGGCGACATCCGCGGCGTGACCTCCAACCCGACTATTTTTCAAAACGCCATCGCCAAGACCAATGATTACGATGCTGCGCTCACTCCGCTGGCATGGGCAGGCTGGGATTCGGAAAATATCTTTTGGCAATTAGCCATCGAAGATATTCAAGAAGCCTGTGATTTGTTCTGCCCTTTATATGAAAAGACGGATGGCGCTGATGGCTTCGTAAGTATTGAAGTCAGCCCGTTGTTGGCGCGTGATACCGAAGGCACGATCAGGCAGGCACAGGAACTTTGGGATCGTGTCAATCGCCCGAACCTGATGGTGAAAATCCCCGCTACCAAGGAAGGTGTTCCTGCCATCCGCGCTAGTATTGCGGCGGGCATCAACATCAACGTTACGCTCATCTTTTCGCTTTCGCGCTATGCCGAAGTGATGAATGCCTATCTCGAAGGCATCGAAGAACGGGTTGCCAAAAACCTTCCCGTTCATCACATAGCTTCGGTCGCATCTTTCTTCGTCTCACGTGTCGATACCAAGATCGACCCCAAACTCCCCGAAGATTCTCCGTTGCGCGGCAAGGCTGCGGTTGCCAATGCCAAACTCGCCTACGAACAATTCGAAGCCATCTTTACTTCGCCGCGTTTTGCCACGCTTAAGGCTCGCTTCCGCGCGCGGGTGCAGCGTCCGCTGTGGGCATCGACCGGCACGAAGAATCCGAAATATTCAGACACGCTGTATGTCGACGAACTCATCGGACCCGATACTGTCAACACCGTGCCGCCCGCCACGCTCGATGCCTTCCGCAATCATGGCGCCGCGACGATGACCATCACCCGCGACCTCGATGGTGTGCAGAAAATTTTTGTAGACCTCAAAGCCCTCGGCATCTCGATGAGCACCGTCACGCAAGAGCTGGAGGATGAAGGCGTCAAAGCCTTTGCGGATTCGTTCAAGACTTTGCTGGATGCCATCGAAGAACGACGAAAAGCTGCGCTCGCCTCGATCGCGCCGTTGGCTGATTCTGTTGCCAGGCGTTTCGCCACGCTGGAAGCGGAGTCTTTCCCCAAGCGTCTCTGGGAGCATGATGTCACGCTCTGGTCTGGCGTGGACGACCCCGAAGGTCAAGCCGAAGCCGCCAAACGCCTCGGCTGGCTGGACTCTGTCGATGATGCCCGCACGCGCCTCGACGGGTATCTCTCCTTTTCCAAACAAGTTCATGACGAGAAGATCGATCGGGTGCTTGTCATCGGCATGGGTGGCTCATCGTTGACCGCTGAGGTGCTGAGTTCCTTGCTCGCGAGTTTCGGCATCGCTGCCAAACTTTCTCTCGCCATACTAGACTCGACCGATCCGCAGCAGGTGGCAGAAGCCGTGAAAAATTACCCGCCAGAGAAGTCGCTGTATATCATTGCCAGCAAATCTGGTGGGACGGCGGAACTGATTGCGGCTTTCGATTACCTCTGGGAATTGAGCAAGCATGATGGTTCGCGTTTCATCGTCACCACCGACCCCGGAACCTCACTCGAAAAAATGGCGAATGAGCGCGGCTTCCGCAAGGTCTTCAATGCTGACCCAATGGTGGGCGGACGTTTCTCCGCGCTGACCGATTTCGGCTTGGTCCCCGCTGCTTTGCTCGGCATGGACTTAGACAAATTTCTCGGCAATGCCGACCGCATGCGTAGCCAATCGCTGGCGAACGTCCCTGCGGCGCGCAACCCTGGCGTAGCATTGGGCGCTCTCATTGCAGAATCCGCTCTGATGGGTAGAGACAAGCTCACGGTCCTGGCAGATGCGCCGGTGGCTGCTTTGGCAAACTGGGTGGAGCAAGTCATCGCCGAATCCAGCGGCAAGCATGGCAAGGGCATCCTGCCAGTGGCGTTGGAGCCGCTCGGCAAACCAGGAGACTACGGCAATGACCGCTTGTTTATTTACATCAAGAGTAATGGCGAATTGGAAGCGGGTATTTCTGAGTTGAAGAAGGCTGGCTTCCCTGTAATTGAGTTCCCGATTGAAAGCGCGTATGACGCGAGCGCCGAATTCTTCCGCTGGGAGATCGCGATTTCGACGGCGTGCCATATTTTAGGTATCAACGCCTTCGACCAACCCGATGTGCAAGACAGCAAGTTGCGGACGATTGCCAAGATCAAAGATTATCAGGCAACGGGCAAACTCGCTGAAGCCGATTTGGTCGATGTCAAAGACGCCAAAAAGGCATTGGCTGAATTTTTATCGAGCCCACAAGCGGGCGACCCTTCGACAAGCTCAGGGCAGGGATTTGTGACCATCAATGCCTATATACCGCGCAATGCTGAGATGATCGATGCGATTCAAAACTTGCGTATTGCCATTCGTGCCAAGACCACACTGCCGGTGACTGCTGGTTTCGGTCCGCGCTTCCAGCATTCGACCGGGCAGTTTCATAAGGGCGGTCCCAACAAGGGACGCTTTATTCAGTTCGTCTACGATGCTGAAAACGACATGGATATTCCCGGTCAGGGTCTGACCTTCGGCACGCTCATCCGCGCACAGGCGTTGGGCGATTACGAAGCTTTAAAAGCAGCAGGACGCAAAGTGTTGCGTATCCGCCTGTCGAAGCCGGAAGATATCAAAAAGATTTCCTTGTAAAATGGACGCAAATTCCTGGCTTGTTACATGTGCTGTCTATGACCTGGGGTTTGCTGTTTTCCATCTTCTTTTCTGGAAGATATTTCGCTGGAAAGAAGACCTTGCCTCGCTAAACCATGTCAATCGCGCGGTAATGCAGATCCTCAATTTGCGCCTGACTTATGTCTTCGTAGTTATGGCTTTCGTGCTGGCAGCCTTTCAAGTGGAAATGTCCACAACGAGATTGGGGCAAGGTTTGTTGATTGCGTTCTCGGTCTT
Source organism: Chloroflexota bacterium (assembly GCA_016191955.1). Lineage (GTDB taxonomy): Bacteria > Chloroflexota > Anaerolineae > Anaerolineales > Villigracilaceae > Villigracilis. Next base: position 23,644 of record JACPVC010000092.1, read on the forward strand.
TTGGTTTATGCGCGCCATCGAACAGGTCATTTTCTTCGGCTTCAAAAATAGGATTTCCAATGCTTTATTGGTAGTGTTTCTTCTCGGCGGAGTGTTCCACCTTTTGCCCGTCATTTTATAGGAGAGTGTCTCATGGAGAATCTAGCTGCTGGAAAATGTATTCCCTGTCGCGGCGGCGACCCTGCCCTGACAGACGCCGAAGTTGCCGATTTGCTTGTGCAGGTCCCGCAATGGCAGTTGAAGGAAGTGGACGGCATCAAGCGTTTGGAACGGGCTTTTAAACTCAAGAACTATGCTGAAGCGCTTGCGTTCACAAATAAGGTCGGTGCGATTGCCGAGGAAGAAGACCATCATCCGCTGATCGTGCTGGAGTGGGGCAGGGTCACCGTTCAATGGTGGACGCATGTGGTTAAGGGCTTGCACAGGAATGACTTTGTGATGGCTGCCAAGACAGACGAGATTTTTGGGTAGCGCGAGATATTATCTCGCGCTACAAAAACGAAAACGACCCGCAAGGGTCGCTTTCGTTTTATATTCTGATGTTACGCGATTTCTACTTTCTTGCATCCCTTGCCCTTCGACTGCGCTCCTCGACGTTCACTCGTTCCGCTCGTAGTCGAAGCGCAAGTGTATAACATCAGTTATATTCTTGAAACCCTGCCGCGCAAAGCGCGATAATCTAACATTTTTATAATTCGCAGCACCAACTTCCAATTGCCGAGCCAGCCGAGGAATTCACCCCATAACGCAGTGAGACCTTGCGATTTGGGCGGCAATGCCACGGCGGATGAAAAATCCACGACGCGATTGTCGAGTTGATAGACGTAACGGCTGAGTTGGGTCACTGCGGGTGCGGCGAGTAGAAAGGCGCGGACTTGCCCGCGTTCTTGCGGCGTCATCCACTGCGGAAGGTCGGAGGTGGCTTTGAAGTCGCAGATCAGGGCAAGGTCTTGTAGTTGTTGTTTGTGTTCCTCTTCCAGAGAGTTTTCTTTTGATTCAAAATATTCCACATCCGGGTCGATGTGAATCAGCGATTTGAGCCACAAACGGTGGACCACGGTGCGGATGGCGTTCTTGGCGCCGGGGGTGGTGAAGTTGTAAAGCAATGTCTCGTTGCGGTAATTTTCCCATTCATGTGAAACGTCCGGTCCGATGCGAATGGCATCGCACATGCCAAGCGCCGGCAGGATGGGCGTGCCGCAGGTCAGGAAGAAAGCGCCTTCTCCCATTGCTTCACGCATGTACCGCAGGCATTCACGGTAAGCCGCTTCACGCGGCATATCGTTGTAACGTTTGCCCTTCAGTGCGCCCGCATAGAGGAAGTCCAGTTTGAAATAGTCAAAGCCCCAGCGGCGCACCAGCTTCATGAGCGCAACCAGCCACGAGATTGCATCTGGATGCGTGGTGTCGAGCGCATATAACGGCTGCCCCCAGTTGAATCCAGCCGAAACGAGTCGTCCCTTTTCGTCGCGCAACAGCCAATCTTTATGTTCGCGATACATGCGTGACGATCTCGCTACGATCAATGGGGCAAGCCATAAACCCGCATGTCGCCCGGTAGATTTGATCTTTTCAGCCAATGCCTGCATTCCCGATGGAAATTTTTTGTTGGCTTCCCAATCACCGATGTCTTTTTGCCAGCCGTCATCCACCTGTAAAACTTCGAAGGGCAGGTCGCCAAGCAGGTCGAACGACTCGTTCAGGATTTTTTCGTCGATGGCGGTGTACAGGCTGTACCACGAACACCAAACGCGCGGAACATGATTCTTGTTTGCCTTGCCAAATCGGATTCCCAACTGCTCAACATATTCTTCGAAGACGGCTTTTTCCTGCCCGTAGGCGGTGAACCACTCGACTTCACCCGCTTCGCTCCAACCTGTGAGTTGATTCTCGACCAGCGACACATGCGTGTCTGTTGCCAATGCGCCAAGCAGGAGGATGTTTCCATCCTCGAATTCAACTGCGCCCAACCAGGAGCCGTTCGGATTCATATCGTGAATGTAAACGGCATCCGTTTGCAGCGGGCGATAGATCGCTGGCTTTTGAATTGGAAGCGGGGAGAGGTCCGTCCATGCCGATAGTGACCAGGACTGCCAGCCATGACGATAATATCCTGTAGGGGCGGAACCGAGTTCGATTTGGATCTCGGCAGCTTTGAATATCTTTGTGTTTTGAATTTCAGAGTAGGTGATTTTCATTCGCGTTGTTCCAGTAAATTCCGTCCATTGTAAAGGAAAAGCCCATCCTTGCCAAATTTTCACCCCTTGACGATTAAAACTGCGTAAGGTATATTCTGCGTGTCATTTTCGGAAAAGAAGCCTATAACCTATGTATGAATTCGACAAAACTGATATAAAAATCGTCAATTTGCTTCTGGAGGATGGGCGAATGTCCGCCTCCGAGATGTCGCGCCGTATGGGGGATATTTCAGAGCGGGCTGTCCGCTATCGTGTGGATCGGATGATCGAAGATGGTGTCATCCAGATCAGTGCGGTGGTCAGCCCCGAGGCGCTGGGATTCAATATCAAGGCAGACGTGTGGCTGGAAGTCGAAGCCGACGCGGTCTTGGAAGTTGCCAAGAAAATGGCTGCCTTCGAAAATGTGACGTACGTAGCCTGCGGCATCGGACAGAATGACATCAGTATTCAGGTGGTTGCCAAGGACACATCGGAGATCTATTATTTCGTCACCGAGGTCGTCCGCAAGGTCCCAGGGGTGCGAAAGACCACAACCTCCATCGTACCGATCATTCTCAAAGATGTTTACCAGTGGAGAGTGCCAGAGCGCATAGCAAAAGAACTGTCAGAGAACGAAACCATAACAGCATCCAAATAGTCAATTAAAGGAGCAACTATGTTCGGTTCAAAGACGCAGGCACTCCAGAAACGCGCGCAGAAGGTCGTGCCTCTGGGGGTGAATTCCAATTTTCGTTTTTGGGGAGATGGCATTACTCCCTATGTTCAAAAAGCCAAAGGGGGCTACCTGTGGGACGTGGACGGCAAAAAATATATTGATTATCGCATGGCGTTTGGTCCCATTATTTTGGGGCATGCCTTTGATGAAGTAGACCGAAAGGTCATCGAAGAAATACAGAACGGCATCCTGTTCGCCATGACGGGCGAATTGGAAATTGAAGTCGCGGAAATGATCATCGAGATGTCGCCAGCCATTGAGATGGTCCGTTTTGCTTGTTCGGGCACCGAAGCCACCATGCACGCCATCCGCGTGGCGCGTGCGTACACCGGGCGCGACATCATCGTGAAGTTTGAAGGCAACTATCATGGGATGCACGACCATGCTTTATGGTCAACCTATGCGCCGGTTGAATCATATGGCAACCGGCGCAGTCCCATTCCTGTACCAGGTTCGTCCGGCATCCCAAAATCGATGCGCGAATTTATTATCACACTACCCTTCAACGACTTTGAGGGTTTCGAGCGTGTGATGCGCTCGTATGGCGAGCAGATCGCCGCGGTGATCACGGAGCCGTGTCAGGGCAACTGCGCCGCCATCAACCCGCAGGATGGATTCCTCGAACTCATCCGCAAAAAGACCGAAGAATATGGCTGTGTCTTTATCTTGGATGAAGTGAAGACGGGCTTCCGCATCGCCAATGGTGGGGCGCAGGAATACTACCGCCTCAAACCGGACCTCGTGACGTATGCCAAAGCCCTGGGCAACGGCTACCCGATAGCTGCTTTCGGCGGCAAGCGAGAGATCATGTCCATTATTGGGCACGGCGTAGCACAAGGCGGGACCTACACTAACAACAAGCCCGGCGTGGCTGGAGCATACGCGACGTTAAGCCTGCTCAAATCCAAACCCATTCTCAAGACCATCGAAAAACGCGGACAGCGTCTGATGAATGGCTTGAAAGAAATCTTCGAAGAAAACAATATTCCCGCCGTGTTCACCGGCTACCCCGCGATGTTCTCCTTCTCGTTGAACACCGAGTCGGTGACTTGTCAGCGCGACTGGCAGCAAAGCGACCGCGAGTTATATCTCAAACTGACGGGGAAGGCGATCCAAAAAGGTGTCATGCCCGACCTCGACGCTCGCGAGCCGTGGTTCATGTGCTACGAACACTCCGATGCCGATGTTGACGAGACGTTGAATGTCTATGCGGAGATCGTGAAAGAGATAAAGAAGTAAAAAAGTAGACAAGTACACGGGTAGACAGGGTTACAAATCCTGCCTACTTGTCTACGTATCTACTTGTGTACTTTTTCGGAGACCTTATGTCAAACAAATTATCCTCCCAAGAGATCGTCGATCTCAGCAAGGAATACACCTTCTTCTCCTGGTCTGTGCAGGGACAAGTCAACCCCATCCCGGTTGAAAAAGCGGAAGGGATCTATTTTTGGGATACAGATGGGAAGCGCTATATCGATTTCTCGTCTCAGTTGATGAATACCAATATCGGTCATCAACATCCCAAAGTAGTGAAAGCCATTCAAGATCAGGCAGCCAAGCTTTGCTTTGTGCATCCCGGCAATACGACAGATGTCCGCGCTTTGCTTGGGAAGAAACTGGCGGAAGTGACCCCGGGTAATTTGAAGAAAACCTTCTTTGCCCTTGGCGGTTCCGAAGCGAATGAGAACGCCATCAAGATCGCGCGCTTCTATACCGGGCGGCACAAAATCCTTGCCCGTTATCGTTCCTATCACGGCGCGACTCATGGCTCGATTGCCCTCACTGGTGATTACCGCCGTCTCGCCGTGGAGCCGGTCATGCCGGGTGGAGTCCACTTCCTGGACCCGTTCTGTTATCGCTGTCCGTTCGGGCAGAAGAAAGAGTCGTGCAAGCGCGAGTGTATTTCACACTTGGAAGAAGTCATCAAGTACGAGGGTCCCGATAAGATTGCGGCGATCATCATGGAAGGTGTGGTCGGTTCGAATGGACTGATCGTCCCCCCGGATGATTACTGGCCCCGCGTGCGTGAACTGTGTGATAAGTATGGCATCCTGCTCATTTCAGACGAAGTCATGAGCGGTTGGGGACGCACCGGTGAATGGTTCGCCGTGGATAATTGGAAGGTCACGCCTGACATCATCACCACCGCCAAAGGCATCACCAGCGGCTATGCCCCGCTGGGCGCTGTGATCGTCTCGGATAAGATTGCCGAATTTTTCGAAGATAAGTACCTCTATGCCGGTCTAACCTACAACGGTCATGCTTTGTCTTGCGCGGCTGCGCTTGCCACCATCGAAGTGTACGATGAGGACAATCTGATCGAGAATGCAAAGACGATGGGTAATTATCTTGGCGAATGTCTTGAAGATATTAAGTCACGCCATGCTTCGGTGGGCGATGTGCGCTACATTGGTCTTTTCTCGACCATCGAGTTGGTCACCAATCGCGACACAAAAGACATCATGCCTGCGTCCGTGATGGCGGAGGTTGGAAAGACATTGCGCCAAAATGGCTTGTTCACTTTCATCATGGCAAACAGCATGGGCAGCATGGTTTTTGTAGTTCCGCCGCTTTGTATCACCAAAGAGCAACTTGATGAAGGTCTCGTCATTGTCGAAAAAGCACTGGAAGTTGCGGATAAGCAAGTACATTAAACACAAAGGGCACGAAGCACACAAAGGAAAAACCAAGGAGAGTCTTTTTATGTATGCTGCGGGTCAACCTTAGTGACCTTTGTGTCCTTCGTGGTTAAAAGATTTGGAGAACTTATGGAAATCCTAAATTACATCAACGGCGAATGGGTTAAGCCCAATGCCAAGGAATATTTCGATGTCATCAACCCGGCTACAGGATTGGTGATCGCAAAAACTCCACTTGGCACGAAGGCGGATGTGGAAGCGGCGGCGAAAGCGGCGCGTGAAGCCTTCGATGGCTGGCGTAGAATCCCGGTCAACGACCGTGTGCAATATCTGTTCAAACTCCGTAACATCATGCGCGAGAACGGCGACGAGATCGCCAAACTTATTACCAATGAAGCGGGCAAGACTTTCGAAGAAGC
>JACPVC010000272.1 GCA_016191955.1 Chloroflexota bacterium
GCATGGGTCAGTTTCTTTGTGGGTGATTGTACTGTTTTTTTGGAAAAGGGCATCCATGGTCTATCGTCCACCGTCTTTTTGATATACTTGCCCTTGTGAAGAAATTCGCGATTTTGTTTTGCTTCATTCTTATCAGTTGTTCGAATATTCCAAAACCCACACCGGAGAATTCAATGAGCCTTCGATACTTAGCTTTGGGTGATTCCTATACCATCGGTGAAAGCGTGGAAGAAGCAGAACGTTTCCCAAATCAACTTGCTGCTTTACTTTCAAATGAAGGTGTGGCTGTGGATGTGACCATTATCGCCCGCACCGGCTGGACGACAGATGAACTTTGGCAGGGCATTCAAGCGCAGACGGTTAAACCGCCGTACGATATGGTCTCGCTGTTGATCGGCGTTAATAACCAATATCGCGGATATGATATCAACGAATACCGCGAGGGGTTCGTCTTTTTGCTTGATAAAGCCATCGAATACGCAGGCGGGGATGTGAAGCGCGTCATCGTCTTTTCCATTCCCGATTGGGGCGTCACTCCCTTCGCGGCAGGCCGGGATGCGGTGCAGATCGCAGCGGAGATCGATGCCTTCAATAAAATTAACCTCGAAGAAACACAAAAGGCAGGCGCGGATTACGTTGACGTCACACCTGTTTCGCGTGAGGCAGCGACTGACCCTTCACTAATCGCCGGTGATGGACTGCATCCTTCCGGCAGCATGTATGCGGAGTGGGCAATGTCTGCGCTGCCAATCGCAATAGACATCTTGAAGTAAAATCCATTCACACCCTAAATAAATTTGGAGAACCAATGCCTCAGATCAAAGCCATCAACCACGTAGCCGTTGTCGTAGAGGATATGGAAAAATCTCTCACGTTCTGGCGCGATGCGCTCGGCATCGAACTGCACGAACTGCGCGATGTCCCTGCTGAAAAATCTCAAGTCGCGTTTCTGCCGTTGGCTGGCGCAGAAGTGGAATTGGTCATGCCGACCACTGACGATTCGGGCATCGCCAAATATCTCGCCAAACGTGGACCCGGCATGCATCATCTCTGCCTTGAAGTGGACGACATCGCGGCTATGATGGCGCAACTTAAGTCAAAAAACATTCGCCTCATCAACGAAGAGCCGCGCGCCGCTGCCGATGGAAAGAAGTACGCCTTCGTTCATCCCGAGTCGACCGGCGGGGTGCTGGTTGAGTTGTATCAAATTTAAATGTCTACGAACGTCGAATCAATTTTGACAGAGGAGTGCGGTCTAGTAACAGATCGACCTATTGTCGTCGGTGTCTCCGGTGGACCCGACAGCCTGTGTCTCATGGAGACGCTGAGACGGGCAGGCTATCATCTTTTGATCGCTTATTTCGACCATCAACTACGCGCCGAATCCGTTTTGGATGCGCGCATGGTCGAGAAGGCTGCTACTCGTTTGGGGCTTCTTTGCATTCCCGGCGGCGCGGATGTCCGTGCGTATGCCGAGGAGAAGAAGTTGTCCATCGAAGATGCGGCGCGGACGTTGCGTTATCGCTTTCTCTTCGACCTTGCCCGCAAGCACAAGGCGCAGGCAGTGGCGGTCGGTCATACCGCCGACGACCAGGTGGAAACAGTCTTGATGCACTTCCTGCGCGGCAGCGGCATTTCAGGTTTGAAGGGCATGTCGTATCGCTCGGTCATCAAATCCTTCGACCCGGACATCCCAGTTGTGCGCCCGCTGCTCGATATGTGGCGCGAAGAGACTGTGCTTTTCTGCGCGGTGAATGGACTACGCCCGCGCTATGATTCAAGCAATGACTCGTTGAACTTCCAGCGCAATCGCATCCGCCATCTTTTGGTCCCCACGCTTGAAACCTACAACCCGAAATTCCGCGAGACCGTTTTGCGGATGTCGCATTCACTGAAAGGCGACTATGCCTTCGTGATGGAGACGCTGGAGCATGCCTGGGGCAATACGGTTACTTCCGCAAATGACGAAATTATCACCTTTGATGTGCTTCGCCTGACGTCGCTCCCGATCGGACTCCAACGCAACCTGATTCGCCACGCCATGCAGACTCTCCACCCGGGCGTGGACATCGGCTATCAAACCCTCAAGCGCGCGGCGACATTTATCAATTCAACCGGCGTGACCGTTCCACGATTGGATTTGAAAGCCGGGCTGCGCATGTTCCGCGAGTCGGGTCTAATTCACGTCTGCGCGCCGCATGCGGAACTGCCCTTCGATCGTTGGCCCCAAATGCCGGATGACGAATCCATTTCCATTCAACTGGGGGAGCAAGTCTCTCTGGCGGGTGGTTGGAAGGTGACTTGCGAGCGTTGGCGTCTCCCGGCTCTGGCGAGGGAACAGGCTGAAGAAAACGAGGACCAGTTCCAGGTCTGGTTGGATGCGGCGGAGTTGCCCGGGTCGTTCGAGCTGCGGGTGCGCCGTCAGGGCGATCATTTTTCCCCGCTTGGCATGGACGATCACTCTCAAAAACTTTCCGATTTCTTCGTCAACGAAAAGCTGCCGCATCGCGCGCGTGACCGCTGGCCCCTGCTGTGCGCAGGGGATGAGATCATTTGGGTGCCCGGCTTCCGCCCGGCGCATCGCCACCGTTTGAAGGATGAAACCAGCGAAATTATCTATTTCTCTGTTCAACACCCGCCTGAAAAAACAGCCATGGACGAAAATCCCCATCCGTAAGTGGATGGGGATTTTGATTTATTTCATTTCTCCGTTCAACTGCTTCAACTTGATGAATAACTCGCGCCATTGGATTTTTGATACGCCCAGTTTCTGGCGGATTTTATCCGGCTCGATGCCGCTTTGATAATCGCGCAGGGCGCAGGTCCAGCGGCACATATCGAAGGAGAGATGTTTTTCCAAACCTGCTTCTTCGCCAATGTCTTCCAGTAGATATTCCAACCGGCGGGGCGACCAGGGGAATGCCTGATCCACGGGTTGATATTGTGTGAGATATTCGTTATAAGAGGCGACCCAATCATCCGTCAGTTCGATCTTGCGTTCCTTGTAACGGTTAGCGGGACTGGCATAGCGCACGAAAAGATAAGGTCCGTTCTTGCCGCCCAATTCAATGTGGTTGATGTGAATACCGAGGCATTCACTCTTTTTGATGGCGGTGTTAAGCAGAAGCGCCGCCAATGTGTATGGGCGGGCGTCCGGCTTTTTGTTGCGCCGCTGACGGTCGGCTGCCAGCAGCACGGCTTCATATTCATCATCTGTAAGCACCTGCGGAAGCGGGCTGATCGCGGAGCGCTGCAAGACTTTTTCGGCGGGGTCGATGCTCAACGTGCCATATTGATGCAGCCAGCGGAAAAAGGATTTGACCGAGGTGATTCGCCGCGAAAGAGTCTTCGGGCTGCAGGCAATGCCGCGTCCTTTTTCCATCCATTCAAAGAAGCGGTTGAGGTCATCGGTGGTGACCGTGCCGATGGATTGATCCGGCGGCAGGAACTGGGTCAACAGGCGCACGTCCGAGAGGAAGGCTTTGACGGTATTGGGGGAGCGTCCCTGGTCGAGCAGGAACATTTCCCAGCCAGTGATGGCGGCGGGTAACAGCGTTTTGGCGCTGATGTGTGCAGGTGTGGAGTTTTTAGTCATAGGATACCCTTGCGCGTAGTATATACTCTTGCGTATAGTTTAGCGAATTTGAATGCCGTTGTCAACCGGCTTGTTTGAGTTGTAAGGTTTGAATTTCCCCAATCGGCATTTGAACCGCAAAGAAGTACCTATCCTAAAAATTGCTCTCGCCGCAGTCCTCGGCGGCGAGGACGCCGCCGTGAGCTGAAAATATTCGGATAGGTTGTAAGCCTGACAGTAAAAAAGAAACCTCCAAAGTCAATAATTTGGGGGTTTGCTAGCTTTATTAATAACTCACCTTACGCACCAATGCGCTGACTGACCCCGAAGGGGTCAAATGATTATAGAATGGATAGCTTCATACACCCAACCCCGAAGGGGTGTCATCGCCATTGAAAATCCATGCCATCCCTTCGGGATTTGGGCTATCGATGGCATCTAGCTATAATCTTTCCATCCCTTCGGGATTTACAAGGGCCAATCGTAGGTCAGGCATAGCTGTGGCGCCGTGGCGACACTTTTAGCCTGACATCCTTTCGAAATTTGATATATGGCGGGTTGAAAACCCGCCCTGCAAATACTTATGCAAGATGTCTAATATGTCATTGCGAGGCGTGCTCTTGGTTTTAGCGGCGAAGCGTCGCCGTGGGGCACAATCTCCAGCATGGCAGGGACTCACCCTGTTTTGGCAGGCTGCGGCCGGCTTAATAGTTTTGCCAATTGTTCACGGGAAGAGTCATCCACCAGCGCGAGGATTTCATCGGCTTCTTCGAGGACGGTGATACCACGAGGCATCACAATCTCTCCGTGGCGGATAATGCCGGAGATCACGCAATTTTCGGGGAGCTGCAAATCCTTGATCGCCACACCAATAGCCGGGGCGTTCGGGGCGATCTTTTCCTCCACGAGAGAAAATTTTCCGCGCCGAATTTTCATCATCGTCATCATATCGCCAAGGGACATTTCTTCTGCGGTCAATTTTGCCAGGATCTCTGCCTGATTAAGCGCTACATCCACACCCATCTCAGCCGTGAACAACCAGGCATTCTTCGAGTTGTTGACCCGGGCAATTACACGGGGGACGTTGAATTCGAACTTCCCCAGGGAAGTCACCACCAGATTGGTCTCATCCGAACCGGTGACTGCCGCCAATACCTGTGTTTTTTGAATACCTGCATTTTCGAGTATGACCGGCGAGCTTCCGTCTCCGTTAATGATCGCCTCTTGTGGAATCTCCGCCGCGAGTTTTTCCAGAACGCCCGGTCTTTCATCGATAACACGAATGGTGTGCCCGGCATCCAACAGGAATTTTGCAAGTTGTGAGCCGGTATTGCCGCCGCCAACTACAATAACGTTCATGGCTGCATCCTTTCGATTCCAAGTAATTCTTCGAGCCTGTTCATCGCTGAAGGGATCACGGCAAGATAAATAACATCCCCTTCCTGAAATTCTGTTCCTGAAACGGGAATGAAAGTGCGGTCGTTACGTGTGATCGCAGTGACTATCACTTCGCCGGGAATGTTCAAGTGAGTAATTCGATGCCCATGCAAACGGGCGGGAGCCTCAACACGCACCATTGTGGTTCCACCATCCTGAAAAATATTCAGCACATCAAGATCGGTATGTGTGACAACTTCCACGATTCGTTCCGCCCCCCAGGCTGTGCTTGAAATGGTAGTCAGCCCCAGCCGCTGATACACTTCCGCACGGACCGGGTCATAAAGACGCGCCACCACTCTGGGTACGTGGAATATGTTTCGAGCAACCCGTGCCGCCACAATATTCGCGTTGTCGGATGAACTTGCCGCCACAAAGCCTTCGGCAGTTTCCACACCTGCTTCGATCAGAACATTTCTGTCGAAACCAAGCCCACGTACGATCCTGCCTTTGAAGTCTTTTCCAAGGCGCGCAAGCACATTTGTATCGTGGTCTATGACGGTGACCGCATGCCCATGACTGACCAATAGCTGGCTAACCTGCGAACCAACCCGTCCACAACCCATAATGATGATCTTCATCGCTTGACCTCCTGAAGGGAGAAAGTGGATGGCTTTCCATTGCGCAGGTTGCGAAACACGCGCATGATGGCTTTGCGTATCCACTCCATGGAATATAACATAAGTGCATTCAACCCAAGCCACGCCCACATCCATGCAGGCAGGGGGACATGAGTGAAGACACGGGCAAGGAAAGGAACATAAACGATGCTCACAATCCCCAGTAATTCGAAAAGAATACCGATCCATAGATATTTATTACTTAACCACCCGAGCTTTGAACCGCGCGAACGGTCTGAACGACAGGCGAACGCATTCCCTACCTGCGATGTGACCACTCCGGCATGATAAACCGTGGCGGCAAGCAAAGCTGTCTGTACGAACGGCAAAGATAATTTTATATCCACCAAGTCTGCTAGTGGTGCGAGAAATGCCAAGCCAATCTCATCGGCATGGCCGGAAAGAATAAAGATGGAAAGAAAGCCCGCAAAACATAACGCCGACTCGATCATCCCCAGCCAAAGCGCGCGTATCAACAGATTACTTTCCAACAATGGCTGAGAACGCGGACGCGGCGGTCGTTTCATTACATCAGGTTCGGGCTTTTCCATTCCCAATGCCAGCGCGGGAAACATATCTGTGCCAAGGTCGATTGCCAAAACCTGGCGCACGCTCAACGCCAGTGGAATCAACGGCAGGCTCGCTGTGACAATGAAAGGCATGATCTCTGGAATGTTGCTCGAAAAAATATAGGTGATGAACTTGCGGATGTTGTCATACACGCCGCGCCCCTCTTCAATGGCAGATGTGATCGCGCCAAAATCATCCTGGGTCAGGATAATGTCGGCGGCTTCTTTTGCGACATCGGTTCCCACAATGCCCATCGAAACGCCTACGTCCGCTTTGCGCAGGGCGGGCGCATCGTTGACGCCATCGCCAGTGACTGCCACCACTTCGCCGCGTTGTTGGAAGGCAGAGACGAGCCTCATTTTATGTTCGGGAGCCATGCGGGCAAAGAGAACTTCCTTATCAAGCAATTCCTGCAAGGCTGCATCCGACAACTCATCCAATTCCGCGCCTGTCAAAATGATCGAATTCTTTGTAGTCAACATCCCCACGCGTCTTGCCAGCGACTCGGCAGTAAGCCCATAATCGCCTGTAATCATTACGATACGAATTTTTGCTTCACGGCAGGTTTGTACTGCCTTCTCCACTTGTGGTCTGGGCGGGTCCATCATAGCCATCAAACCGAGGAAAGTTAGATCCTGTTCGACACCTTCGGCGGTATAAGCCCCTGTGCGCGAGGGCAGTTCACGCCGCGCCAAAGCCAGCACACGTAAGGCACCGCGTGCATAATCGTCATTGACACTCAGGATTTCCGCTCGCAGTTGATTCGTGAGCGGCACGACCTCGCCATTGACGAGGATACGCGTGCATAGCTGTAACACCTCACGCGGCGCGCCTTTGATAAAAGCGATCTCCCGGTTCACTTCACGATGGATCGTGGTCATTCTTTTGCGCCGCGCATCGAATGGTAATTCGTGAATGCGCGGCAGAATGCGATTCACCGCCTCTTCCAGTATGCCTGTTTTCATTGCCGCGACCTTTAATGCGGCTTCGGTCTGGTCGCCGAGACTCGTCCAGCCGGGATGTTCCATGGAAGGCGGGTTAATACGGGCGTTATTACAACTGCACGCAACCTCCAACAGGCTCAGGAGATCGTTTTCCCAATTCTGTCCTTTGGGGTCGGGCGAAAACGTTCCTTCGGGTTCATAGCCTGCGCCTGTGACTTTGATCCGTCTTTGCGACACCCAGATGTCACGCACAGTCATTTGGTTTTGGGTCAACGTTCCGCTTTTATCGGTGCAGATGACTGACACCTGACCGAGCTTTTCGACCGTGGATAGTTTCTTCGCCAGTACGCCTCTTTGCGCGAGACGTTGGACTGCCACTGCCAAAGATAGGGTTAGTGTGGCTGTAAGCCCTTCGGGAATCACCGCAACCATAATGCCCAGTGCCAGCAAGGTCACTTCATTAAAGGGGAACCCGAGGGAAAAATAGCCGACAGTGACAACAATCCCGCCGATGCCCAAAGCAATCCATGCCGTGATCTTGCTTAAGTAATTCAATTCCTTTTGAAACGGAGTCGGCTCCTCGGCAATGGATTGGGTCAGTTGAGCGATCCGCCCAAACTGAGTGGACATCCCGGTGGCAAAAACAACTGCCCGTCCGGTGCCCGAAGCGATGGATGTCCCCGCGAAAATTAAATTAGGCTGATCCAGTTCACTGATCTCGGCTTGGTGTGAAGGGTCAGCCGTTTTGCGCGCGGGTATTGCTTCACCGGTTAATGTCGCATTGTTTGTGCGCAGACCGTATTCCTCGATCACACGTGCGTCGGCAGAAATGTTATCCCCCTCTGCCAACACCAAGATATCGCCCGGAACAACGTCACTGGACGGAATATAACTTTCGAGTCCTTCACGAACCACATGTGTGAAGGACGGCAAAATCTCGCGCAGTTTTTCGATGGCTTGCTCAGCGCGATATTCGCGCCAAAACGAGAAGCCCATGTTGATAATGATAATGCTCCAGATAATCAACGCGAGAACAAGGTCGCGTTGAAATAGTGCGGCAAACCCCACGATGAGCAAAACCAGCGCGGGGGGATGCACAAAATCCTGAAGCAGTTTTTCCCAAAACGGTTCCTTCTTTTGTTTTGAAAGGATATTGTGCCCGTAAAGGGATAGGCGTGCATCAATCTCTACGTTCGAGAGACCATTTGCGGATGTCTCAAGCGAATCATAAACATCGTTGACACGGAGGCTGTAAATAGAAGTACCCACGGAAAGTAATCATAAAATGGGAGATACTTTGAACTTCATATCTCCCATTCGGAATTATTCTTCTTTGTGTTCAGTTTCTTTCGGCGCGCCGCCAAGTCTTGGTTCAGGATGGTCGAGATACTGCTCCAACAAGGACGGCGCTTCGGGGTGATCTACATGCAGGGCATGGTCATAATCGCCTGCCACAGCGGGCGGTTCGTACCGCATGGGGCGGCGCACACCAAATAATTCATAGAAACGAGCCAAGCCAAGCAATAAGGAATAACGATATTCCTGCATTTTGAGGGATTGCCATTCAACGATGGAAGCCATCGCGCCTTGCACACGGGCCTTTTCGCGCACAATGCGATGGATTTGTTTGGGGTCGCGATAGCCAATAGGTGAGAGCAACACTAGATGTGCACTGATGAACAGTGTAGTGAAGGTCAGCAAACGAATCCAACCACCTTCTTCCCATTTGCCCACTATTTGACCAATAAATACAATCCCTGCCAGTACGGCGGCAAATATTGCGGCTCTTGCACCCCAGGTACGAACCGTTCCGGTAGAGTGTTCGAGAATATGTTTTCGGACGGCCAACCCCATCATCATGATGGGCAAAAATACTCCAACACCATAGAAAGGAATTGCCACGCTCGTTCGCCCACGTACCAGCAACATAATCAATACCGCGGCAATAAATGTAATGGTAACTGAACGAGTAAATGTGCCGCGCGGATCGCGGTAGATGATGATTTCAGGGATTTCGCCGATTGCCACGTCGCGCCATTCGGTGGCTTGCGCATCCTGAAATGCGGTCATGGAGGCTGCCGCCAGCATCAGAACAGCCAGTATCTGGTATGCCCAAAAAAGAATAACGCCACCAGGAATTTGAGAAAAACCGATGAAGGCTAGGTTGCCAATCAAAGTACGCCCTAACGTCCCATCAAAAACACTGAAGCGCAACGAAAAGAAAGTCAGGAAGAGGGTGGTTAGACCGCCGTAGAATAGGAAGGAAGTTTGCACAAAGCGGCCGACTCCTGATTTTCCACTATAGAAATTCCATAGGCTTTGAAGGTGCGGCATATGTTTCTTGCCCCACTTTACAAAGCTCACAGCTTGATTGATAAAAAATTGAACGGCATTCGATACAGCCTCAAGCCCGGTAAGCGCAACCATGCCTTTCATGGATGCAGTTAACATGTGTAGGATGGCTTGACCAAGCGACGCTACTTTGATTGATTCGGCAGGCTCGGGTGGAACTCCTTTGAGATTGGCAATAACCAAACCAATCGCCATAATGACAGTCAAAAACACAAATGTGCCAATCAGGGTGAATACCACTCTCGCAGATTCGCCTCTTCCGCGAATGGTGAGATACCATGTCACTGCCGCCAGCACAGCGCCCAAAACAAAATGCCAGATCCAGTGCGCTCCATAAGCGTTCAGGATCGAGAGCAATTGGTCACCGCCAGATAGAGCGGAGACAACGATGGTCAACACATAATCTTCGATTAACGTGATTGCGACCAGCAGGCTGAGTGTGGGCGCTAGATAGCGCATTGAGGCTGTATAGGAACCGCCGCCCTCATTGAACGGTCCTAATGAGTACATATATAATGCGCCAAAGACTAGGTTTGTAAACGCAATCACAGCGCCGGTGATATAGGCATTGTGTTCCAACCCATAAGGATGCAGGGCGCTCATCATTTCGCCGGTGGCGTAATAAAAAGAAGTAAAGTAATCCACACCAAAAAGGGCAATCGCGGCTAATAAACCGATCTGACCTGCGCCGTGGATGTGAGCATCTTCTGCTTTTTCTCTGGGGGCGAAACGCAGGGAAGTAACTACAACAATTATTAATAGAGCAATGGAGAAAAACATATTGATAACCTTGATATCTTATTCGGTTTCAAATGCTTGTTCAAGCAGCTCAAGCAAATGAAGCAGATGTTTTCGGGTGGATGGGTTAAGGCGCGTATCCTGGCTGGCTTTCACTTCTTCCTGGCGTACAGCGCGCACAACAAAGGCAGGGACGAACATGATTCGCCCCGAGGGAATAACCTCGAAATTCGAGATGGCGATTTTCAGATCCTGGTCATCGAAATACGGCAAACTGAGACGAAGCCCGCGGTTCAGGCTTCCCTCTTCAGCCCGTTCCTTGATGCGGGCGATGATTTCCTTCGCCTGATAGGTTGCCAATGCACGACCCTGGTTAACCAATTGTCCCAACATGCCATACCGTTTTTTAGCGTATTCGTTATCTACAGAAATATAGGGGGCGAGAGCTACGGCTAGGAACAAAACTTCCATAAATCTCTGTATGGATTTGATATGCGCCTGCGCCTCTTCGACAGACTTGGCAAGTAGTTCACCGTTCTCATTGAAAGCCACCCACTGCGGCAGGAAAAATTTTCGGGCGAATGGGACGAACGGAACCAACAGTTCTCCCCGCCCCTCTTCGGCTTTTCCTTCCTCCACAATCGCATCACTCGCGGACGTGATGGCTGATTCCGGTTCCAGGGCATCTGACTCCGGGACGGATGGTATCGTCTCGTCTTCGTCTGCCAGTTTGTATGAAACACTACGCCCCGCTGGGAGCATGTTGTAGACCATGTGCAGGACGGTGGCATGACGCAACAGCCCCGCTGCCACTGAAACGGCTCGATCTGGCGATTGCTCCAATTCAGTGAAGGAGTGACGCAGCTCCTTGTATAGGTCCACTTTGCGCAGGCGATTGATGAAACTGCCTGATGAATACGCACGTTGATTTTGTGGGATGCTCACCTGTGCAGGTTGTTCCACATGCTCCAGCGTGCAAACCACCCTGTCTGGGAGGGAGAAGCGCACCTGTGAGGCGCCTTCCATGACCGCTTCCGCAATCTGCCTTCCTTGCGCTTCAAGAAAGCGCTGGATGATGGTGGGTTGCGCAGCGAGCAGCGCTTGTTGGCGTTCGTATTCTTCCAACAATCGATCTGTTACAAATTTTGGGTTTACTTCTGTCATTATTAACCTTCTTTGATTTGTGATTATGAAAACAAGGCGTTCCAACACTAAATTAGATATGCCTCAAACAGAGAAACATATGTGAGAACGTTTCGATTTTTAATTCAAATGATGATTAGGAGGGATTTTGGATGATGCTCAGGAAAATTTGAATTGAATTTATTCATCAGACAACGTACCGATTTTTTAGTATAACTTCAGAGTGATTTCATAAAGTCCCTTTCAGAAACTTCTTGACACTTTTTTGATGTCCCCGTCCATTCCCTTGCCCCTATCTTGACCCATAACCAAATAAACTGTTTACGACTGAGGCATATGTAAGCGACATTGCCCTCCGCCTGGCGTTTTTCAGGGATGCAGTCGAAGGCGAGAAGTGCAAAATTCTATTTGCTGTATTTGGTCGGTCCGGGAGATTAGATGAAAGATAAAAGAACACTGAAGATATTCGCTGAAGTTCTTTCGATTGCAGCGTTGGGCACGGCTAGTGTTGCGCCAGACATCCTGCACATTCCCACCTCCATGCGCCCCTGGGTTTTTCTTTTTACCATTGCATGGATTTTGCTTATTGTTTCTGGAATATTCGAAACATGAAAGAACAAGCCCATCCGCAGAGGAATTGCAAGTGAGCGGACTTCAAATCAACCTTTGGGTGATCGTGTGAAATAAATTCAGGAAGGAACATCCTTGTGAATAAGATCGAATTTTCACCGAATGTGATGACCAATGTATTTAGGGAGAGATAACCATTTTGAATGTACCAACCCTGATAAATTTCCATACCCCCTCGCGCGAATCATGCAGACATGGATGGATGAAAGTTAATCAATGACACTCTCCAATCAACGTATTTTGGTCGTGGATGACGAAGAGTCCATTCGAAGGTACTTGCGTGCCGCCCTGGGGTCTCAAGGGTTTGATATATATGAAGCCGCTGCCGGGCTTGAGGTGGTTAACGCTGTCTTGAGCCACCGGCCCGACATCATAATCCTTGATCTTGGTTTGCCTGATATCGACGGTATTGAGGTTACGCGGCGTTTACGTGAATGGTCGCAGATACCTATTATCATTCTTTCCGTCCGGGAAGACGAACAGGATAAGATCGCAGCTCTCGATGCGGGAGCGGATGATTACATAACCAAACCTTTCGGCACTGGGGAATTACTTGCAAGAATGCGCGTTGCCTTGCGAAAGCAGTTAGCCAACACAAAGGAACCCATCTTTCAATCCAGTGGACTGACCGTGGATCTCTCCCGCCGTTTGGTGACCCTGAACGAAAAAGAAATCCAACTTACGCCCACTGAATATGATATTCTGAAAATTTTGGTCACCCATGCGGGCAAGGTCATCACCCACACGCAGTTGCTTCGCCAAGTTTGGGGAGATGGCTATGACGACATGCACATCCTGCGGGTCAATATCAGCAATTTACGCGGGAAACTGGAACCCGACCCATCGAGACCGAGCTATATTCATACGGAACCTGGGGTGGGTTACCGTTTGAAAGAGGCGGCGTGACAACCTATACTCAAAACAAATCTTGCCGTTAACTCAATTGAGTTAACGGCAAGGTAAATTTGGTGAAGAGTAGTTGTAAGGCAAGATACCATCTTGCCTTACAACTACTAAGGCGGCGGTAGGTAAGACCACGGGTTGACTTTGGTGCCCGCCATGATCTCAAAGTGCAGGTGCGAACCCGAAGAACGCCCGGTGGAACCGACCGCGCCGATCACTTCGCCCTGCCCCACGCTTTGACCGCAGCCCACGTTCAATCCGCTCATGTGCGCGTACAGCGATTGGAAGCCGTTGCCATGGTCGATCATCACCATGTTGCCGTAGCCGTAATCGTTCCAGCCTGCATAAACGATCACCCCTGCATCTGAGGCGTAGATGGCTTCACCGGTGTTGCCCGCGAAATCCAGCCCATTGTGATTGGTTTGGGGTGCCCAGTCGAAGCCGGAGAGATAATGTTTGTTGGTGGGGTAGATGAACGAGCCGTAGCCCACAGCGCCGCCGCTGACCGGGTCGCAGGCGCCCGCCCCAAGTACGCGCGCCGAGGCGGGGTTTTCGCGCGTCACACCCAGGGGCGCGCTCCAACTCACAAAGTCACGTTTGCCGCCGGGGATAATCAGCCACGTGCCCGGCTTGATGTTCGCGTTTTCGTAATCGCCGACCGCGTTGGGGTCAAGGTTGTTGCCGGGGTATTCGATCACATCTGCCGCGTTGACGCCGTAGAACTTCGCCCACTCGCCGAACGGGATGCCGCCCAGCCATTCCCAATAGACGCCATCCACCGGCAGGATGATTAACTCCTGACCGGGCGTGAGGGAGTGCGGGTCATCCAGCAGGACGTTGTAATTTCCCCATAAGATCGTTTCGGGCTTCAAGCCGAATTTCTGCGCGATGCCAAACACCGTATCGCCTTCCTGCACCGTATATGTCGAGAGTTCATTGCGCGGGCGGCTCGGGATGTTCGTATGCAGTTGCGCAGAGCGATTGATGCCTTCGGTGATGGGGATATCAAGCGCCGAAAGCGACTCTGCCGGCGTCGCCTCGATTACCGGACCTGTAGCTGGTTCAGCCTCTTCGGGCACATCCTGCGCCTGACGATAAAACGTCCGCGCCATGAGGACGACCAGCACAATGGCGATCACGGAGAATAAATTGATTCCCAGTTTGATTAATGGTTCGCCCAGCCCCATGTTGACGAGGCTGTTCATAAATTTTGTAAAAATCGACTGTCTGTTCGGAGCGGAAGCAAGCTTTTTCCCGGCTGAGTCCTCCGAGGGAGTGGGAGCGTCTTCCTTGAATTCGTTTTGCATAGGCTGCATCATATCATGGCAAAAAAATTACAGTCAAGCCGGGGGTAAAACCCTTATTCAGTCTTAATCACTGATGTTACGCGGTAAATCCCGAAGGCGTCGCGTGACGCCGTGGCGACAGATGGAAGGATTATAGCTAGATGCCGTCGATAGCCCCAAATCCCGAAGGGATGGCATGGATTTTCAATGGCTATGACACCCCTTCGGGGTTGGATGTATGAAGCTATCCGTTCTATAATCATTTGACCCCTTCGGGGTCAGTCAGCGCATTGGTGCGTAAGGTGAGTTAATCACATACCTTTGATTCTTGGCGGCTTTGCGTTAAGAATAATCGCCAACCTTCAGGCACCACCTACTGCATAAGGCGAGTTAATCATCATCCTTGTTTCTGCCAAAGAAGATCAGTCTTACAAAAGCAATGCCAACTAAACATGCCACGCCGCCTACGATGATGGCAGTCTGCACTTGCCAGGTTTGTGCGATCCAGCCGATGAGGATGCTGCCAAAGGGAGCTACACCCTGTAACCCCCAAAAATAGACGCTGAATACGCGTCCGCGCAATTCGTTTGGGACGCGTATTTGGATCATGATATTCATGCTGA
Source organism: Chloroflexota bacterium (assembly GCA_016191955.1). Taxonomy (GTDB): domain Bacteria; phylum Chloroflexota; class Anaerolineae; order Anaerolineales; family Villigracilaceae; genus Villigracilis. The sequence continues at coordinate 14,821 of JACPVC010000272.1, forward strand.
TGAGCTGGACCACCGTTCCCCAGCCGATGAAGATCAACAGGAAAAACGCAAGCGACGCATTGGTAATTATGCCCAGGATAATGATCGGCAGAATGAAAAGGATTTGTCCCCAAAGCAGGGTGGCGCTCTTGTTCGTGGAGGCGAAATACGCCATCATGAGCGCTGCGGTCACAGCGCCGATTCCTTGCGCGGTGTAGAGATTGCTGGTCCGTGTTGCGATCATTGCTTCTGATGTGAGGATGGGCTGCAGAATATCGCGCGCCACGGCGGGAATCTGTTGAACGAGCGGAATACCGAAGAAGCCGAGCAATGCCGACATCAAGATCGCGGAAAGCACCAACGAATTCGAGCGGATGTAGCGCAGCCCTTCTTTGAATTCGTTCTTCATGCCCTGTGAAGGCTCGGCTTCCTTCTCGTCCTTGAAGCGGGTGCGCGCGAAGAATAAACCGATAATGACGAAGACGTAGCTGACTCCGTTTGCAAAAAAAACCGTCCCTTCATTGCCGAAATAGGCAATTAACCATGCCGCAAGCAACGGACCGATCACACGCCCAAGGTTGAAGGCGGTGGTCTGCAAGGCGATGGCACTCGGCAGGGCTTCTTTACCGGAAAGCTCGATCAACATGGCTTGACGGGCGGTTACTTCCACGGAGACGGCAGAACCGTAGATGAATGCCAATATCAGGATGTGCCATATCTGCAATTGATTGGTGTAGGCGAGGTAGGTTAGACCAAACGCCTGAACAGACATCACGGCTTGCAGGAGGATGACGACTTTGCGTTTGTCCCACCGTTCGACCAACACGCCTGCGGGTAATGCAAATAGCAGAGTAGGCAGTGTGTTGGCAAAGCCGATCAACCCCAAATCGAGCGGACGACCGGAGATGCGGTAGGCGAGATAAGGCAGCGCCGTGGCTTGCATCCATGTGCCAACGACGGAGATGAATTGACCGGAGAGGAAGAGAACATAATCACGGGAGTCTAAAGCGGGGAAGCGGGTGATGAACCAGTTTTTGAGAGATGCCATTTTCTACGATGCGGGGACGATGCACTCAGGGCGGTCATTGCTGGGTTTGTTGACCAGCGTCGAAACAGGGTGGGCGGACATGGCGTCGGTGGGGAAAGGCTTGATGAGGTGAACCAGTTTATCGGGAGTCTGAGGCGCGGGGTCCAACCAGAGATCGTAATCTTTGGGGTGCAGAATCACAGGCATCCGGTTGTGAAGTGAAGACATCAATTCATTCGGGTCGGTAGTGATGATGGTGCAGGTACGCAAAGCGCCGCCATCGGGCGATTGCCACTCGTCCCACAAACCCGCGAAGGCGAAGGGCTTGCGGTCTTTCATATGGATGAAGTAGGGCGTTTTGGTTTTGCCGCCGGGGAGCGATTTCCATTCGTAGAAACCGTCGGCGAGGACGAGGCAGCGCTTGTATTTGAATCCGCCGCGAAAGGACGGCTTCTCTGCCAGCGTCTCGCCGCGCGCGTTGATGAGTTTGTTGCCAATACTGGGGTCTTTTGACCATGAAGGAATCAGACCCCATACGAAAAAGTCCGCTTTGTTTTTGGCGTCGTTTGGAATGGTGAGGATGGGCTGGGTGGGGGCGATGTTGAAACGCGGCGCGAATTGCGCCGGGAAGGTGTAGTTGCCGAAGGTATCTGCGATTTCGGCGGGGTCAACAGTAAGGGTGAAACGTCCGCACATGGATTCTCCTTTATGGTTTTATGCTGGTGCCTGGCAGGGTGAAATAAAAAGTGGTGCCCTTGCCGGGCTGGGACTCGAGCCATATCTTTCCGTGATGAACTTCGATGATGCGTTTTACGAGGGTCAGACCAATGCCCGTGCCTTCGGTGTTGGAATCGAGCTTGTTGAACAAGCCGAAGATACGGTTTTGATATTGTGGTTCGATGCCGACGCCGTTGTCTTGCACAAAAAAGACCGGCTTGCCCTGCTCGTCTTTGATGGAGCCGATGCGGATCTCCGGGTTGGTTTGCGCGCCCATGAATTTGATGGCATTCTCCAGCAGGTTCTGCATCACTTCCAGCAGGCGCACGCGGTCGCCATACACTTTATGCCCTTCATCCGCAAAGTCGACGTGTACCCGTCCGGCAGTGAGCGGACCTTCGAGCAGGGCAAGCGCATCGCGTACGATCCCGCCGAAACCTATTTCCATCGGTTCATTGACCATGCGCCCAATGCGCGAGAGTTCGAGCAGGTCGTTCAGCAGGTTCTGCATTTTATCCACCGCCTGGCGGATGCGATGCATGTCGCGCGAAAAATCTTCGAATTTTCCATTGCGGGCATCCTGGTTGAGATACCCGAGAAAACCGGTAATGGTCACCAGCGGCGATTTGAGGTCGTGCGAAACCGTGTATGTGAAGCGTTCGAGTTCTGCATTCTTGGTTCCAAGTTCAGTAATGAAGCGTTCACGCTCCATTTCGGCTGCCTTGCGTTCGCTAATGTCGCGGGCGATGCCGGTTGTACCGATCACTTCCCCGCGCTCGTTGCGGATCGGCGTTTTGGTGGTCTCGACCCAATATTCCCTGCCTGTGCTGTCTCTTTGCATCTCTTCGACGGTCTTGCGCTGTCCGCTTTGCATGACTTCAATGTCATCCTTGCGATACATTTCGGCATTGGACTTATCCCAAATTTCGAAGTCGTTTTTGCCGATCACATCTTCATACTTTAAACCACTGACGCGTAAATATTGTTCGTTGACAGCGATATAACGACTGTCTGCGTCTTTGAGCCATGCCATGTCTGGGATATTGTTTAGGATGGCTTTTTGCTGGTGAAGCGAAGCCTCAAGCCTCTTCTCTGTTTCTTTTCGTTCGGTGATGTCCTGCACTGCGCCCACGACACCCACAAGGCGATTCTGTTCATGGTCCCAGATCGGGTGGGCGAAGACGCGCTCCCAGCGGATCTCGCCGTTCTTTGCAAAGGTGCGGATCTCCGAGCCAAGCACATCTTGATTATTCAGCAGTGTTTTCATATCTTCTGCGTCTTTATCAAGATCGTCCGGGTGAATGTGAGCGTACCACCCTCCGGCTTTGATATATTCTTCCGGGGTGTAGCCGGTCATTTTCTCGAAGGCGCCAGCCAGCCAGATGGTTTCGCCTTTGTTGTCTTCGTTGACCCGGCTTTCAAAGGCATAATCCGAACTGACCCGCGAGATGAGCCTGTATTTTTCCTCGCTCTGGCGCGCGCGTTGCAGTGCCCTGTTTATCGTGCGCGATGAAAGGTATTGCAAGACCACTCCCATTGGGAAGATGGCAAGGCTGACCACCCAGGTGAGAAACGGCGGGCGGACCAGATTGGTATTGATAAGACCGTTGCCTTCCGCGACCACCATCAAATAGCCGGAAAACAAAGACAACGCGGCTAAACCCATTGCCGTATTGTTCCCCAGCAAGATGCCGGCGATCACGATTACCAATGGATATCCCAGTAAGTAAGACTCTCCCTGCACGCCAATCCCCGTAACAGCCGAGACAGTAAAGAAGACCCAAAACGTTGCCACCTGTAATGTGGATGCAGTACGTACATGCCCGCGCTTCAACAGGAATAGCAGGAAAAAATTGATCGCTTCACTAACCCCGCCTTGAATCAGTGCCCGCGTGGCGCCAAGTGGATTGGAAATCAACGCGTAAGCAACATACGGTATCGGGATCAAGATCAGACCCCAAATGATGATATTGAGTAAATATGCCTGATGAGTCTTTTGCTCGTCTTCAAAGACAGGCGGTTTGAGAAATTCCCTGATGAATTTCATCCTGCCATCACTTTCTTAATTTCCTGGCATCCCCATCCCGCATCGTCACACCGATGGCATCCAAATGTTCCAGCAGCGCCTGCACATACTTTCTGGTCGTGTTCAACATATCACGCACTTCGGCAAGCGTCACCTGCCCCTGCTTCTTGATTGCCGCTTCGATGCGCGCAACCATCTCATCGTAATCCGTTTTGCGGAAGATGACCTCCTGTGAGACCGGCATCAGCTCACCCAGCTCGATCAACGCATTGACGACTTCCTCGCCCGCTTCCGCCTGACATTCCTTGATGCTCGGCGTGGCATAGGGATTCGACTCAAACCTGCGCCTCAATGCCTGGACCCTGGCTTGATACTGACCATCGAACCTGATCTCATGCCCGGGCTTGGATACCGCTCCGCGCTCGTCTAGTAAGAAGTGACGAGTAACGAGATACGAGAGGGCGGCATTAAAGACTTTTGGCGCGAGTTTTAGTTTGCTCTTCAATTCTTCACGAGAGATGCCACGCCGCAAAGGATATTGCTTATGCTGGGCATCGACCAGACTTTCTATGTTGGTTTGTAACGTATTCCAGTGGGAGATGGCAGCGGCAAGAGCATCTGGCTTCCCTGAGTCTTCCAAAACGACAAGCTGCCCACTCTTCAACAACTCCCGCAAAGCGGACTCGGCTGCCGCCGCTTCCAACCGCGATTTGCCGATTATTTCTTTGATGGGCGCAATGTGCAAGGCGAGCGCCGCCTCGAATAAAACATCTGCGGCTGAGCCTTGGGCAAGCGACTCCAGTGATTTGATGACATTTGCATCAAATCGTTTGTGCCTGCCCTTGGGCTGGTGGTCTATCACCGCGCCGCCGCCGAGGGTTTCGCCGGGCGAAGGTCTGCGCAAAATATAGCGGTCTCCGCGCAGAGCAACGATGGGGTCGCGCAGTTCGAGTTGAACCCAGCCTTCTTCGCCTGCGTTGATTTCTTCAGAGCCAAGCAGGCGCAGCGTTGCAACGGTCTCGCTCGCACCGACGAAGAATTTCACTTCATCGCCATGCACAAGTGGTTTGTGAATATCTTTGAGCGCCTTGAAGCGCGCATCGATACGGCGTACGGCTTGATATTGACCCGGGTGCGCCAACACATCTCCACGGCGGATCTGTTCCATATCCACGCCGGTAATGTTGACCGCCGTCCTGGAACCCGGCATGGCGCTTTCTTCTTTTTTCTTGTGCGTTTGCAGCCCACGGACTCGTCCCTGCATGCCGCTTGGCAGAATTTCCACTTCATCGCCAATGGAGAGATGACCATCGCGCAATGTGCCGGTGACGACGGTGCCGAACCCGCTGATGGTGAAGATACGGTCAATTGGCAGGCGCGGACGGCTAAGGTCTGGGCGGGCGGGTTTTTCTTGAAGGAGTGACTGGAGATAGGAGATCAGTATTTCGAGCCCCGTTTTGTTCTTTGCCGAGACCCGGAGAATAGGCGCGTCGCTGAGGACGGTTCCGCTTACAGCGTAGCGAATGTCTGCTTCAACAAGATCAAGCCAGGATGGGTCAGAGGCGAGATCGGTCTTCGTCAATACGATCAATCCGGCAGGAATCTGCAATAAATCCAGAATCGCCAGATGTTCCTTTGTCTGCGGCATGATGCCTTCATCGGCGGCGATGACGAGCAAGGCTGCATCAATGCCGCCGATGCCGGAGAGCATGTTCTCGATGAAGTCGCGGTGACCGGGCACATCCACGATGCCCACTTCTTCACCGTTCGGCAATGTCAGCCAGCCGAAGCCGAGTTCGATGGTCATCTCGCGGGCTTTTTCTTCCTTGAGCCGGTCGGGGCGTGTGCCTGTCAGCGCTTCAATGAGCGTGGACTTTCCATGGTCAACATGACCTGCTGTGCCAATGACTCTCATGCTTTCAATTTAACCACACTTTAGAAAACAAAAAGTGGAAATCTCTCGACTTCCACTTTTACTTGGTTCTTATTACTCATTACTTTTTGGTTGTCTTCTTGCCGTGCCCCATGATGCGTTGGTAGGAGGTCATCCACTCATGAACCACGTTCATCATCTCTTGTAGTTGTTTTTCAGAGGCGTCGGTGGTTTGGTGAAGTTGGTCTTGCAAGACCTGTGTGACCTCGCTGATGGTCGTGATGCTGGTTTCGTATTTTTGAACTTCCTTGCGAATGTCGCGGAAGGATTCTTCGGAAGACAAGCTGTAGCCCGTCCAGCGTTTCTGGTCGTCGGCTTTGAAGCTGATCCATTCCTGGCGCAGGCGTTCTTCGGCGAGGCGCTGCATTTCGGTCACTTCGTTGATGCGGCGTTCCAGTTTGGCGTTGAGCTCCACGTAGGTATCCTGCGCTTTTTTCGCATTGCGCAGGGTCTCATCCAATTTTTGGATCTGCAGGTCGAGGGCTCCGGCTTCCTTTTGAAAGGTGTCGAACCTTTCCTGCCAGTCTTTCCACGCGCGGTCACGGTCCACTTGTGCAACTCGCTGGTGGTCGAGGAAGGCGGCTTGAGACTGTTTGCGTTCCAATTCGGAGGCGAGGAGTTCGGTGATGCGGCCCTCGATGTTGCGGATAGTGTCGCCTTGAATAGTCGACTTCTCACGATTTTCATCGATGCGTTTGCGCAGGGATGTCAATTCGCCTTGCAGGTCGGCGATGCGTTTCAGGTCGTTCTTGCGCGTTTCTTCATTTGCCAGAAGCGTGTGGCGGACGTCTTCATTCGAGCGCCGAGTTTCATCCACCGAGAGTTTAAGATCGGCAATGTTATTCAAGGCGCGTTGGGTTTCGTCGGCTCGTTCTTTGAGCGCTTTCTTAAATTCGGTTGTGTTGAAAGAGGCCTTGATCTGAGTAACGGCTTTGTTGAGCTCGGTGATCTCACCCTGGACTCTTTTCGCTGCCTCTTTTTCTTCCTTGATGCGCGCCTTTTCGTTCTCTTCGATCAATTTGACAATATCTGTGCGCTGCTTTGAGATGATGGTCTCGAACTGGTCCACGCGTTTTGAGGCGGGAGTGATGTCGGTTACCTGCTTGCTGAGGGCCTTAATCTGCTTCGAGACGGCATTGACCGTCGTTTCGAAGGAAGCCAGGCTTTCTTTCAGCGAAGCCAGGGTTTCCTTGGTCTCGCGTTGTTGTTTATCTAAAAATTCGAGGCGTTTTACGATCTGTTCAAATTCCATAAGGGCTCCATGGTATTGGGAATGCAAATTATACCCTCTTGCAAAACGGGGCTATTGGACGAGATGCTCGAACAATGCCGGCAGGCTGGAAAGGAAAGGCTGGAGGACCTGCGGGAAGATGCCCAACAGGAAGATACCCAGTACACCGACACCCAGCATGGCAGCTTGCGTCCAGGATTCGTTCATTTCCCATTTTGAATCTTCGCCCGCCATTACGAAGGCAGCCAATGTGCGGACGGCGGCGATCAACAAACCAAGCAGACCGAGAAAGACCCAGAATGAAGCGGCGAGAGATTGAACCGATAATTCCTGCCAGAGCGCCAACCGCGAAGGGAAACCAGCCAACAGCGGGAACCCGGCAACAGAAAGATGCGCGATCACCAGCGCGCCAACCGCCACTGGATATTTGCGTGCCAACCCTTGCACGTCGCTGAATTTCAACGGATAGGCTTTGCGTTTGATGATGGAGAGCGCCAGCGCCCAAACGCTCAACTCCAATCCGCGCGGGATGAGGGTGAGGAAAACGATGTTGACGAGATCAAACGAGCGTAAGCCGAGGGCAAGCAGGAGCAGCCCCGCCTCTGCGATGGCGGCATAGCCGAGGATGCGCCCAAGGTGACGTTGCAACGCCCCAAAGATGCCGCCTGTAGCCGTCATGATGACGCCGGAGAAGAGGATTGCATCCGCGATTTGCGGGGTATTTCTCAGCCATGTGTAGCGGTCTAAAAAGCCGAGCGCGAAGATGACGGTGAAAGTGGGCAATGCCCAAAGCAGGAAACCGGTTGCGTATGGGGGCGTTTCTTCCATCAACTGTGGGATCCAGTTGTAGAGCGGGAAGACCGCAAAAAGAAAGGCGAACCCCATACTGAGCATCACGCCAGACTGTATGATCGTGCTTACATCACCGGGGCTGGCTTCCACACCTGCGAGCATCCATCCCGAAAAGAGGATGAAGGGCATGGCAAGGGTCTGGTAAATGATGAAGCGCACCACGCCACGACCGGGTCTTTGATAAAGCGGGATGAGCAATGGCACAACCAGCATGGCAGCCATTTCCAAAATGAGGGCGGCATATAGAAACGGCTCGACCGCGATGGATGCAGTCAGCAGGGCGATAATCATCAGCCCTAATGAAACGAAACGATGCGCCGTGCTGGAGGCTTCGGTGCCGAAGAACCACAATGCCGCCAAGCCATAGATAACGGCAAGCAGCGGACCGTCCGCAGTGGAGAGTTCAAAACTGCGCCCAAAGAACTGGATGGCGGGAGATATTTTGATGGAAACCGAACCGAGCAAAAGCGCGGTATCGATGGGAATGAGGAGGGCAATCAACGCCAGAATGATCGAGATCGCGCCGCCAATGTAGGCGGAATTTTTTTCACTCAATAGGAAGAGAATCAATGCGCCGGCAATGAAGGGCAGGACGATCCAAAGGAAGGGAGCGCTCATAGCAAATCTTCCTCTTCCGGCGAAGTTAGCGGGATCGAACCCGCCGTCAATAGATACGCCCCGAGCACACCCAACCCCAAGTTGACGCCTGCCAACAAGCCCGTAACGAGGATCGCGCTTTCCACAGCAGCGTAGAGAATTTCAAAACCGGAGAGCATCGTCAGCAGACCCAAGGCAACGCGTAACAGGTCACTGGTCACGCCGAGATGTGCCACTCCTGCGCCGATCAGCAACAATCCCCCGGCAATGACTGGCAATCCCAAACCGGGGATGACAGCTTCGATGCGCGGGGTTGCCCCAACGGCAACGAATGCCGCAATGCCCATCAAGATCACGCGGAACGATGCGCCGCGCGGATAGAAGGCATCCTGTTCGCTCTGGTCGATGTTGGTGAGGCTGAGGCGCGTCATGCCGAGGATGGCAACCACCATCCAGCCGGTAATCAATTTAACCGAGCCCATCGCAAATGGCAGGTGACGTGTCACCAACCAGAAGGCGGCGAGATATTGAACTGCAAGCGCGCCCAGACTGATGCGCCAATCGCGGCTGACGAGAATGGTGGTGGCTGTGACGAGGATCAGCGCAACCGAGACCCATGATACGATTTCAGCAGCCATTTATTGAATCCCCTGCACGATGATCGAAATGAAAAGGATCAGAAACAAAAGCGTCCACATGATGCCGCCTTCGCCTTCGAGCGCCTCGGTGATGGATTGGGCGAGCCGAGCCAGTCCGCGATACAAAGACCAGAGCCATTGATATAAACTGTTCACTCCCGCGCCAGTGGTTGTAACCCAATGGGCGCGGACAGGGTTGAAGATGCGAAAACGCCTGGTTCCCCAGACCAAGCCCAACGTTAAGACAGAGGCGAGCAGGGCGAGGATCAGATTACCGGTTTGGCGGGCGCCGTCCCAGCCGATGAATCCAAGAATGATCTGGGTCACAAGCAGAAGGAGTATGCCCGCCGGGTAGGCTGCCTTTGCCCAACTGGGTTGATCTTCGAGGGATTCGGTGCCGCTGGTGCGCAAGGCATGGCGCACAAACCCTGCCATCATCAGTGCCTGGGTTGCAAGCGCAAACACGGCGGTGAAACTCAAGTTCCCAGCCCATGCTCCACCTGTGAGCGAGAAGGGCAGAGACGAAAGACTCCAACTGCCAACAAGCAAAGCGCGGCTGAGCCGCACATCTGGAATAGAAGAAAGAAAGAGCGCGCCGCCAACCAGGATGATGGCGCAGCCCCATGCCGCCGCGGCGATGGGGTTTCCACTCAATGCGGAAAGCACGGCAAGGGCAGCGATGCCGATCATCCAATAGGGGCGGCCGTTCAACTCATCGGGCGCGCGCAGCCACATCCAACCGCCATAAATAGCGGCGACCGAAGCCAGGATCATCAAAATTGGGGTGAACCCGGTGGAGGCGATCTGTATATGCCCGAGCACGCTCAACGAGGACACTGCGCCGATCAAACGCAATGCAGTTCCAAACCCGCGCCGCAAGGATGAATCGGCTGCATAGGGTAGATGCAATGGAAGCACGCCAAGGCGTAAACCCGCTGCAAGCACCAGAAAGATGCCAGTATCCGATGGCATGGATTGAAAAACAACCATGCTGCCATTGGCAAGGCTCTCGATATACGCCCATAATAATAAGCCGATGCCCAGCATGCGCGTCGCAAACGAGATCACCGCCCGTTCACTGTTTTTCTCTCCGTTCACCGAAATTAATTGTGAGAGTAATTCGGTGATGTCGAGGAAAGCCCACATCAGCAGAAGCGTGAGCGGGTTATTCGCCGTGACCGCCAGAATGCCCATGCCGCCCAGTGTAAGAATGCCAGCCCATGAAAGTGAGTTCGCGAAGACCGGGCGCGTCACTGCCGTTAACAGAATCGAAAGAGTCAATGCGGCGATGCCAATTGCAAATGCCCATGAAATGCCGTCTGCGCTAAAAAGTATCGGTGTGGAAAATAAACTTTCCGGCTTCCAGGCAGGCAGCGTCAACTGGAAGGGCATTTGCACAAGCCAGATGAAGACACTCACGAAAGCAAGTGCCGCGCCGCCCGAAGCTACAAGCCATGCATAACGCGCATCCGGTTGTGTAACGCGCAGGATCACCAACGCAAGCGCAGTTATAAAAAGAAAAAGACAGGTAACCAAGATCAACATGGGAGATCATAATTGTATCAGTATTATTACCGCCGTGCCCGCACCCCATGTGTTTGGTACAATCGCTGTCATGAATTATGGACGCCACCGACTCAATCGGCATGGACTTGCACTCTGGCTTTCGACTCTCTTCCTCGCCGTGTCCTGCGCTGCGCCTGTCCCCGCCTCAAGCCCCGACCCGGCAATTGTTCCTCTTCAAGTAAATTATCTTCCTACGCCGACGCCTTTCCAACCCCAGCCCGGCTCTTCACCTGACCCTTATCTTGTGCTCAGCACGCCGCAGGATGCAGTTCCCACATATACGCCGTATCCAACCAAATACGTTGCCGGGGAGGATGTATCCGTACCTGTCGATGCTGCTCCCGCCATCCAGAACGGAGTCGCGCTCTATAACCCGTTGACCGGTCTGCCTATCACTGACCCCACC
>JACPVC010000273.1 GCA_016191955.1 Chloroflexota bacterium
AATAGGAGACACCACCCATGACGATTCTCACCCTCGGACAAAAAGCCACCCGCACTCAAACCATCACCGATGAAATGGTACGCAACTTTGCATTACTCACCGGCGACTCGAACCCCGTCCACCTCGACGATGCCTATGCCGCCACCACCCGCTTCGGTCGGCGCATCGCGCATGGCATGTTGGCTGCCAGCCTGATCTCTGCCGCGCTTGCCAACGACCTGCCCGGTCCCGGCACGGTGTATCTGAGTCAGTCGCTGCAATTCAAAGCGCCGGTCTATTTGGGTGATACGGTAACTGCCGTCATCGAAGTCAAATCGGTGCGTGCAGACAAACCCATCGCTACTTTGACAACAACATGTATCAATCAAGATAATGTCACAGTAATTGAAGGTGAAGCCGTGGTGTTATTCAGCAAATAACTGATGTTACGCAATATCTACTTTCTTGCATCCCTTGCCCTTCGACTGCGCTCCTCGACGTTCACTCGTCGCTCCGCTCCGGGCGGCTGCCGCGCTCCCGAAAAACACCGGGACGATGTGAGCGGAGAGCGGGTGCTCTTCCCGCTCGTAGTCGAAGCGCAAGTGCGTAACATCAGTATACAATTCAACATGCAAAAATATCCTCCTCGAAAAAATCGGTGGTTGTTTTTAGGGCTTCTCCTTATCATCTCGCTTGTCTGCCGGTTCCTGGACATATCCACAGAACCCGCGCCGACACTCGTCCCTGTACCACGCCTCGACGAGTTGACCTTTGAAGACCCGCAAACAGAATCGCGATTCAAAACCTTGAATCAGTGCATCGAGGACATGCTCGACGAAACCTGGCACACAACCTCCTATCAACTGATCGGCAACTTCTACGAATCACGCTGGTGCAGCGGAGCCGGAGCACGCGAGGATTGTCAGATCACAAATGGCACGCTGCACAACCGCGACCAACATCAAATTAGCTTGTACACCCTGTTTTACCCAGACCAGCCCACCGCAGTCTTCGGGTTGGGGTTTTAAACGCTTTGGGTGCCGGAGTCTGCGGGCTGGGGAGTCGGATTCTATTTCAGCGAAAAAGGCAAGACCATCATCGGCGAAGGCTGGAGCGTTACTTTCAATCTCTACGACAACGCCGCTGATCCCCCTGCTGAGTCCGTTACGCTTGGCGATTCATTTAGCTACCAGATCATCCAAACGACCTTGCAGCAAAATTCCGACCTGCCTTTACGAGAAGACCTGGACATTTATTTGCAAGATGCAGAAAGCATGCGAGACCGCGGTATCGAGCAAAATCAATTGTTCCTGGCGGATGTTCAAGCGAAATTGAACAAACACGAGATCACCGCTTGTGATTGGAGCCAATATCAAGGCGGCCGGATTCCTCCCGTCTGCACACCACGCCCGATGACAGCCGATGAAGAAGCGGCAGAATTGAACAAAGCCCAGATATTTTTCGATGGGCAAATCCGGCTATTGCAGGAAAACTATGAGGAAATGTATGCCGCTTGGATGACTGCCTTTCCATTTGAAACATGTTGGGAATAATGGGAGTGTCTAATTTCGTGGGCTTGCCAAAAGATTTGACCACAGAGCCCACAGAGATCACGGAGAAAAAACCTCAAAAATCTCTGTGGACTCCGTGATCTCCGTGGTGAAAGATTCTCTTAGCCCATTCTTTTAGACACTCTCAGAATAATCGCCATACGAAAACAAAAGCGCGGGCTTCTCATAAGAAACCCGCGCTTTTGTATGGATAAGGAGCACTCAACGCCGCCATCCCTTTGATAAACTCAGGCTTGGTGAGTAAATCCTTCGCCGAGGACGGCGAAGGGAGCAAACTCATCTATGGATACTTCGCCAGCATCGCTTCGAGATTTTTCTTTACCCCCGCCCATTCCGAATCCAATATGGAGTAAAACATCGAATGGCGGATGCGCCCATCCGGCAGGATCATGTGATTTCGCAACACCCCTTCCTTCACCGCGCCGATGCGTTCGATGGCTTTCTGCGAACGTTCGTTGAGCGAATCCGTTTTGATCTGCACGCGGATGCACTTCAAGGTCTCGAAGGCATGGGTTAGCAAAAGGTATTTGCATTCGGTATTGACCGCCGTGCGCTGAAAATCCGGTCCATACCAGGTGCCGCCCACTTCAAGCCCACGGTCCTTGGGCATGATGTTCAAATAACGGGTTGCGCCTGCCACTCTGCCAGATTCCAAATGAATGGCAGCAAAGGGCAAATCGCCGCCTTTTTTCTCGCGCTCCAAAATATCCAGCACCCAATTGCGCATATCGGCTTCCGTTTTCATATCGCCATACAACATGAACCCCCAGAAATCCTGCCCGGTGCCAATCGCCGCCAGCCCGGGAATATGCTGTTCACCCAATGGCTCGAGACGGACATGTTTTCCTGTCAAAACAACCCGATTTACTTCCATAGTCTCCTCATATATATCTACAAGTCATCTCAAAAATGTCATCCTGAGCAATAGCGAAGGATCTCTATCCCGTCATAAGAGACCCTTCGGTCGCGAAGAACGCTCCCTCAGGGTGACACGGTATTATTTATCCTTTCAACCACTCCTCTTCTGTTTTATCTTGCGATGGTAAGTATGGCATCGCGGGTCCATCCACGCCGAGGAAATCCGCTAATGCAGCGCGCATCGCCGTGCGGTCATCCCAAAGATATTCGGTCTTCCCAAAACACATGGACTGTTCATGTCCCTTGCCGCAGGAAAGTACGATGTCGCCTTCCCGAGCCAGTCGCAATGCAAACTTGATCGCTTCGCCGCGATCTGGCACACGCCAGAAGTTCTCGCCTTCGCGCCCGCCCATGGACCCTTCCGCATGTTCAGGGCGACGCCTCATGCCTGCCGCCATTTCTTCAAGGATTCCATCCAGCGACTCAATGCGCGGGTCTTCAGCGGTCAACACGGTTAGGTCTGCCAGTTCTGCGGACGTTTCTGCCATCATGCGGCGTTTCTCTTTATCGCGCAAGCCAGCCGAACCGAAAACAACTATTACCCGCCCATCCGTCATCGTACGGGCTGCTTCCAGTGTCACTTTCAAAGCATTTGGTGTATGAGCAAAATCAACGATGGCAGTGAAGTTCTGCCCCATGTCGATGCGTTCCATGCGCCCAGGAATATTCTCCAGCGAAGCAATGCCCTGCGCCGCGACCTGTGGGTCAATACCAAGCCCATATACGGCGGCAGTCAACGCAGCGAGGCAGTTCGAGACGTTATAGGCTCCAACCAATTTGCTCGAAGTGGCTACGCGAAAGTCATTAGAAACTGCTGTAAATTGGATTCCAGAGGGACTGTATTCCACATCCACAGCGCGGACATCTGCCCCTTCCCATAATCCATAATTTATTTTGTTCGTTTTTATGAAATCGTTCAAAAAATCAAAAGATTTCTTATCATCAAAATTGATCACACCCAAGCGCGGATTCCCCGACACAGCTCCCTGTAGGTGTGGCTTTTCGCGCGTCCATTCGAGGCTGCTGAAAAGTCTTGCTTTGGCGGCGCGATAATTTTCATAACCGCCGTGCTCGTCCATGTGCTCGTGTGTGATGTTGGTCACCACGGCAATATCGAATTCACAGGCGTCGATTCGATGCTGGGACCAGCCATGGGATGTCGTCTCCAGCACAACGTGAGTCAGACCCGCATCCACCATTTTGGCAAGGTAACGTTGCACGTCATGTGCATCCGGCGTGGTGACGTGAAAACCGGTATCCAGCACCTCGTCACCGATGACTGCATTCACTGTGGAGATCATGCCCGCCTTAATACCCGCTGCGATCAATATCTTATAGAGCAAGTTACTGGTGGTAGTTTTGCCATCCGTGCCCGTCACGCCGATGACGGTCAGCTTGCGGGCGGGAAAGTTATGAAACGCTGCGGCAAACCAGGTTAAGGAATGACGCGCGTTTTCGAGTTGAATATATGGGACGGAGAATCCGCTCAACTCCCTATCCCCCACCACAGCCGCAGCGCCGTTATCAATCGCCTTTTGAATGTAATTGTGGCCATCTGCATCCCGCCCGCGCATGGCAACGAAAAGGTCGCCCGGCTTCACGGCGCGGTTATCAATGGCAATGTCGGTAATTTGCACATTAGGCAGGTTCGACGGAAACGGAAATGGAAAATCTGTAAACAATTGGGGAAGGAGAATGGTTTTGTCTGTTGTCATGGTCATTAACAAAAAAGAGGATTTCGATGATTGTATCGTCAAAATCCTCTGTCGCCAAACGATGTTCAGCGGGCACTAATGGGAAACAACCTTGATGTTGAAACTGTGCGACGACTTTGCCAGGCGCAGGCTTCTCCATAACAGGGCATACATTTCGACAGCGCGGGAAGTGGTGATATCACCAAGGTCGATGATACGCTTCCAATGAAACCAATCGTGCAGGATTTTGATCACACTGGCTTTGGCGGTTGCGCTGTTGCCGCTTACGAATACATCCGTTGTTTCAACCAGTTTTTCAGGGTCGACCATTACGGTGCAGTAGAGAGTATTAAGGGTTTTGACGACCATGGCTTCCGGGAACGCCCGCTGTATCTGTTCGCCTAGAGAGTCGGTGTTGCAAACCGTCAACTTCCAGTGCTTCTCATCCGAATAGTCCAACGGGTTTGTCGTATCGATCAATATCTTCCCTTTTAGGTTAGCAGCGCCCGCCAGGTACAAAGCGTCGAGCGTTACTGAACCCAGCGTGCAGACAAAGATGATCTCGCCAAACGCCGCCGCATTGGCAAACGTTCCGAACACGGCATTGTGTTTCTCCTCCTTTGCCCAAACAACCGCTTTGGGGTTCGCCTCCTCCCGTGAACCCATCATCACATCGTGACCCAACTGAACAAGCTTTGAACCAATCGTCTGACCGACTTGCCCCGAACCCAATACAGCAATATTCATGATGTCACCTCGTTTTTTGAATGTGCAATCTTTTTTCTACATTATTACTCGGCGTTCGCTTTGGTCATTTTTGTTTTCAGCCATTTCAAACGGAAGGTTTCCTCACGCTCGCGTTCCTCCAGAGAACTGACAATGAATTCTATCTGATGTTTGTACTGCGGAATGAAAATGTGCTGAAGCGCATTCACACGCCGCTGGGTCTTGCGTAATTCATTTGCCAGCCGCCAAACAGTAGCAGTCAACATCGAGAGCTGCGGTATTCGCAATAACACTTCTCGAAACGCATCGCTGGCTTCATCCAACGCGGCGGATGTGTCGCCGGGGCTGTATGGCAGTTTCGGCGGCTCTCCGCGCGCTTCGATCTGCGGGATCGCCACCCCCATGATACCACGCAGTCGCAAATGGACTTCAACCGTTTTGTTGACCGCAAGCGAGGCCCATTCCACATGGTCGGACCCCATCACGAGGCGGGCTTTTTCCATTTCGTTGTAGGCAGTTTGCAACAACGCCCAAACCTCCTTTTGGAGGGTATCCGCTTCTTTTGCCACACGAACCAATTCGCCCGTCAGAGCTTCGCGTTTGCGGTCGAGGATCTCGTGTCCCTCTTTTGCAAAACGCAAATCCTTCTTGAGGCGGATCAGGTTCGTGCGGGTGGGAGCAATATTAATTTGCGGCATCGTCGCCCTTGTAATATATCGCGATCTCGTCGAGAGTAACGCGGGTGAGTTCCTTCTTCGGGAGCATGGAGAGAAGTTTCCAACCGATCTCAAGTGTGCGTTCAATGGTGCGATTCTCGGTGAAGCTCTGGTTGACGAATTCACGCTCGAACGCGCGTCCAAACTTGAGATATTTCTGATCCACCTCACTCAACTCTTCCTCGCCGATCACGGATGCCAGTGCGCGCACATCCTGCGTTTTGGCATACGCCGCATACAACTGCGCACCCCAACGCGGATGATCGTCACGCGTGCGGTTCTTGCCAATACCATCCTTCATCAAACGCGAGAGGCTCGGCAATACGGCAACCGGAGGGTAAATGCCCGCAAAGTTGAGTTCACGCCCCAGCACGATCTGACCTTCAGTAATGTAACCGGTTAAATCTGGCATTGGGTGGGTGATGTCATCGTTCGGCATGGTCAGGATCGGGATCTGTGTAATGGAACCCTTGCTGGTGCGAATGCGCCCCGTTCGTTCATACATCGAAGCTAGATCGCTATATAAATAACCGGGATAACCTTTACGACTCGGAACTTCGCCGCGTACATTCGATATCTGACGCAACGCCTCGCCGTAATTGGTCATATCGGTCAACACAACCAGTACGTGCATCTCGCGTTCGTAGGCAAGATATTCCGCCAAAGTCAATGCCGCGCGCGGAGTGACGATGCGCTCGACCGGGGGATCGTCTGCCAGGTTGAGGAACATTGCCACGCGGGTCAGCGCTCCGCTTTCGGTGAAGGAGCGGCGGAAGTAGTCTGCCACATCGTTTTTCACGCCCATGGCTGCAAACACAATCGCAAAATCTTCGCCTTCGGTCTGTGGTGCGCCTGCCACTTTACCCAGCGTCGCCTGACGCACAATTTGCGCGGCAAGTTGGTCGTGCGGCATGCCTGCACCGGAGAACAACGGCAGCTTCTGCCCGCGCAGGAGGGTGTTTACGCCGTCAATGGTGGAAATTCCGGTCTGGATATAGTCACGCGGGTAGATACGCGCCGTCGGGTTGATCGGTCGACCGTTGACATCCATATAGCGATCCGTCAACGGTTCAGGTCCGCCGTCAAGCGGGGTACCCAATCCATCAAAGATGCGCCCAAGCATTTCTTCCGCGACAGGAATATGCAGGGTAGTGCCGAGGAAGCGTACACGGGTCCCGTCAATCGAAAGCCCGGTGGAACCGGCAAATACCTGAATTACCGCAAAGCCCTCGCCCACTTCGAGAACGCGCCCGCGGCGGAGTTGCCCGCGCGAGTCTTGAATTTCCACAACTTCATCATAGCTGACGTTTGATGCGCCTTCGACGACAACGATCGGTCCTTCGATGCGACTCACGCCAACGACTTCTTGACCGCCTTGTACTGTTACTTCGCTCATGATCTATACTCCGCATCTAATTGACTCATTTGTTCGTCGATCTGTTTTTGAATGTCGTCGAACTTGTGCATCTCTTCGTTTGTCACGGTCGATTTAGCGCGGATGATCGTATCCACAACCGGCAGGTCATGGATCAAATTGATCGGCGCGCCGTGTTTGACGATCGCCATGCCGCGTTCATGGAAGTAAAGCACCAATTCAAGCAGCCGGATTTGCTTCTCGACCGAAGAATACGCATCCACAGCCTCGGTGGCGTTCTGCTGAAGAATCCCTTCGCGGATGAGGCGGGTGGTTTCCAGAACCATACGCTCAGTGTAAGGCAACGCATCAGGACCCACCAACTTGACGATCTGCGAGAGGCGGCTTTCTTCGCTCAGCAATTCCATGGCTCGGTTGCGCATCGTCAGCCAATCCTTGCCAACCTTTTCTCGCCACCAAGCACCTACGTCTTCCAAGTATTCACTATAACTATCCAACCAGTTAATCGCAGGGAAGTGACGGGCAGAAGCAAGCGATTTATCCAACGCCCAGAAACAACGAATATAACGCTTGGTATGTTGCGTAACCGGCTCGGAGAAGTCACCGCCGGGAGGCGATACCGCACCCACAATGGAAACCGATCCATGCGTACCGTTCAAATTATCCACATACCCGGCGCGTTCGTAGAACTCCGCAAGGCGACCCGCAAGATAAGCCGGATACCCTTCCTCAGCGGGCATTTCTTCCAAACGACCAGACACCTCACGCAGCGCCTCAGCCCAACGGGATGTAGAGTCTGCCATGAGCGCGACGTGATAGCCCATATCGCGATAATACTCGGCGATGGTAATGCCCGTGTAAATACTCGCCTCGCGCGCCGCAACCGGCATGTTGGAGGTATTCGCTATCAGCACGGTGCGTTCCATTAAGGGCCGACCCGTTCTCGGGTCAACCAGATGCGGGAATTCCTGCAACACTTCAGTCATTTCGTTACCGCGTTCGCCGCATCCGATATAAACGATGACTTCCGCGTCTGCCCATTTGGCAATGCTATGCTGCGTAACTGTCTTGCCCGAACCGAATGGTCCGGGAATGCCAGCCGCGCCGCCTTTGGCAACCGGGAAGAAAGTATCAAGAATGCGTTGCCCGGTAATCAACGGAATGTTTGCGCCGCGTCGATTCACGAACGGACGCGCCCGGCGAACGGGCCAGCGCTGAAGCATGGTTACGGATTTTTCTTCCTTGCCAACCTTTACCTTGGCAATGGTATCCGCCACGGTGTAATCACCTATGGGCGCTACCCAGGTGACCGTGCCAGCATCATCCGGGTTAAGCATTATGCGGTGCTCGAAAGTATCCGTTTCCATCACCACACCGAGGATCGCGCCGCCCTTCACTTCATCGCCGACCTTAACCTTCGGTGTAAATTTCCATTTCTTTTCACGACTGATCGGGTCGAAGCGCGCGCCGCGCTCGATAAAGGAGCCCATCGCTTCTTCGATCAGCGGAAGCGGACGCTGTACACCGTCGTAAATGCTTTGGATCAATCCCGGTCCCAATTCCACAGACAAGGGCAACCCCGTGCCGTAAATCGGCGCGCCGGTCTGCATGCCCGCCGTTTCTTCGTATACTTGAATCGTCATCTGGTCGCCTTTGAGACCGATCACCTCGCCCACAAGGCGCTCCGTTCCAACTTCAACGAGCTCAAGCATGCCCACATGACGGGAGCCACGCGCACGCACAACAGGACCGCTGATCCAGGTTATCGTTCCTACTTGATCGCTCATGCCTTTTCTCCCGTCAACACTTTGTAAACGGAGGAACGCAGCGCGCTCTGCAAACGGTTCAGGCGGGTCTCAAGCGTGTTATCGTAGACCAGCTTCCCGCCCGCCGTGCTCACGATCACGCCGGTGCCTTCCTCCAATTTTTTACCGGATGAAAACTTCCCACCGAATTCCCTGGATAGCTCATCCAACTTCAATGCTTTTTGTGTCGAATCATCCGCCTGAATTTCAGCTTCGGTCACGCTCAACTGCGTCAACGCTTCGCGCACCAGCATGGCTGCGATTGCGCCGTAATCGGAACGCTTTATTACCGAGGCAAGCTGTTTCCGTACTTCGTCAAACACATCGTTCAATAATTTTTCACGCTTCTCCAACTGCACCGAGCGGGACTTCAACTGCGAAGTAGCCGAGGACTGACTGCGAAGACGGTCTGCATCCTGTTTTGCCTGTTCCAGGATGACTTTCCGTTCGGACTCCGCCTGTTCCTGGGCGCGCTTACGAATAGCTTCCGCCTTCTCCCTGGCTTCGGCATGAAGCTGCTCCGCTTCCTCCCGCGCTTCCACCATGATCGCTCGCGCAAGCTGTTCAATATCTTCTTCTACAGATTTCATAGCGCTACATCCAATCTTTTTCCCGTGACTGCTGTCTACAGGAAAGCTCTATAATTTGATGCCGATCGCCCGCAGGACAATATCGCCAAGCGATGCCTGTCCCTCGGGCGCGCCGCCACGAGAGGGAATCTCCACCACCAGCGGGATCGTGCTCCGCAGGCTAAGGTGTTCCATGCGGGCTGGAATTAACTCAGCTACATCCTGCGTGACGAGCACAATACCGATATCCTTGTTGGCTTGAGCTTCATCCAATGCCTTGTTCACCTCGTCGGCGGTCGCGGCAACCTTGCCGCTCACGCCCGCGAGGGAAAAACCAAGCACCGCATCAGGATGACCGATGACCAGGATCTTCATATGCTATCCTTTTCTCCAATGGATGTTTACGGAAGAATAAGGAAGGAAATAATCAAGCCGTAGATGGCAATACCTTCAGAGAGACCCACAAAGATGAGCGCGCGACCAAAGGACTCAGGCTTCTCAGCTGTGGCACCCACCGCCGCCGCCCCGGCATTTCCCACCGCAATACCTGCGCCGATACAAGCCAGCCCAGTGGAGAGCGCCGCTGCAAGAGTGGCGTATTGGTCCACATTGGCTTCCTGGGCGGAGCCAGCCGCCAAAACGGAAGTCGGCGAGGCGAACCACATGAACGCCAACCCGGCGGCAAATAAACCGATCAGGAAATTAAACGTATTGAAACCATTCACCATGCGCGAAACCGCCTGAGCGGGGCTGGTCTTGCCGTTTTTGATCAAAAAAGCAACAGCGGGGATTACCGGGATCAAACCAACCAGGACTGCGAATACTAAAAACATTGTTTATCTCCTTTAGTTAGATGAAAAGATTTTCATTCAAAATGGACGCAGATATCACGATGGTTCAATATTCAGCTCTACGCCTCCTCTTTCGAGGGACTCAACTTCAGCGGTTCGAACTGCATCCCGCCTCCGTGGAAGAACTTGCCAAGAATTTCATAGTAGTGCAGACGCATCGTTTGAATGCCGACGATCAAGCCTTCAAACCCGATGATGAAGATATTTCCAATAACAATGGTGATCCAGAAACCCGGGGTGGGTTCCTCCCCCGCCAAAGAAAAGATGGCAAGGCTTAAGCCGCCGTGCGCAACTGCAAACGCGCCCACGCGGATGAAGGACAGCGTATTGCTCAACATACTGATGACAGTTTCGATCAAGTCCATCAGGGATTGGATCAGGAACATCAAGAACCCGCCAACTCCTTTGCCTTCGATCAGGGTGTGACCCTCCACCATGTTTCTGAAAAAGCCGCCGAACATCACGATCACGCCGAAGATCGTCAGCAGGGTCGTGAACGGCAGGGGCAGCGAATTGATGGCAACCGCCACCTTCGGCGCCAGGGCGGTGTCACCCAAAAATGCGCCCAGCATCGCGAGGAAACAAATGTAGAAGATGAAAGCCGCTATCCCGGTGTGACCGAAAAGCAGGTGAGCCCAGTCTCTGGCGCGGATGTTGTTTAGCATCCCCAGCAGGAAGGCAAATAAGAGGATGATGATTCCCGCATCGATGGCGATACTCAAAATACCTAAGATATTTTCCATTGGGCTAAACCAGACCGGCTCGAAGTGGAAATGAAGATATTCCTCAATTAGATGCCCTTCAAACCCGAAGATACTTCCATACAAATACCCGAACACAGCCGCCGAAGCGCCGCAATAGGCGATCAGCAAGCCAAGGCTTTGCATCGCCCCCATAAATATCTTATTGTGCATCAGGATACCCAGTACAAACAGCACAAGTCCCTGACCGAGATCGCCAAACATCGCTCCGTATAAAAGCGGGAAGGTGATTGCCATCAACAAAGTCGGGTCCAGTTCACCATAACCGGGATGCCCATACGTGCCCACCAGCATTTGGATCGGCTTGAGCCATTTATTATTCGTCAACGCCACCGGCACATTGGTATGATGCCCGCTGCGGCTCGTCGGTATCGTCTCGATCAAAATCTCCTTCGAGGTTTGTTTAAGCCGCGACATCAGCAACTCCAATTCGGAAGTCGGCACCCAACCCACCACCACGTACGTATGGCGGAGTTGTCCAAACCGCACGATCGCATCCGCCATAACGCGGCTGATGTGAACATCCCAAAGCATATTTTGCAAATCGTTCTTGTAAGCAGCCGCAAGTTTGGGAATATCCGCCTCCAATTCGGCAATCTTTTTCTTCGATAATTCGGTTTCGTTCTTGAGCAGCCCCGTAATCTGTTCAGGCGTCCCACTGAATTCGTCGGGCAGGCTTAATGGGTTGAGATAAGCGCTCTTGGCAGCGCGATCCAGAATATCCGAATTGCTCTTCGAACCGAGGATCCACACAACAGGTTTCTGAGGATCCTCCCGCAGGGTAAAGAAGACATGCGGCACACGCAACAAGCTTGTTTTCAAGCGGCTGATATTCGCGGAAGGGATCATGCCAAGCGTCGAATGCATGAACGAGGATTTTTGCAGCGCTCCAATCTCCACCTTCACATCCGCTATCGGCTCGATCTGACGGAGTTGACTCTCCAGCAATTCGAGCCGTTTCGTTTCAGCCGACAATTGATCGTTGGCTTTCCTGGCTTCGCCTTCGATCCGCTCCACAGATGGGCGCAGGATGTCCAGGTCAACCATCGAACCGACCTCGGCTTTGGCAGGATAATCTTCAGGCAGGTTCAAACTCTGTAAAATGGACTGGATTCGGCGTTCCATTGCCGAGAAACTCGCGGCTTTCTCCTGCCAGGTGTTGGGTCCCAGGCTCTCTATTCCCAAGTATGAACTATCGACCTGATGAAAAACCCCATTTCCACTCAGTACCTTTGCGACAGCCACAAGGTCCTTAGACGGAACGATCAACTCGATCTCAGACATTTCCTTCGGAAACAACATGGCATCTCCATTTATATGATCTGCTAAAAGCAGAGTGAGGTACTTACTGAATCATGCTGGTCTTCAACAACAATGGACGGAATGCGTCATCTTTGAGTTTGGATGATTTTGCCTCGATCAATACGACCAGGTCCTGCACTTCAAAATCGCTGAGGATAAGATATGCAAGCGGCAGCCCGATATGGAAGGGATAGCCAATGAAGGCAGACACGCATTGACGCATCACCTGCTGTTTGAGCAGGTATTCCAGTTTCGGCAAACCGGCTTGGGGGTCCTCGAGAAGCGCGTTCACATCCGCAATATTCGGGTAAATGCGTGAAACCACTGTGGCAATATCCGAACCGGCGGCAATTGCGCGCACATCCTCATCCTTCACGCGGTAGCCGAACGGCAGGGTGTAATTGATCAGTTCCTCTTCGGAAAGTTTATGATAGGTCTTGTAACGGATTACCCACATTAAATTATTTAGATCCATCAGCGAACCGATAAGTTTTGCGCCCATGTCGCGGTCCCTGCCGGAAAGGTTCTTGATCTCGCTCCACAATCCGCGCCAGTAATCCAGGTCAAGCGCCACTTCGAGCGGAAAAAGATTCTGCTCGGTGGAGAAGCGCTTCATTGCAAAAGATATCGTGGACTCGTATGGCGTGCCCTTCAACAGTTCCACAGCCGAGGCGATATTTCCAGAATCCACCATAGCCTGGGCCGGAATGGAGGCGAAATTTCCATAGGGGAAAAGCACTTCGCGAACGCGTTCCCAGGCTGGCAGGTCTGAATTCCAGGAAGATACGGTTTGAATACTGCGTAAAACGGCTTTGAGATTCCCCACTTCGAAATAACGATACATTTGCTTGATGAGCGGGCGAGTCTGTTCGGGCGCCTGCTGGATCACGCTCGAATAAGAATCTGCCAGCCGCTGTCTGATCTGCAAAATAACACGCCGCGGCGTCAACTCATTATCTTTTAGACTGGATGTGTATTTGCCATAAGGGGTGCTCTTCAGGGCGCCCGCCAAAGATTGAAAGTCTGAAGAGTCGCCCAGGCGATTAATATCCTGCGGGGTGAGCAAATCAGAATACATTGCCCGCACCCGCGTGCTGATTGCCGCGTAACCAAAAACGCCGCTCGCCATGGGATTAACCCTTGCCGATCACACGTTCCAATACGAAAGCAACTGCCTTGTCAAAGTTTTTTCTGGCTGAGGCTTCGAA
>JACPVC010000258.1 GCA_016191955.1 Chloroflexota bacterium
CCATGAACGGCTGAATTTAACAATCCACTCATATCTGCAAGAGCACTGCTTTCTTCCGGGGTCAATATTTTCTCTTGATTAAGCAATCGTATCAGTTGACCAACGCTAGCCTTTGAAACATTCAAGTTATTTAACTTTGCAATTTGCACTAATCGCTTTTCTAGTTCTATTCTCAATCCAGCCAAAGCAAGGTTTGGGTCTCTGTCCAAAATGGTCTCAAACGAATAAGATGGCTTCTTGGTAATTTTTCTTTTACTTGACAGCAAACCAGCTTTCTCAGCCTTGTTCTTTGCTTTTTCAAGTTCCTGAAATTCAACTTTCCAACCCCCAGGAAATTCTAATGATCGAACAAGTGGTATTAACCACGGCAGCAACGCAATAACTAATAAAAA
This sequence comes from Chloroflexota bacterium, assembly GCA_016191955.1. Lineage (GTDB taxonomy): Bacteria > Chloroflexota > Anaerolineae > Anaerolineales > Villigracilaceae > Villigracilis. The sequence continues at coordinate 393 of JACPVC010000258.1, forward strand.
TACAGTAATCGCATCTATGGTCAAATCAGGAAACACAACATGAATAATTGCCACTACAAGCGCAACTAATGTGATAAATATTTGAGTGCGTCGAATTTCTTTCATGTCGCCTTCTCTCTTCAACTTCCGTTATTATACCGAATCGGCTCCACATCCCTTTTTCTTTCCTCTTTCTTCTTTCGTTCCCTCGCATAATAGAACGTTTCCCGCAACTGCGGCGTGACGAGGCTGGTCTCGCGGTGCCCTATGCGGGTTCCATGAAACTGCATAAAGCGGAACCAGAAAATCGAAGAAAGGCTTTTCAGCAATACCCCTTCACGGGCGGCGTGCCAGAGGTCGCTTAGGATGTTGGTGATGGTCAGGCGTAGGAAATCGTAAAAATTGAAATTCGCTTCGGGGTAGATACGCCTTAATGCCATTGCCTCGCGGCGGTAGCGATTGTAGACTCCATGCGGCGTCTCGTTATGGATGTGGACGATCTCAGCTTCGGCGACATAGGCGATCTTATGTCCCTGTCCCTTCGCCCATTTTGCCCATTCGAGGTCTTCGAGACCGGTCAATGTTTCGTTGTAGGGATGAACGTCCCACAAGCTTTTGCGAATGGTGGCGTTGGCGTTATTACAGAATGCGGTCGCTTGATCGAGGGTGCTCGCATCGGGATACCACTGATGAAAAATTTGGTGTTCGGAATATTTCGAGCCTTCATATCCGCGCTGCTTGCCGTAGGTGAGGGCAACCCGGTCATCTTGAAACGGACGTAACAAAGTCTCCAGCCAATCGGGATAGACGGGATAGACATGCGCGCTGGCAATGACGATCAATTCACGCGCCACGGACTTAATCCCGAAGTTGAGCGAACGCCCAAACGTAAACTCCGCTGACGGGATGTGGACGATCTTCGCGCCGAAGGATTCCGCGATTGCGGCAGTTGAGTCGGTGGAGCCTGAGTCCACGAGGATGATTTCGACATCCTTGACAGTCTGCTGGCGAATTCCTTCGAGCAGGCGTCTGATGTGTTTCTCTTCGTTATAGGCGCGGATGACGATGGAGCAGTTCATGGGGAAGGAGATAAGTAGACAAGTATCAAGTAGACAAGTATCAAGTAGACAAGCACACAAGTAACAAGCAGACGAGTAGGCAGGTGGATGGACATATTACCTGTTTCCTTGTCTACTTGTGTACTTCCTTTTACCAATTATTATCCTTCTCGTAACTCAACTTCACCAGCAAATCACCGGCAACCTCCTTGAATATCTTCTTGTGTTCGGCGGTGAAATGTTTTTTCCATTCGCCGGTCTTGCCGGAGCGAAAGGTCGGGGACTTTGTCGGGTTGATGGAGGCTTCGAGGGAATTAAGAATCAACTGTCGGCTGGCGGGAAGCGGAAGACGGTTGAGGAGGTGATCCATGATCAAGGTCAGAGTCGCGGCGCGGGCGTGGATCAAATCCTCGAAGTGAATGGTCAGAACCTCTGGATGATCGAGCCAGCCGAGATAGGGTTCGAAGCGGGCGGCAATGTTTGGAAATTCGATGTCAACATCAGGGCGTCCCAAGATGCTAACCTTTAATCGCGCGTTGAAATCGGGCAGGGATTGATAATAGTCGTGGTGAACGTGACGCGCCTCCATGTCGGTGACATAGAAGACGTGCGAGACGACCACATCGCGCGGGTCGCGAAAGATGAAGTACGGCACAAATTTGGGCGAGCCCTCTGAAGAGGACAGGCACACACGCGCAACAGCCTCAGGGCGGGCAAAGAGATGCGCAGAGGCAACGTCGCGCGGCTGAAGAGAGTCGAGCCAATTTAGCGCTTGCTGCGGATCGCGCTTCTTTCCGCTTTCGCCCTCATACTCGGCATAAAACGAATGCAGGCGCTTGGCATACGGCGCGACGTTGGAGAAGCCAAGCAAAATCTGGTCGAGCAAATGCGTGCCACTTTTCGGGAAGGAAATGCCGAGCAGAATGGGCATGCCTGCGGTCTGGGAGGCAAAGCGGAGACGTTGGGTCAGTTTTTCGGTATGATAGACTGTAGTGCGCAGGAACGATTTCAAAGCCATGCAGGTATTTAACCACAAATTCGCCGTGCGAGACTCAAACGGTGGTTTAGGGTTCTATCTGGTGAGGTAAACCCATTGAAACTGACCATTTTCAATACCCCGATCATCAGTCCTATTTTCCGTTTGATAAGCAATACATGGATGTGGCTTGCCGGCTGGCGCGTGGAAGGGAAATTGCCGGACTTTCGCAAATACATCATCATCGGCGCGCCTCATACCTCGAACTGGGATTTTCTCCTGTTTCTGGGAGTCATCTTTCGCCTGAAAGCGGATGTGCGTTACATGGGCAAAGCGGAGTTGTTCCGCAACCCGTTTGGCTGGTTCTTCTACTGGTGCGGCGGCATTCCCGTGGACCGGAAGAAGTCCACCGGGTTGGTGGAGCAAATGGTGGAGGCTTGCAACAAGTCGGAGAAGTTCATCCTAACCATCGCGCCGGAAGGGACACGTCACGGCGTGAAGGAATGGAAGCGAGGTTTCTATCACATCGCCAAGGGCGCAGGCATCCCGCTTGTGATGGCGAAAGTGGATGGCAAGCAAAAGACCATGCGCGTGGGAGATACCTTCCATTTGACAGAGGATATGGAAGCGGATATGAAAGCAATTCAGAATATGTTCAAGGGGGTGGCGGGGGTCAACCCACGGAAGAAGTATATTACGTTGGAAGCTTGATTACATGATTATCGACAGGATCGAAAACGCGCATCTTTACTATGCGCTTCACCCCAGATTCAAACAGGCATTTGACTATGTCGGTCAGATCGACATTTACACCATCCCTGTTGGAAGGCATGAAGTAGACGACGACTTCATGTACGTGCTGGTTCAGGAATACAACACCAAACTGAAGGAAGAAGGAAAGTGGGAAGCCCACCGCCGCTACATTGACCTGCAATACGTTGTGCAGGGCGCAGAGGGAATGGGCTATGCCAACATCCATCACTTGCAACAAGGCGAGTACAATGCCAGCAAAGATTTTCTCCCCCTTCACGGCGAGGGTGACCAGGTCGCCTTGAAAAGCGGATGTTTTGTCCTGCTCTTCCCCGAAGACGCCCACATGCCCGGCATGGCAATCGGTGAACCTGCATCGGTAAAGAAAATCGTTTTAAAAATCGCGGTGGGATAAAAAAGGCGGGCTATATACTGCCCCGCCAAAACAAAATTCCCATGAAACGTTAAATCCCCAACAAGCTCTTTAATTCAATATCCACTTTATCCAAGATTGGCGGCTCAATCTCTCCTAGCTTTTTCTTAATGCGTTGCTTGTCAATGGCACGTAATTGAAATACCAGCAGCACAGAAGGCATGCTCAAACCATTTTGTTTGGATGGTTGAATTAACAAGGTATGCGGAAAGTTTTTTGCTGTCAGGTTGCTTGTAACGGGAACAATCATTACAACTGACAAATTTGAGCTAGTCGTGTCGTTATGAACAACTAACGCTGGTCTCATACCTATTTGTTCATGACCACTGGCACCTGCTACTTGCGGCAAATCTACGAGAACAATATCTCCCCTATGCATTGCTAGCAGTTCTCTTTTTCAAAATTCAAGAGCGCTTCATCACTTGCAGCATCCCACGCGGCAAATTCTTGAGCTAACGCATCAATAGCAGGAAGAGTTATTTCAAAAGGTTTAACTTGCATATATATGCCGCCAACAACTTGATTACCTTGCTCAAAAAACTGACGACTAATCGGAGATTGAATCCAATCGAAGACATCTTCAGCGCCAGAGTCGGAATATAACCGATCTGCCCTGTTAATTAAAGTTGCACTATTTGGTGTCATTTTCTCTCTCCTGATATAAAGGCCTGAACATTCGTTTCTATATACGAATCCATTTTTTTAATTCGTTCCCTCACACTGAAGGATGACTGAGGGGTTGCCAAAGCGGGCCAAGTAAACTGTGTCTCAACAAAGACTTTTGTTGTATCAAGCAAAAAAGACTCAATTTTGACTTCGATTTGCGCTGGCAGATCTTCTACGACTGGATCCATGACAAATCGCAGACCGCCACCGCGTATTGGCCTGCCAAATGCACTTAACGCTTGAGACGTTTGTCCTAACCTGCTTTCCCAAAGCTCTTGAAATGCATGTTGGCTCGTGGTTTCATAAAGTTGGCGAATTGTTGCATCTGCTTGAATAATTTGGCGATTAGGGACACTCCAAATAGACTCGTACGCCTGGATGGCAGCTTCAGCTTCCTGGATGAATAAATCCAAAGAGCCTTTGGGCTGCGGCGTGAGGATTAATAACTGCCCTACTTGTGACTCATGGGCAGATACAGTAATTTGCAAAGGATATGGAGCATCACGGAATAAAGAAATTGTATTCTTTGGGGCTTCAAGTCGATTATATTCCAATCCATGAGCTAAGACTGCCTGCTGAAAAGCTAAAAGTGTTTGTGGCACGACAACTGGCACAGGAACGCTTATGAAATTAATTCCAGCATGAACAATGTGTCTCGATTGGGTTTTCATTATTCAGAGAACTCCACACTTATTTTACTTACCGCAAATTAGCGATTTATTAATTATCGCCTAATATTTACCGGCAGGCAATAGAACATGCGTACTGTAACGAATATTTCTATTCCTTCAACAGAAAATCTCCGCCTTCAAGGATGCCCTCGGTAATCACCTCCACTGAATCGGATTTCAACAACTCACTCAATTTAAACGACTTCAGTTTTGTCTGTGTAACGCGCACGGAGAGTTCGAGGAACTGCCCCAACGGCAGGGATGTGCGATACAACTGGTAATACAGAAAACGCCGCGCGTTGCGTTTGAATTCAACAGGGACGTCGATCTTATCCACCGTCAAAAATTCTTTCATCTTTCTTCGTACTTCATCCACCGTCTGCGGGAAGAACACGGTGGGATATTGCGTGAATCGCGCCTTGCCTGCGCACAAAACAGGCATGCCCATAATGGACGCTTCCAAGCCAATAGTCGAGTTGTAGACCATCACAAACTTGGATTTCAAAATCAGCTCGTAAGAACTGAGCGTCTCATTCGGTGGGACGTAAACTACGTTTGGGAGGTCGGTCACTTTGCGTGCTTCTACCCATCCGCCTACTGTCTCGCGGCTGGCTTTGCGGACGCGTAATTCGTCTGGGTGGGCACGGATGATGAACAAGGTCTCCGGGTGTTCGCGAATGACTTCCAGCGTCAAATCGAGCCAATCGAACATATCTCCAAAGACGGTATTCGCGTGCGGCTGGCTGGTATCGAAGATGACGTTGGTAAATATGGGCACGCTCTGTTTGAAGCCTGCCGCTTTTTTCAAGAACGACTCATCCAGACCCTTCATATCCGCCCAGAATTTGACGCCCGCCATCGTAAAGTCACCTTGGGAACGCTTGGAGAGATAGGCGTCCAGTTTGGCATTTTGCGCCTCGTTCATTTCAAAATCGTCGGGGATGCGAATGGGATAGGCGGTCGCTTCGCCTTCGATGAAGTAGGCAGTCGCCGGTTCCAGCCCCACTTCGTGCGTGATGACTCGCAGTCCGCGTTTTCGGGCGATGTAACGCGCTGTCGCTTCGGGGAAGAACTGTCCGTTGAAGACGACCACCACACGCGGATTTACTTCATCGAGAAATTTCGAGAACTTCTGCGCCACATTCCACGCGGACAGAATATATTCGCGAAGAAGGTAACGCGTGTTTTCATCATCATTCAAGTGATGGATGCGCAGAATCCAGCGCAGACCGGGCAGGCAGAGTGATCCAAGTGGAAGGTCTTGAAAGTGGAAGGTGGAAAGTTCGGGAACGGAAAGTTGCGAGATACGAGAAACGAGTTCCGAGTCACGTTGAAAGTCGAACCAGTTAACGACGGTGGACGGTGGACGATGGACGATGGTCTGCGGTCCACCGTCTACGGTCATTTCATGAACATTCTTGTAGAGAGTACCGCTTTGCATCACACAAGACTTACACGGCGGTTCCTTATGCGGATCATCCCGATTCGTGCCCAACACGCACTTGCTCATGCCAGAATTGCAGGCAAAATACGCCACAGGGACTCCCTGCATGCGTAACGCCCATGAAGTCAACAGGTGAAACCCGCTGTTCCAGGAGAGGTCGTCGATGCCGGTGGAGGCTTTGAAGAAAACGACAGGCGCGCCGGAGGGAGTTGACGAGTGACGAGTAACAAGTTGCGCGTACCGTGCAACTTTGAGATTATTGAGTCTGCGGACGAGTCCGCGTTTGATGCGTTGGGTGAAGAATTCGCGAAACATTGTGAAAGTTACAAAGAATGGGTTGAAATGAATCTTTGGGAATCGACAATGGCAATTTCCTTGAATGGATTCAAAACCAAAAGATCAGAATCGCCTGTCACAATCATGTCTGCTTTCCCACTGATCGCCAGTTCAAGAATCATATTGTCTTTGGGGTCGCGGCAAATATCGACACTTTCGGTAATGTCGATCAACAAGCCAGACTCGACGAGGGCAAACATAAAATCTTCGCGCTGAGAGTCGGTGAGATATTTGTCAAATTTTGGACGGTAAAGGACGTTGTGAATTTCCGTTATAAGAGCGCTTGAACTTAAAACATCCCCTTTATCAAGAGCGAAAAAAAATGCCCGCGCGGGCGTAGAGTCCTCGAACAACAGCGCGCTGACAAGAACATTTGTATCGAAAACAACAAGCATATCAATCCCGGAACAGGTCTTGCAGAATTTTCTCCGTCAGCCCGCGTTCCTTTGCTGAACGGCTGACTTCGCGCATTACCTGTTCCAATGGTTTACGAGTGCGCGTTACTTCCAACAGACGTAAATTGAGCAGCAGTTCCATTTTCTTTCGCTCGCTCTCTGATGCAGAGCGAAAAGCTTTTGCAACTTCAGGTGTTACCTGGATTGTGATGGTTTCAGTAGCCAACATTCGAGCCTCCAACAGTAAAGTGATTATACCTGATTGACCTTTCGGACGAGAGTCCGCGTTTGATGCGTTGGGTGAAGAATTCTTTCATGGTGTTTGGTAAATTGGTAGGTTGGTAGATTCGTTCAACTTGAAACATTGTACCAATTCCCAACGTCCCAATCTACCGATTCCCAATCTACCAATTATTATCCTTCTCATATTCCAACCTCACCAGCAAATCCCCCGCCACATCCTTGAATAATTTCTTGTGTTCCTCGGTGAAGTGCTCTTTCCAGTTGCCCGTCTTCCCCGAGCGGAAGGTGTGACTCTTCTTCGGCTGAATCGCGTCTGTCAAAACAGCGAGCGCCTTCTCACGTGGAGCGGGGATTTTATAGCCGGTGCTCTCCACTTCATCCAACATGGATATAAGAGTCGTATCGCGGTTATTGATGAGGTCTTCGAAGCGCAGGCACATCGTGTTCTTTTGCTTCAGCCATTGGAAGACGCCTTCATATCGCTGTTTGACGTTGACCATTTTCAAACCATCTTTATCAATGCCGGTAATCGCAACATTGAGCCGCGCTGCAAAATCGGGCAGGGAATTATAGTAGTCGTGCATGCCGTGCTCTTCGTGCATATCGGTCGCGAAGAAGACTTGTGAGACGAGCATATCCCTTGGGTCACGATAAATGAAAAAGTTGATGCGCCCGTCCGAGGTCAGGAAAGAGGCGTTTTCGGGCGTGGCGTCCACATAACCCCAGCCGATGACTCCGTTTGGGATGCGCTTCAAATCCGCGAGAACTTCGTCCGCTGTACGCCGCCCACCTTCATATTTGATCGTGCGGATCGGGTCTGCCGCCACATAACGATATGGCATGATCTGCGTGAAGCCATTCAGAATTTGCAGCAACAGGTGCGAGCCGCTCTTCGGTTTGGAGTTGCCAAAGATGGGCGGCGCGTCGTTGAAAGACAAGCGCCTCCAGCGCAAGATAGCTTGCACGGTTTTGCCATAAGGTCGGAATGTGCGGCGGAGGGTTTTCATTAGTTGCAGGTTCAAGGTTTAATGTTGAAGGTTACAGGTCGATCAACTTTCCAACCTGTAACCTTCAACCTGTAACCGTTTTTATTCGTTCCCCACACGACGCAGTTTCTTCATCGAACCTTTTTCGGATTCATAGACCTTCTTCACACCATCGCCTAGTCCCGCTTCGGTCACGCGGATATATTTCACGAGGCGCTCAAACCCGCCCGGTTCCACAGACGCTGCCTGGTCGCTGCCCCACATGGCGCGATCCAATGTGATGTGACGTTCCACCGAGCAAGCGCCCAACGCCACAGCCACTGCCGAAGGCACAAGCCCAACTTCATGACCGGAATAGCCAATGGGATTCTTCGGGAACTCCTTGCGCAGGGTTTCGATCATCTTGAGGTTCAATTCCTCCGGCTCGCACGGATAGGTGCTGGTGCAGTGCATGATGACGAGATTATCCTCACCAATCGTATTCACACCCTTGTGGATCTGTTCCATCGTAGACATACCCGTGGAAATAATAACGGGCTTGCCGGTCTTGCGGACGTATTTCAAAAGATTGTGATCGGTCAACGACGCAGATGGAATTTTATATGCGGGTGTGTCGAACTTCTCCATGAAATCCACGGCGGGTTCGTCCCACACCGAAACCATCCAGTCGATCTTCTTTTCCTTGCAGTAGCGGTCGATCTCACGATACTGTTCTTCGTTGAACTCAACTTTGTAGCGATAATCCAAATAGGTGATGTAGCCCCACGGCGTCTCACGCATTTGTTTTTGCTGGTCGGGCGGGGTCGCCACGTCGGGCGTGCGTTTCTGGAACTTGACCGCATCCGCACCGGCATGGACTGCCGCATCGATAATCTTCTTCGCAATATCAAGGTCACCGTTATGGTTGATGCCGATCTCCGCAATCAGATACGCGGGATGACCGTCACCCATCATTCGATTTCCAAATTTAATTTCACGAGCCATTTGATCTCCTAGGTTTTTACGTATTACGCTTTACGTAGTACGTGATTCGTAATGCATAATTCTATTTTAATCGCGCCAATACCATCTCGCACAACTCTCGAATTGCGCCCCGCCCGCCATTTTTCGTCAACACATGGTCTGCCGCGCGGATAATTTCGGGATACGCATCTGCCACCGCTACAGACCAACCTGCAATTTCAAAACATGGAAGATCATTGAGATCGTTGCCAACATAGATGACATCTTCCGCCCGCACCTTTTTCTTCTCAAGGACTTCGCGCATCACACGCCCTTTGTCCTGCATCCCCACCCCGTGAATTGCCTCCACTCCCATCTTTTTCGCGCGCGCCTTCACAACCGGGTTAGGCTCCGAGGAGAGGATCATGACATCCACGCCTTTTCCGTGCAGAGTTTTGATATGCATACTGTCACTGCGCGAGGCTGAGACAGTTTCCTTACCGTTCTCATCGGTCAAGACCAGATTATCCGTCACTACGCCGTCGAAATCGCAAATAATCATCTTCACGTTCTCAGGCATTGTGCGGCGGGACTTTCCAGGCGAGACGGCTTCCAGTCCGCTGTAAATGACCGCTTCATACTTCGCCCAGTCAGGCAGGGTGTCGATATCCACGGTGTACTTCGGGTCGATCACCAGCGGATAGATCACATCGCCGGTCAACGATTTTTTGTTGACGATGGTCGAGGTGCGGATGGCATCGATGTGTCCCGTCTGCCAGTAAACCGGCGGTAGGATCTGACGCGGCGCATTATACGGCTCGGAAATGCCGGAGACTTTAAGCAGTTGCTCCAGTGGCTTTTCTTCGCCATTGAAACGCCACATCTTGAAAGGGTTTTGCCCCGCAGGGACCACGCCACGCACACAATCGGCATCGGCATGGTTCAGCAGAATATGGATCGCATCATCTACCATCGTCTTCGGGCGAATAGGGGATGTAGGGCGTAACTGTATCACGATCTCCGGGTGGTAGCCTTCGATCTCCTCCAGCCATTTGAGAGCATGTTCAAAAACGGGCAGGTCGGTTGTTTTATCTTGCGCCAATTCGGCAGGGCGCAGGAAGGGAGTCTCCGCACCCCATTCGCGGGCAACTTCTGCGATCTCTTCGTCATCCGTCGAAACGATGATGCGCGTCACCAAACTGGAGCGTTTCGCCGCAGCGATACTCCACGCAATGAGCGGATAACCCGCAAAGCTGCGGATATTCTTGCGCGGAATGCCTTTCGAGCCGCCGCGAGCGGGAATGATGGCTAATACATTGGTCATTTTTTGACTTCTAGTAATCTTCTTAAAATCGGTTTGATCGGTGGGCTTACATTTTCAGGTAGGTCTGCCAAGTCAAAATATTGAGACGCGTAATGCTCTCCATCAAGAAACTGTATGGTTTCTTCCGTCACATGAGCGAGGTAAACGATGGAGACATTATAGACTTCTTCTCCGCTTGGATAACGATAATACAACTCTTTACCTGAAAACACACCAAATAGTGATAACTCATCAACTTCAAGACCGGTCTCTTCAAGCAATTCCCGTCTTGCAGTTTGTTCTGTACTTTCTCCTAATTCCATTGCCCCGCCTGGAACGCCCCAATTATCACTATCTGAACGTCGCATCATAAGCAATCGATGATTGGAATCCAGCACTAACACTGTTGAACCAACCATAATAAGCGGCTGATTACCTACATGCTTTCTTAAACTATTGATGTAATCCATCGTCCACAGTCAATCGTCAATGGTCCAATTACCACGCCGTCCAACCGCCGTCCACGATGACATTGTTGCCGGTCATATAGGAAGAGGCTTCAGAAGCGAGGAAAAGCAAAGCGCCGTTCATTTCATCTTTCTTTGCCATACGACCAAGGATGGTCTTGGCAGAGTAGTTCTTGACGAAATATTCTTCGTGATTGTTGTACACGCCGCCGGGGGTCAATGCATTGACGCGAATTTCAGTCTCAGCATAGTAGGCAGCAAGATATTTGGTAAAACCCATTACGCCAGCTTTGGTGGTAGTGTAGTAGACCGGTTTGAATGCCACACGCTTGCCGTCTTTGATGTAGATGCGCTGGTCGGGTCCGTTCAAGCCATAGGTGGAGCAGATGTTGATAATGCTGCCTTTTTTGCCCTGCGCGATCATTTGCTTGACACAGGCTTGGGTGGTGAGGAACATGCCGGTCAAGTTGACGTTGAGGGCGGCGTTCCAGTCCGTGAGCGGATAATCTTCGAAGGCACCGGGGGCGATTCCCTTTGTGGCGGCATCCGGGTCAAATTTCGGGTCGAGCGCGGCGGAGTTGACGAGAATGTCGAGGCGGCCGAACTGCTTGACGGTTTCAGCAACCAGGTCACGGGTCGATTCGAGGCGGGTCACGTCGAGGGGAAATGCCATCGCAGAGTATCCGGCTTCGGTGAGGCGAGTCGCGGTCTTGGAAGCGAGTTCCATGTTCAAGTCTGCAGCAACGACCGCGGCTCCGGCTTCGGCGAGGGTTTTGCAAAATTCAAATCCCAATTGCCCACCACCGCCGGTGACGACTGCGACGCGGTCTTTCAAATTGAATTTATCGAAAATGGTCATGTTGAGTCCTTTTGTAGCGCGACATACTATGTCGCGTTACGGGTATGCAGTATAGATTTTATCGCCTTGCTTATCGAACGCGAGATACAAACCGTCAGTGAGCGTTCGATAGACCGATTGTACATCTTCATCTCGCGAATCGACATCGAAGAGCGCCAGCGCGGCTTCACCGGAAAGGACATCAGCCTGCAGGTCCGCAACGCCTTCGTCAAACCGTCCGCGAGGCAAACCGGTGACAGGGTCAATGAGGTCGGGCAGGACGTAGCCAGGGCGGTTTGTATACAGGTACACAGGCGCAGTCTCGTTGGAATAGATGCGTGTGCCTTCGGGTAAGGTTTGCAGAAAATCCATCGCCTCCGAGTCGAACCATTGGAAGGAGGCGTAGCCTTGCCCGCCTTTGCGGAGTTGGGCAAGCGTATCGGTAAAGCCGTATAAAGAAAGGGAGAAGATGGCTAGAGAAAGGAGAATAGTGATGGCTTTTTGCCTGCTCCAAAGCAACCAACCCAGATATACCAACATTATGAGCAAGCTGACATACATTGGCGCAACAATGCGGAGTTGAAATTTGGTACTGGCATCGAAGAGGGTCATCGAGGAGATGATGGATGACAAATAACCAAAGAAATAAAGTGTGCTGATAAAAGATAAAACTTCAGGCGTCTCGGTGGCAGGTTGGAAGAATTTCTTCAAGCCTTTGAATACAACCCAAACAAGCAAAGCCAGAATAAAAATGATAAGAATAGCTGTAAAAAGGTTGGGGATCTTGATGAGCACTCGCCGCCATTCCTCGACAGGTAGGAGAAAAGTTGTGAAGTTGGAAATACCGAGTTGGACGTTTTCTGCAGTGATGGGGTGATAGACCAGAGTGCGGTTCGTGGCATTATCTGCCAACAAGCGGTTGCGGATGCCCCATGCGATAGCAAAGGGGAGAAAACCGGCGAGGAAAATGCCTGCGCTGATAAAACGTTTGCGCCAGGTGTCATGAAGAATGAATAGTGAAACGAGAAAGGTTGCGAGCAGGGCAAGACCAGCGTAACGCGTCAGGTAGGCAAAGGCGGTGAAGACTGCTGATAAAACTAAAAAAACATTTGAACCGCGAAGTCCGCTAAGAGCGCTAAGATTCTTTTTTTTCTTTGCGTCCTTCGCGCTCTTGGCGGTTAATTCGCTCCGCTCTTCAAGATAGAAATAACGCCAAAAGGATAAAAATGCCGCGAGGGTGAAGAAGATGTAGAGCGGCTCGCTCATCGCAGTGGTGTGGACGCGAAATAACTGTCCATTTACCAAGAATAAAAGCGCCAGCACAATGCCTGCGACCTTTGATTTGGTCATGCGCCAGCCAATGAGCCCGAGCAAAAAGATACTCGCGCCAAAAAGAATGGAGTTGACAAAGCGTGCGCCGCGCAAGGGGTCAAGTCCGCTGATGCCGACCAATGCTAAAACAGACGAAAAGCCGGGAGGGAAATGTGTAACCGGTTGATTGGATGCCAACCATGCTTCGCGATAGCCCTGCCCTGCCAATATACTTCTTGCCCCAGCGATGTAAGCAATCGAATCATCGAAGAGTCCCATGCCTTGTGGAGTCGCATAAAGGATGAGAAATGTTCCTGAAAGAGCAAGCAGGACGAGGGTTAGGAATGAAGCGTAAGGGGGTTTGGTCATACACAATTCGTCATTGCGAGGAGGGCGTTCTTCCCGACGAAGCAATCTCCAATTCTAATCATGAGATTGCTTACCACTTCGTGGCACACGTCGGGCAAAGAGCAAGAACGCCCTCGCAATGACGGGAAGAGTTACTTCACCGGAAGCAGGAAACCCTGTTCTTCCAGGTACTTGACGATGATGCGGGCATTATCTTCGGGCGTGGATTCATAGCCCTTGAGCGAGATCTCCGGCTTGATGGGCGGCTCGTAGGGATCGTCGACACCGGTGAAGCCCATTGGCTTGCCATCGACCATTGCCTGGCGAGCCTTGGCATATAGACCCTTCACATCGCGCTGTTCGCAGACTTCGACGGGGGTATCCATGAAGATTTCGATGAAGTTCTCACCAACCATCTTGCGGGCTTCTTCGCGGGTGGCGCGGTAGGGGCTGATGGCGGCGCAGATGACGATGCCGCCGGCATGCACGATCTCACCCGCCACAAAACCGATGCGGATGATGTTGGTATCGCGGTCTTCCTTGCTGAAGCCAAGACCTTTGGAAAGGTGCGTGCGGACCACATCCCCGTCGAGGATGGCGGTTTCACGTCCACGTTCGAGTAAAAGGGTGGTGAGCACGGCAGTGGTGGCAGATTTACCCGAGCCGCTCAAGCCGGTGAACCAAATGCCAAAGCCCTGCTCATGGCGCGGAGGATACATCTCCCGCAGGATTTCTGCGGTCTCGGGACGAGTGAACCATTCGGGGAGCAGTTTGCCCTTGGCGAGATAATCATCACGCACCTGTGTACCAGAGATATTGGCAACCTTCGCGCCCTTCGGCACGTCCTTCTCCTCTACGTAGCGGTCTTCATCCGGGAGATAAACAAGCATTTCGAACGGCACCATCTTGACGCCGATCTCATGCTCGTATTGTTTCATAATTTCCTGCGCATCGTACGGACCGTAGAACGGTTTGCCCGTGGAATCATTTCCGGGTCCCGCGTGATCGCGCCCAACGACGAAATGATTTGCGCCGTGGTTACGGCGGATGATGGCATGCAGCAAAGCTTCTTTTGGTCCAGCCATGCGCATTGCCAGCGGCAGCAGGCTGAGCGTGGTGCTTTTCTTGTCGTAGTGATTATCCACCAACGCCTTGTACGTGCGGACGCGGGTATAGTGATCCACGTCACCGGGCTTGGTCATGCCGACGGTGGGATGAACCAACAAAGAACCATTGACCTGCGCGGCGGCGCGTTTGGTCAGTTCTTCATGGATGCGATGCAGGGGATTGCGGGTCTGGAACGCGACCACATTGTCATGCCCCATCGCTTCGAGCATTTCACGCACCTGAGCCGGCGTGCGGCGCAGGTCGATAAAGTCATAATACTTGGGCAGGTTCACAACCTTCATCGGACCAGAAATACAGACCTTGTTCCAACGTCCCATTTCAGAGATCATCGGGTGCTTGGTATCGGTCGAGCCGTATGCCAATGCAGCTTCCGTCTCGGCGTCCCAGTGATAAACCTCATCGAGGGTCATCACAGCGATCAGGTCGAAGTTCGCGCTGCGCAGCGCCAGTTCCTCGCCAACGGTCGGCAGTTCCTTCGGGTCCGCCGTCAACGTGATGGGCAGCGGGAAGAGTGTTCCGTCTGCAAGACGCATTTCCTTTAGCACATGCTCGTAATCAGCCTTGCCCATGAACGTGGTAAGGGGTGAAAATCCGCCCGTAGCGATCAATTCGAGGTCGCACAAGTTACGCATGGTGATCTTGATCGAAGGCAGTTGTCCGGCGCGGGCAATGAGTTCCTCGCGCTCGGCGCCTTTCACAACCAGGTCCACCAGTTTCCCACCGTAAGGGGTAATAAGATTTGCTTTAGCCATTATTGTTACTCCATTGAATTTAGAAACCCTGAAGATCAGGATTTGGATTGTCACACAAGCGCCAATTATACTCCAAAATTCAGTGGGTGAATTTTGGAAACTCCCGCCTCTTTCTGGAACTTGGGGTTGATTCTGACCATTGGGCTTTTCTCTCTCCGTGCCCCCGCCCGACGGTGAACCATCGGGCTATTTTTACGAACCCCGCTAAAGCGGACTTTACGCTTCACGCTCAAAAGGATGTGCATCGCACCTTACTCAAGTAGCCGAATCGCCAGAGTAAGCACAACTTAATCAACAAGACCTGTCTACCCGTTTGGTGCGACGCACTCCTACTTCAACGAAATCAACTTTCCCATCTTCTGCGACTCATGCACAGACGCGATGATCTTCATTACCTGAATCCCATCTTCAAGCGTGCAGGATGGTTCGACTTTTCCTTTGACGACATCCACAAAATGTTTCGTCTGCTCCTGGAACATGACGTTACGCTCCCACCCCGCTGGGAGCGGATACACCTCCCAATCCTTCTTTTCGGGACGATAAACCCGCGCCGCACCATCGACGAGATTCCACTTGATGGTGCCGTTCGTGCCAATGAGGCGGAACTCATGCTCCGGCGGCTGTTGGTTGTAATCGAGGTGCAAACTACCTAAAGCCCCGCCTTCAAAACGAAGCGCGATCTTTGCAGTATCGTCCGCATCCACTTCGAGGTCACTGAGCTTCGCGGCAAAACCCCAAACGGATTCAACCTTTTTCCCCACCAGCCACGGCAGATAATCGAGCGAATGACACTGTGTCGCCACCACACCTCCGCCCATGTCGGAGCGAGCCGCATAACCTTTGCGATAATCCTCCCACGGATGCCATGCCGGTAAATACTCGCCAAAATGGACATTCGCAGAGACCACACGCCCGATCTCGCCGTTTTCGATCAACTGCTTGATCTTGACCATGCCCGGATGAAAACGGAACTGAAACGCGACTAACACTTTCGAGCCGCTCTTTTTTACAGCAGCTTGTAAAACATCCAACCGCTCCATCGAAGCAGCAATAGGCTTCTCCAACAAAATCGCACACCCCGCCTCCGCCGCAGGGATGGCAACATCCAAATGCAAAGACGTGGGGTTTGAGATAATGACCGCATCTGGCTTGTGCCTCTTCAATGCTTCGGCTAAGTCAGTTTCAACGGGATAACCTGCAAGCTCATCATCAGGCAATGTCGCTTTGTGCGTGCGATAGAGGACAATGTCCATTTCACCGAGGGCAACCAGATTGCGCATGTGACGGCGTCCCACAGAGCCAAGACCAGCGATTAGGTATTTCATAATTCCACCATATTCCGCTGGTTGAGTAGTCCCGCGTGCTCGTGGCGGGACGTATCGAAACCAGCAATTGAAAGCATATTAAAAATTTGTGGTCTCGATACGGGCGGAACAAGCATCCACCCTACTCGACCACCAGAGTTTTTCACCAATTATTATCTTTCTCATATCCCCACCTGACCAATATGTCCCCTGCAATTTCCTTAAACAACGCTTTATCTTTTTCTGTAAACAAACGCCGCCAGTTACCCGCCTGTCCCTTTGGAAGGAAGGAGGCGATGTCCTCGTTGCGTTTTGCCTGCCATTCTTCGTCGGGATTGGAGGACATTTCATCAACAAGCTGCTTTTCCAGAGCCTTATTTACTTTCTTCACACCAAGGAAATTCCAAAGACGAGCTATTTCTGCGAACGGTTGCGCAAGCATATCTTCATAACGCAAAGAGATGTACTTCCCATCATACAAACGTTTGCCTTCGGAGTCGATCTCACTCAAATCGTCTGCCCAGCGCTTGGCGATGTTGCGAATGGATGTCTCGGTAAAGATCGAGCGGCGTCCGTCGCTGAATGGAGCCGAATCAACTTTCAGGTCCGCTATGATGCGTTTGTCTTCGGAGGTGAGGAACTTCGATTCCTCCACAAAATTGCGGAAGCGTTCTGAGATCAACACATCGCGTCCATCACGGACAATGTAAATAAGTTTGGCATCGGGATACAGAAGATGCGTATCGCGCACGACCTGTCCGTGGATCGTGGACGAGGGGCTTTTATCGCCGACGATATGCTTGCCCTCGCGGGCGGCATCGCGCTCCATGATGAAGTCGGCGGCGGCGCGCAGGATGAGCGGAGAAAGATCGCGTCCCTGATTCCAGCGATTGGATTTGCGCGTCAGCCACTCTTCAACTTCGGGCGTATCGACCAACGACTTGAGCATCGGCATGCGCGTGAAGAAATGCGCCTGATAATTAGCATGGACTTCCTCATGCAAACGCAGGAGTCGCATGAGCAGGGTCGTGCCAGAGCGGGCGTGACCCAAGATGAAAAATTTTTCGCGTGGAAAGAATTGCTTGATCTCTGCCAGTTCCTCGGTTGTAATGGCAGGGACGGGATTGCGGCTTTTCTTTTTAGGCTCGCCCTTGAGCAGAATGCGGGCAGCGGATCTAAAGCGAGAGAACATGATTTATCTTTTCCAATTCAACATCACCAACCCAACCAGACAGACCAAAATCCCCGTGATATTGATCCATGAAATTTTATCTTTGAACACAAAGATCGCCACAGGCATGAGGATCAGCGATGCCAGCACTGTGACCAAAACCGCCGCAATCCCCAGGTTCCAGCCTGCACGGTACATCAGCAAATAGCCGAACTCGATGCCCATGACGGCAACTGCCAGCCCAATGCTCGCCCAGTTAAGTAATTTAAGTTCTCCCATTACGCTCTTTGTTGGGAAGAAAAAGAACGTGAAGAGGGTCAGCGTAAAGGCAACGCCATACGTCACCAGTAGGGAAACAGTGAAGTTCACATTCGCTGGAGTGCTTTTTGCAACAAAATGATAGAACGCGCTGGAGGCGATGGCGAGGGTGATCGAAAAATAAAAGAGGAACATTGAAGCAGCTTTGCTCATCGAAAATTACTTGAAATCCACACGTTCTTCAGTGATCACAACCTTGTAGACGACAGCGGTATCCGTCATACACATGATTTTGTCACCAGACCTCGCAACGGAAGTCTCCCCTCCGGAAATCCATGCATAACCCCAGTAGCAGCCTGCCAACACTTTGTTTGAAGACGGGTCGCTATTGCCAAACGAAAAGGAATAGGTATAGCATTCGCTCTTGTCGTTGGGCGCTATCATGCCGAATGCCAAATCAGCGCGCCCCCCCGATTGATTATAGAACTCAACCGTAACCAACGTCCCTTTCGGCTCGAGAGCGGGGATCTGGTTACATTCGGGGGTGGCAGTTGCCACAATCCCGGCTGGCGCTGCAGATTGTTGTGTAGGGAGTAGCGCCAATGTGGGGGCGGTTGTGGCTGTCGGCTGCGGGGTAAAGGTCGGCGGGATGGGAGTGGCAGTGGGGGCAGCCAATGCAGTTTGGGTGATGACCAGCCACGCCTCTGCAACAGCAGTAGATGCAAGGTCTTCCGCGCTGATTTCAGGGGTAGCTTCCCCGCCTCCACAAGCAGATAAGGCGAGAAGCGCCAGAACGGATATGGTAATTAGGAATTTCTGTTTCATGTGGTTCTCCAGCCCCCATTTTTACCATGAAACCGTAGGTCACGTTTGCAACGTGACGTCACGCTGAAAGCGTGACCTATAAATTCAAAACTTTCAATATAAACTCCGCCGTTCGCCTGCCGGATGATGCATCGGTGAAGGCGATCTCGTTCTCGATAAATTTTCGCCGTTCGACGGAATCGACGCTTCGGTCTTGCAGGTACATGTTCAGCGCTTCGAGCAGTTCCTTTTCATCCGCAGCGACTCGCCCCGCCTTCGCCTCGCGGAAACGTTTGTGCGTGGGCCAGTCGCCGATCTCTTTCAGCGACAATGAGAATTTACCCTTCTTATTCCAGCCGCCCGGCGTATCAATCGTCGCCGCGATCATCGGCGTATCGTGGACAGCGGTCTCGACCAGCATCGTCGAGTAGACGGTCACCACCACATCCGAATACGCCATCATGGACGATTTCTCGTCCATGTCTTCGCCGCCGTAGTAGCCAAGTGACCCGCCCAACGCCACCGGCTGCACGACATGCACATTGGGATATTTTTTCTCCAACTCAAAAACTTGTGCGCGTTCGTCTGCAAAGATCTTCGGCTTGTCTTGAAAATGACTGGGATGCAAGCGGATCAACAACTGCGAAGGCTCTGCCAGTGAATCCGATGAAACCAATTTCGCCAACGCTTCGATGTTCGGGAAGTTAGGCGCAAAATGGACAAAGCTGCTGGCGTACGAAATCAACTTGCGGTTGGGGTCAAGCCCATGCAGTTTGAAATACTCGTCGCGCGGCATGAGCCACTGCTTGCGGAAATATCCGTCATACGAAGGAATGCCGCCTACATGCACGCGCTCAGGGTTCCAATCTGAACCGCGGACCATTTCCTCTTTTTGTAATTCAGACCAGCAGGTCGCCCACTGCACGTCTGCGCCAGAGACGTTGTACGAGGATGAATTGTCCCAGCCGACGATGACAGTCATGTTCGGGATTCCGCGCCGGGCGGATTCGCGCAGGAGATAACGGTCCATGCGCCAGCCGGGAGTCGAAGCGATGACCATGTCGGGTTGGTATTTTTCAAATAGGTCGGTATAAATTCCCGGCGTAGGGGTGAAGCGGTTTTGCATCCGCACTAACAATTTGCGTGCCCACGAAAAATTTCGCAGGAAGAGAATCATCAGCGCGGAAGGAATCCAAATCCCCAAACGGAACTTCCACGAGTTCTCCGCCCAAACCTCCCAGATATGGCTATCCATGGCTTCGGTGTTAATGCGGCGCGAGCCGCCCACGCGGCGCAGGTAGGTAAGCAGCCATTGAAGGCGTGGTTGAACTTTTTTTGCATATTCATTCGTTTGCTTTAAGCGCAGCCCCTCAAAGGTCAGACCGGGTCGAGTGAAACGTGAAGCGATCTTGTCTTTGGTATCGTCATCGGTGAGGACGACGATCTCAACGCCCGCGTCGAGCACAGTCGGGACGACATCGCTTTGCAGAAAATAGATGATTGCCATGCCGTGATCGGCGGAAATGAAGATTTTTTTTGTCATTTAGTTTGATAGTTGCGTAGTTGGGTAGTTGAGGGGACTGCCCGATTCGTTTCGACAGTCGGCGCATCGCTTTCTCAACTTTGAGTTGATTCTGTTTCAGGAGATTTTATCTCACCTTCAACCCCGCCCGACGATGAACCGTCGGGCTAATCGTACAAAGTCCGCTCAAGCGGACTAGCCGACTTTCAGTCGGCTTTGTATGTGTAGCATGGACGCCTGTCCTGAGCTTGTCGAAGGGTTTACGTCCGTGCGGTGATTGCCATGCCGTGATCGGCGGAAATGAAGATACGTTTGGACACTTGAATGATTTCGCTTCTTTCTTAGATGGAAGTTGATTCTGTTTCGATGGATTTTACCCCACCCCCAACTCCACTCAGCGACGAACCGTCAGGCTATTTTTCCAAGTCCACTTTTACACCTATACAGTGAGACAGGCTCCCCCTGAAACACATCCTCGCCAACTCATGACATTCAGTAATTGTATTCGAGCCCTAAAAAAGGTAAAATGAAAAGGCATTTTCGCCCCACCACAACAAGTGGGAGCTTTATAAAAATATTCTGACCAGGAGGAATGTACATGAAACGTTTTCCATACCTCGCTTTACTCGCACTGATCCTGACCGCTATCGCATGTGGCACACAGACAGCGACGGCTACAACCGAAGCGCCCGCCGCCACCGATGCCCCGGTTGACCCGCCAACAGCGACTTTGGTGCCCACTATCGCGCCAACCGCTACTCTCGATACGGCAGCGACCGTTGCAGCACAATCTACCCAGGCGGCGGGAGCGGTGCTGACCGAGTTGGAAGAACTGCTCGCCGATTCGGAGGTCGCCTATCAGGACGGACATGTGATCTGGCAGCAAACCGAGCCAATTGAGATCAACATGACCGGTCCATCCAGCGACGATACCTCGGTGGGCATCGACGAGAAGTTGACCGCCGCTAATTTCATCTTCAAATCGGATGTCACTTGGGAAGCCACCGGCTGGATGTACTGCGGCGCGATCCTCCGCTCGGAGCCGGATATCGATACGGGGAAACAATATCAGTTCTACTTCCTGCGTCTCTCCGGGTTGCCGGTCTGGTACATTGACTTGTTCGAAAACAATAGTTTCATCAACACCATTAGCAAGGAACAGCAATCCAGCGAAATCGACATGGCAAATGGCGCAGTTAACCAGTTCGTGCTAGTGGCACAGGACGAAATGTTCATCGTCTATTTCAACGGTGTGCGCCAAGGTCGGTTCTTCGACAACAGCAAACAGCGCCTTGACGGGAACTTCGGTTTCTTCGCCTGGCAGGAATCCGGCACCGGCAGTTGCAAATTCGAGAATTCATGGATCTGGTCGTTGGATAAGTAATTTCATTTCCGTGCAATAAGTCAAACAAAGCGGATGCCTTGAATTGGCATCCGCTTTGTTCATTTGCAAATCGATTGTCATACCGTTATCGGCGGAGATGACGGTGGGTTTGGGTATGTAGTTTAATGGTTGTGTGATTGCTGTTTCAGAGGATTTATCCTACCTTCAATCCCGCCCGACGATGAACCGTCGGGCTACTTTTACAAAGTCCGTTTAAACGGACTAGCCGACTTTCAGTCGGCTTCGTAGGTGTAGCATGGACGTTCACGTCCGTGCGGTGATTGCCATGCCATGATCGGCTGAGATGAAGATACATTTGGACATAATATCTAGACAAATCAATTAGGGCAAAGGTAGTTTCGACTAAACGCTCTACACCATAACAATAAAAATAGGCTGGTTTTGAGAAAATCACAAATCAAGTTAATGAAGTTTTTATTTGAGCAACAAGTGAATGAGCTTTTTGAAGCAAGGAGTCAAGTTGCATTTTCAGGCTTCCAGCTTCAACTATATCAATCCTTGTTAACTTCTTATTGTTTGACCGCTCAACCAGATCATTTTCTCTTGGGAGCATTTCAAATTTTATTAACCGATCTATTTGCCCTATTGTTTGGCCTAGTATCTCAACTTGATTAAGATGTAGGGTAACGATAAGATGGACGAATGGCAAACGAAAAGCATGAAGTCCATCTGAAAGCAGAAGAAAGACGGAAGCTGCTAGGCATAGTGTCCAAAGGTCGCAACAAAGCAGTACTCATCCAACGAGCGCACATCTTGCTGAAAGTGGAAGAAGGCAAAACGGATGCTGAAATCAGCCAGATGTTATATGCCAGCGAGCAAACCATTCGACGGGTGCGGTTGCGATTTGCCCAGGAAGGTTTGCAAGCTGCTCTGGAAGACAAACCACATCCTGTCACAGGCTCAGAACTGGACGAAAAACAGGAGGCGCACATTATTGCTTTGGCGTGTAGCGAGCCACCAGCCGGACAAGCGCGCTGGACACTGCAGATGCTGACACAAGAAGTATTGAAAGACGGCATTGTCACTCACATCTCGCCGGAGACTGTGCGGCTACTACTAAAAAAAACAAGCTCAAGCCCTGGCAAGTAAGAAGTTGGTGTATTCCAAAAATTACACCAGAGTTCATTGAGCAGATGGAGCATATTCTGGAACTGTACCACAAGCCCTACGATCCCAAGCGTCCGATGGTTTGTTTTGACGAGAAAAGCATTCAATTGTTGGCAAACCTTACACCTCCGTTGATGCTTAAACCTGGGCAAGTGGTACGGCAGGATTATGAATACAAACGAAACGGCACGCGCAACCTTTTTGTCTTGGTCGAACCCAAAGCTGGGTTTCGACAGGTTGTGGTGACCCACCGACGCACAAAACAGGACTTCGCTCGAATGATGCGTTATTTGGTGGATGTGGTCTATCCAGATCCGGAATGCATGATCGATGTGGTGATGGATAATCTCAACACTCATCACTATCATTCCTTGGTCGAAACCTTCGGCAAAGCGGAGGCAGATCGGATTATGAAACGCCTCCAATTTCACTACACACCAGTGCATGCATCCTGGCTGAACATGGCAGAAATTGAATTGAGCATCGTATCCAAACAATGCCTATCTCGGCGTCTGCCCGACGAATGGACCCTAACCACGGAGATCATGGCTTGGGAAGAAGCACGTAACATCAAGAATGCCCGCATCCGTTGGAACTTCACTGTCGATGATGCTCGTGTTGTTTTTAAAGATCACTACCCTACATCTTTAACTTGTTGAGGTACTAGTTCACGAGCCAAATGCCTTGTCTTTCTAGTCTGCAAGACATTTGATGCAATAAGCCCCAATACCTGATTTGTTGTCTCTGCCATGAAATTAGATGCAATGCGCCGTTCGTTGAAATTGTAATTCACTGGCAAAGGCATGTTTAATGTAAGGGTGGCCATTGTATCGCTAAAAATACCAACCATTTTTTTCCATCCCTTTTAACCATTCGTCAATGGGCTTAAGCATTTCCGCTCTAACCAACAAACTTTGTTTTGACTTTTCTGCGCGTTGCCCCAAAGTGAAACTTACAACAATTGACAACAAAGTGCCAACTACTCCTAGAATCGTAATGAGTATTGTCTCAGACATCCACCACCAACCTTTGCATATCTAACTGAAATCGAAAGACTTTCAACAAACTACACATTGTTCAACATCTTCATCATCTCATCCAAAGTTAAAGGGTTGATTGCATCTTCATAATATTGTTTGTGAAGACGTCTCATATCTTTGGGCAATTGTTGAACATCTTTAACCCAACTAGGCAAAGGAATAGATAATTGATCAACCACGCCTCGATAAATCTTTTCTGCGATCTCACGATTTCTGATTGGCATATTATCTGTTTTAGTTGCTTCAATAACACTTGCGGCTCTAGCCAAGAAAAACGGATAGCTCTTTGTAAAAGCGCCACTCAATGCAGCAAGAAGATATGCATTTGCTAAAAGAACATGCGCATCTCCATCAAAACCGACCTCTTGTATCGCTTTCTGACAAAGCTTAATGACTTCTATAATAGCGCTTATATAGTTTGCGCTATCAACGGGATAATTGCGAATACTACGGAAAAATTCAGTAGCTTGATCGAACAAACTATCTTCTGACGAGTTGGATGGATTGTTAAACATTCAACCTCAATTCAATAACAGTATAGACCAATCCAAGCATTAAACTACAACTCTTACATTACTCATAGTACAGACTAAATATTTTGTTGTATATAGTCAACAACATCTTCTTGATGAGCGGTAATTCCAACACCCGCTTTCCGAATCCTTCTTTCTTCTTTCCTCTTTCTCTTCCTAACTCCCCTCTTAAATACCCCAATGTATTAGACATATTCATCGCCAGCGGATCGGAGACCATCAATCGCAAAAGACCCGCATCGTTCATGCGCTTATCCAACTGGCGGACTTGTCCCATGGGCTTGTCCATGTCAAAGGGCAGGAATTTCTGCAGGATGGATTTATACGCCGTGAACTGCCAATGAGACGCACCTGCGAGCGCAGTCACGCCTTTATAAACCAATCTCCAATCTCTAGTCTCCGAATACACTTTACGATTCTCTTCTTCAGTCTGCCCGAGCGAGAGATTGAATTCAAGGAAAGTCTCCCACGGAATGAATTGACCTTCTTCCAGAGTCGCGTTTTTTCGTGCCCACTCTTGAGTAGATGTGTACAACTCCGGCGAAGTGCGGAAGGGACGCGCAGTCACCATCCCCACGTTCGGAAAGGTTTCGAGAATTTTGACTGAACGTTTCAACCAATTTGGCGAGAACAAAACATCTGCATCGGTGTAGGCGATGATCTCACCGGGCGCGCCCGCCAACATCACATTCCACGCGCCGCCCTTGCCCATGTTCTTCTCGGAGAGGATCAAATATTGAATTCGCCCCTCTTCTTTTTCTTTCACAAGATACTCGCGTACTTCTTCGCACGAGCCGTTATCGAAGACCATCAAATCGAACGACATGCCCGCATCCTTGCGCATGGATTCGAGCGAGACCTTCAGCACATCGAGTGTCTCGGCATAGAATCCGCTCAGGAAGGGGATGTAATTCAACAGCGCAACCGTGATCTGCTCGGGGCGGGCAACATCTTTGACAAACTTGGCAGGGTTTTGACCTTTTCGCATAATTTCCTTGCGCACTCATGGATATCCTATCTGAAGAATTACAGATAGGGTTTATTCATCTCAAAAAGCTTTGCTTTTAACTCATCCAGCAACGTTTTCCCAATATCTGATCGATCAGAAAATAGATTATTTAATTCTTCAGGGTCTTCAGCAAGATTGTAAAGTTCTATGCGTTCCTTGCCTTTCAATTCTTCATACCCTGTGAAATACATCAACTTATGATTTCCCTTTATTTGCGCCAACGTTATTTCAGTCATTGGCTCATTAGCGGTTGAATGCCATGACTGAACTGCATAGATGCTTCGCTCGGAGGTCAATATTTCATTGGAAAAAGGAGGAAGGACAAGTCCTTCCAATCCATCTGGGATGGGTTTATCAGCCAAATGAAGCAATGTGGGGAACAGGTCCACTGCGCTGGTGGGAGTATAAATGTCGGTACGGGTGGAACGCCCCGGTTCGAAAATCATGAGGGGGATGTGAATCACCGGCTCATATAGTACGGGAGTTAAGTGACCTGCTATGCCACGCTCAAGGTGCTCGCCATGGTCAGACGTTAAGATCACCCATGTATCGTCAAGTATTCCTGACTTCTCCAGTTGGTCGAATAATCTTCCAAACTCGCTGTCCACATACAAGATGAACTCATCATACCTTTGGCGCCATTCTGGCATCTTATCCTGCGAAGGACCGCCATAAAAATCGGCATCGTCATCTTTTTGCGTTGACTTAAAGCCGTCGTTCAAGAATGCATCGACAAAATCTACTCGCGTACCATAGGGATCATGAGGAGGAATGAAATGAAAATAGCCCAAAAACGGGCGTGGGAAATCGCTCGCTTTGGAACCCAGCCAATCTATGACCATCTCCAGCGTAAAGTAATTATTGTCATATACACTTGGCATCCCGCGCGGGAACCGTCCAGCCCATGGCGCAAACTTTTCTTTTTGATATTGTTCATAAAGTGAAGAGAGGAACAAGGAATAAACATGTCCATCGGTATTTTTTATCGTCCGTGTCCATGCTACCAAAGCAGTTTCAGAATCTTGTGTAAAAAGCCTCTTGATCGTTTCATCACTATTCAAGAGAAATCTTTCCAATGGGATTATCTGGTTCAGCCCCGATGAAAACTGATTCAACAGCGTAACTGCCGCCGGATTATGTGAATAGGCGACTCGGTGATAATCTTGGAAAGAATGAAAAATACTTTTATCTGCCAGAGATTCTATAACAGGGATTTGCAAAGCGAATGCGCGAGTTCGCCATGGCAGCAGACCTGTCAACAGGGAACTGGTTCCAGGGGTTGTAAAGTTCCCCCCTGCATGGTGATTATGATAAACGATCGCCCGCTCGGCAAGGCGGGAGATATTCGGTGTCGTTTCACGTTTGTATCCGTGTGTGGAAATGTGGCGCGCTGAAAACGCATCAAACACAATGACCAGAATATTTTTTCCCCCAAACGCATTTGTCTGATCGGAGGGGAACAGTTTCAGATAAGGTAAACCCATCAAACCGGCTGATAAAGCACCAGACAGTTTCAAAAAATCACGTCTACTAAGATTGTTTTTCATTTGGCAGCGACCTTATTAAAAATCGAACTACTTACTAAAAAGTTTAATAATACGTTTTTTCCATCGTCGCGGTCGGACAATATTTTCAACCATGGTTTCGGGTAGAAAGAAGAAGGCAGCACGCAGGAACAACTCAAATTTACGTGTGAAGCGCAACGATGTCATCTTCGGGCGGATAAGTTTACCATCCGCAAGTTGATGTGTAGAATCCAAAATCGTGTAACGCACATTCGCCTGCCCTCCTGCCAAACGGATATTCTCATTCGTATCGGGGTGATCATAATGCGGCTTCGCGCCGGGCAGGTGACTGTAATCGTGGTTCTGATGCACGATCATCACCGACGCCGTGCAATCGATCACCGCCCAATTTTCTTTTCGCGCTTTATAGATCATCCAATTATCCCAACCCGCGCGTCCGATGATGAAATTGGGGATGTCTTGATAACAGGATTTTGGGAAAAGGAAAAAATCGCTTCCGGCAGGACGATGAAGCTGATTCTGCTTTTTGACATCTTCTCTCAACCAAGACACCCACCCTTCGGCAAAGTTGATTGGCGACGTGATGTCATAATCCCAGCGCTGGCTGAGCAAAACGTATTGGTCACGCAACATGTATGACCTACGTGCCGCTTCGACAAAATCGGACATCAGAACCATGTCTGCGTTGACGATGCAGAGTAAATCACTGTTCGAGTTCTCCCGTGCCAACCTAAACATGGACGAGATCAACGGCGTGCCATTCGCATTGCGTTCAACATCTGGAATATGTTTCACGCCTAACTCATGCGCTACCTCGGCAAGACCTTCCTCCTCGCCAAGCAAAATGACTTCCACATTCGGCAGCAACGTCCACGACTTGATGGCGTTGCGCTGAATCATCGCAATGTGCAGATCGGTAAAGGGTTTGGGGGCGGAGAAGAGAGTTATCAGTGACATGAGTAATCAGTTATCAGTAAACACCCGTCATTGCTTCGTCGGCAACGACCGCCTCCTCGCAATGACGGAAGTTATTTTAGTGCTCTCTTATCAATATCCTTCAAAGTCTTATGTTCCACACTTGCGTTAATCTTTGCCAACTCAGGGTTATCGTGAACCAAATCCAAGACTTCTTTCCACATGAAATCATCGCGACCATTGAAACGGGAATAAACTTCCCGTATGAAGTCCAGATCTTCAGGCGTATCCACCGTCCAACGATAATCGCCAAAGTCGGTGGTGTGATGGAGTAGGGCGATATTATATCCGCGCGGGGAAGTGCCAGTTTGGAGTTGGCGGTTGACAGTTGTCAGCTCAACGCCTTCGTAGAAATAGGGCATGGCGTGTTCGCGATGTTGAGGTTCTTTCGCTTCCTTCCACGCCTTCTTCAAAACCTTGAAGGTACAGGCTTCCACATCCAAACCGATAGGATAGGTACGAGTCCATGGCGGTGGAAGGCGGTTGCAGACAAAATCATATTCACCTTTGAACAGGGTGTTGACCACGTTATCGATTAACTCCGGGTCGATGACGGGGCAATCCGCCGTAATGCGGACAACCACGTCCGCTTTGGCATCTTTCGCGGCTTGATAATAACGATCCAGCACATCGAACAGACTGCCACGGGTGAAGGGAATGCCCGAGAAGTCGCAGTATTCTGCCACAGGGTCGTCTGAGGCGTCTGTCGTCGTAGCAAAGACGACTTCGTCCAGAGTCTTCGCCCGCGCCGTTCGGACGTAGACTCGACTCAACATTGGCTGTCCGCCAATATCGGCAAGAATTTTTCCCGGCAGGCGGGAGGAGGACATGCGTCCTTGAATGATGGCAATAATTTTAGGTTTCACAGATATCACTAACAATACTTTTTAGGATTTATGGTTTTTTTCCATTTGGAAGAACACCATCACAATAATTTGTTCTGTCACAAAGGTCTTGCATTTGTTCAGGCGTAATTTCCCATAACAGGTAACTGGGAGCAATCATTCCAGTGGGTTCAAAGTTTTCAGTTAACCAGGCATAAGCATCAGGAGGGGCGGTGGAGACGCCAACTAATTCATTCACACGCAGGTAAAAGATCCAAGTTCTAGTAAGCGGATGTGGAGAATCGGGAATTTTTTTGATATCCGGATGTGCTTCAAAGTATTTTTCAAATACATATACATCCTGGCCCCAGTCCAGATTTGAATCTGCCAAGTATTTGTATGCCATCTTTCGGTCCCAAACAATTTCGTTAAAGTAAGCAAGATAGTTGGGGTAATAGGACAGAACTGAAATGATCAAGTATAGGCCAAGCAACCCTGCGAACGTTTTTTGTAAGGGGGTAAAATCCTGCTATTTTCTAAATAGATTTCCAGCCAAAACATACAACAAGGGAAATACGACCAGATAATACCTTATGCCAATCTGTGTATTATAGAAAAAATTAAAATAGGTACTGTAAAACAAAACCAGCCACACTGGGAACCATTCATTTTGAAGGAAGCTTTTTCTGTTTTCCTTACTGGCTATATAAACGATAAATGCCATCCATAAAACAACCTGTGTAGCAATAGGTGTCTTTAATGCCGAGGCAATAAAATAATAACCCTTAAATCCTTCCACTACACTGGTCTTACCAAGCAAGTATATATTTCCATAGTCTGCGCTCGTCTTTTCAGCATACAATACATAATCAAATCCCTCCAAATAAGGGTGTGGAGTTGGGACGATAAAATTAATCTTAGATTGAATACTCTTTAGTAAATCTGATCTAAATTCATAAGCGCTCAATGGTTGAAAAGTCCCATTAAACAAATAGGCGATATTAATCAATACCTTCGCCAAAAATAAGTTAAAAAAGTAGGGCTTTTCGGGTAAAGTAGGTTTGCGAAAACACACCAAACCCGAGAAGCCCATGAGAGAAATTGTAGCACTTTTACAAAGCATTGCGCCAGTAATTTCCACGACGA
>JACPVC010000253.1 GCA_016191955.1 Chloroflexota bacterium
ACGATATCGTCGGCGACGCCCTGTTGTGGACTCTAGCAAAGGGTCTCGGCGAAGACTTCACCTCCGAAGTCATGGACGCCTGGACGCAAACCTACATCACCCTGGCATCTGTAATGAAGAATGCGGCAGAAACTGTCCCTGCCTAATTATGCTAAAAAGGAAGGTCACGTTTGAGACGTGACCTTCCTTTTTAGCATTTCACTTGTTCAACTTCTCATCTATCGACTTCAAAACTGAATTCAGCACATCGAATGTCACCGGGTCGCCCATGTGAACACCCAGCGCAGAGACATAGTTTTTGTGCTGCTGCAAGATGAAACAAATCTTCGTCAACACATGGTCGATCTCTTGATCCATGCATTTGTATTCAAATTTATCTTCTAGGGTTATGGGCGAGAAATTTACCTCGGGCGGCACTGACCAGCCTTCTACGTACATATAGCCCTTGTATTCCTCAAAACCATCCAGAGCCGCTGCTGCATCTGCATACACGATCAGTTGCTGCTCCAGCGCCGGGGACTCTGACTCGTTCCCATATGCAAAGGCAATATTGTAAAGCTGCCCGCCCCAATCCTTTCCCGTCGACTCTTTGAAAATGATCCATTCTGCCGGAATATCTTCCGTACCCACCATCATGGCGCGCATCTCGGCAGGTACGCTGGTCGAACAACTGGAAAGTAAAACTCCCAAAAACACGAACAAAGCAATTTTAGTTATTCTCATCTTTTCATCTCTACCCATTTATTTTCAACTCGTTACTTATTCCTTGTTACTTGTCTGATGTTACGCAATATCTACTTTCTTGCATCCCTTGCCCTTCGACTGCACTCCTCGACGTTCACTCGTCGCTCCGCTCAGGGCGGCTGCCGCGCTGAGCGGAGAGCGGGTGCTCGTTCCGCTCGTAGTCGAAGCGCAAGTGCGTAACATCAGTTACTCGTATCCTCCTAGCCTGCACCCTTCTCCAACAATTCCTTCACCAATTCCTCCGGCACTTGCACAGCGACCACTTCGCCTTTGACAGTGATAACCCCATTCACCTGAATCCATTCCTCGACTACCACCTTGCGTCCTTTCACTTCCTTCACCCGCGCACGGATTTCGAGAGTCGGTCCCATGGGCGTGGGCTTGAGATAGTCCACATGCAAAGAGGCGGTGAGATAACGAAGCGCAGGTTCGGTATCCATGCCACGGCTTTCGGCGCGATAACCTGCCGCGGCGGCTGTCCCTGTGCCGTGACAGTCGATCAGCGAAGCCAGGAGCCCACCGTAGACATAGCCGGGAATGGCCGTGTGATGGGGCTGGGGCTGAAAGTGACAGACGGATTCGTCGCCGTCCCAATAGCTTTTGATCTGGTGCCCCAGTTCATTCATTGTGCCGCACCCATAGCAATGGGCTAAATATTCAGGGTAGTATTCTTGAAAGGCTTTTTCGGTCATGTGGATTCCTGTTGATTTATGATTTTGGACGCTTCGACTTTGCTCAGCGCAGGTTTACGATTTACGAATTACGCATCACGCATTCCAATTCACGGCGTTGCCGTTGTGGTCAAGTCTGGCGTACCCGTTGCCGTAACAACAGGCGTAAGGCTTTCCATCACGACGAAACGCCCGACTACTTTCCATTCATATCCCATGAAGATCTGCACTTCATATTGACCCGCCTGCCAGCCATCCAAGGGTACAGAACAGGAGGTGTAACCGCCGATGCCGCCGGTGCCCCATTCATCTTTCCAGGGTTCGGTCTCATAACAGACCAACTCACCGTTACGATACCAAAGCGCAGTCCATTGCACGCCGGGCTGGGTGTTGTTGTAATCGAACCCGCCATAGATGGTATCGATTGGAAGTACAAAGACGGTTTTGGGGTCAACGGCATTCACGCCGTCGAACTCGGTGGAAAACTGGATGGCGGTGAAGACTGCATCGGGATTCGGGGTGACAGGTCCGGCGAAGAGGGCTTCGATGGCGACCGGCAAAAATGGCGTGGGAGTCAACGTTGGCGTATCTGAAACGAGAGGCGTGAGTGTAAGCGTTGGCGGTTGGGTGATGGTTGGTGTCAATGTGATGGTCGGCGTGAGAGTAATGGTGGGAGTCAACGACGGCGTGGCAGACGGAGGAAAGACCTGATACATGACCTGTTCCCCGCCGGTCGGAAACCAGAAGGCGACACCGACCAAAACAATGGAGAGAAACACCAACCTCCATGCCGTATTGTTGTAACGCCTGCGCAAACTATAAAAGGAAATCTTCCGCGCGGCTTGCATACTGCGGATCGCTCCGCGAAAGGAAAGGAACGCCCCCAATATGGCAAACAGGGCAAGGACGATGACACCAGTGCGAATATCCATACTGAAATTATACCCATTGCGGGCAATTCATAGTACAA
The DNA here is from genome assembly GCA_016191955.1 of Chloroflexota bacterium. GTDB lineage: Bacteria > Chloroflexota > Anaerolineae > Anaerolineales > Villigracilaceae > Villigracilis. The sequence continues at coordinate 2,386 of JACPVC010000253.1, forward strand.
GACTTCGGAAGTGTGTGCATGCAAAACATGTCAGGTAAATTGCTCCCTGCGCCGTCCTCGGCGCAGAATTCCCTCGTAACACGCCGCCGGGGACGGCGGCTGGAGCGTTAGAAGTTCACTTCTGGATTTTCGCAAGTAGAACCCGCGGAGTCCATTTCAGTCTCAACAATATATGGTAAAACATGCTCCATGACCAACGAACTCGTTCTCCTCAAACTGGGCGGATCGCTCATCACCGATAAAGACAAGCCCTACACCCCAAGATTGGATAAATTGGCAGAACTCGCCAAAGAGATCAAAACGGCTCTGGACTCAAGCCCGGGCTTGTCTCTGATTCTTGGGCATGGCTCTGGCTCGTTCGGACACGTCGCTGCGAAGAAGTATGGCACGCGTGATGGTGTGCAAACAAAGGAGCAATGGTTGGGCTTTGCCGAAGTCCGCTTGCAAGCAGCAGAGTTGAACCGCTATGTGGTGACGTCTCTCTTTGAAGCAGGGATTCCCGCCCTGCCCTTCCCGCCGTCCGCTTCGATGGTTTCGGACAAGCGCAAGGTGACTTATCATAATGTAGAGACCATCCGCCGGGCGCTGGCTGCAAACCTTCTGCCTGTTGTGCAGGGAGATGTCGCTTTCGATGAAACTTTGGGCGGCACGATCCTTTCCACAGAAGATGTCTTCACCTTCCTCGTAGACCAGTTCCCTACCACACGGATTCTGCTGGCTGGCATCGAAGCCGGGGTGTGGGCAGATTTCCCAGCGAGGACAAGGTTAGTGAAACAGATTCAACTGTCAGATTATGAAGCGATGCGGGGGGGCATCCAGGGTTCGGCGAGCACCGACGTCACCGGGGGGATGAAAGCCAAGGTCGAGGAAATGCTGTCCCTTATCCAAAAGAAAAAGGGCTTGACCGTGCAAATTTTTTCTGCGGAAGAGCATGGCTTTCTCACTCGCGCGCTGCAAGGCGAGAATGTAGGCACATTATTGACAGCCTGATGACAAAAAAATGACGGATTGCTCTTGCATTTTTTTAAATTTGCCTGATAATTGGGGATGGCATAATTATATATAATTTTCAAGGAGACTCTATGGCAACCAAAGGCAAGTCCGTCAAAAAGGGTGTGAAAGCCGCGCCCAAGAAAGTTGCAAAGAAAGTCGTGAAAAGGGCTGCTCCGAAAGTCGGCAGCGCATTTCAGCCAACCAAGTTGAGGTTGCTGCGCCCCGTGCCTTCGGATATTGAGATCGCGCAGGCTGGCAAACTCAAACCGATCCTTCAAATCGCTGCAGAGCTTGGCATCAAGGAGAATGAACTTGAACTCTTTGGACCCTATAAAGCCAAAATCAAACTTGAGGTACTTGACCGCCTTGCCAAACGTAAAAACGGCAAGTACATTGACGTAACTGCCATTACCCCCACCCCGCTTGGCGAAGGAAAAACCACTACAACGGTCGGCTTGTCGCAGGCGCTGGGCGCGCATCTCAACAAGAAAGTGATGACCGTCATTCGCCAACCTTCACAAGGTCCGACTTTTGGCATCAAGGGTGGCGCGGCAGGCGGTGGATATTCGCAGATCATCCCGATGGAAGATTTCAACCTGCACCTGACCGGCGACATTCACGCCATCACCGCTGCGCATAATTTGTGCGCAGCCGCGCTGGATGCCCGCATGATGCACGAAAGAAACACTCCCGAAGATGAAAAACTTTTCAATGCGCTTTGCCCGCCCGATAAAAAGGGTAATCGCAAGTTCTCCCCCTCCATGCTCCGCCGCTTGAAGAGACTTGGAATCAACAAGACAGACCCCAACGATCTGACAACCGAAGAACGCGCCCGCTTCGCTCGCCTCGATATTGACCCGAACGGCGTGCAGTGGCGTCGTGTCGTTGACGTGAATGACCGCTTCCTGCGCGAAATCCAGGTGGGGCTTGGCAAGGATGAAATGGGACATGAACATCCTTCCGGTTACGATATCACCGTTGCTTCCGAGATCATGGCAATTCTTGCATTGACGACCAGCCTCTCGGATATGCGTGACCGCCTCGGGCGTATGGTAGTGGCTGTCAACAAGAAGGGTGAAGCTGTTACGGCTGAAGACCTCGGTGTGGCAGGCGCCTTGACCGTTTTGATGAAGGACGCGATCAAACCAAACCTGATGCAAACCCTCGAAGGGACTCCCGCCATGGTCCACGCAGGACCCTTTGCCAACATTGCGCATGGACAGTCCTCCATCATCGCCGACAAGATCGCCCTGAAGATGGCTGACTACGTCATCACTGAATCCGGCTTCGGCGCAGATATTGGCATGGAAAAATTCATGGACATCAAGTGCCGCTACTCTGGGCTTGTTCCTAATTTGGTGGTGCTGGTTGCCACCGTCCGGGCGCTCAAAATGCATGGCGGCGGTCCGAAGGTGGTTGCCGGTAAGCCGCTCGCGCCCGAATACACCGACGAGAATCTCGAGCTGTTAAAGAAGGGGCTGCCCAACATGGTTCAGCACATCGAGAACGCGCTTAAATTCGGTGTGAATGTGGTTGTTGCGGTGAACTCTTTTGCCACCGACACGAAAGCCGAAGTGGAACTCGTTCGCGAGACCGCCATCAAGGCTGGCGCGATGGATGCGGTCGTCTCACGTCATTGGATGGAAGGCGGCAAGGGTGCAATTGCTTTGGCAGAAGCAGTCGTGAAGGCCTGCGAGAAACCCAGCAAGTTCAAGTTCCTCTATCCATTGAATATGTCGGTCAAGGAAAAGATCGAAACCATCGCCCTCGAAATCTACCGTGCCGATGGTGTAGACTACACTCCCGAAGCCGAAGCCAAGATCGAAACGTTCACGAAACTCGGCTTTGGCGACCTGCCTTTGTGCATGGCGAAGACACATCTCTCCTTCACCGATAAGGCTGACCAGAAGGGCGCGCCACGCGGCTTCCGTATCACCATCAGCGACATCCGTGCAAGTGTTGGCGCCGGCTTCCTCTATCCGCTCCTCGGAACCATGCGCACCATGCCCGGTCTGCCCACCCGCCCTGTCTTCTACGATGTAGATCTTGACTTAAAAACTGGTAAAGTAGTTGGTCTTTTCTAACCAACGCTGACCAACAAAAATGCAGGTCACGCGCCAATGCGTGACCTGTTTTTTCAGTACCCTTAGGCTATGGAGGAAAGTAGTCCTATTTGACTATAATCGACGACTATGAACCCCGATTCCCTGACCTTATCCGACCAGAGAGAACTGATCAAGAGCAAGGAAATCAACGCTTCGGACCTCGCCGCGGCTTGTTACCGTCAAATTGAGCGACTCAACCCGACGCTTAATGCCTTCATCACGGTTATCCCCCAAAGCGATGAAGAAGCTCCGGTGAATCGACACGCGCATCTTTTGCAGGGCATCCCTATTGCAGTAAAAGACCTGTACAACACCAAAGGCATTCGCACGACCGGCGGTTCAAAATTTTTCGCAGACTATATTCCCAATGAAGATGCCGTCGTCGTGGAAAAGATCAAGAAGGCGGGCGCGTATATCATCGGCAAGACCAACACACACGAGATCGCGCTCGGGGTCACCAATAACAATCCACATTTTGGCGCGTGCCGCAACCCCTGGGACGTGACTCGCACACCCGGCGGTTCCTCGGGCGGGAGCGCGGTTGCCGTCGCTACCGATATGGCGCTTGCCGCACTCGGCACCGACACGGGCGGCTCGATCCGCATCCCGGCTTCGTTGTGCGGCGTTGTAGGACTCAAACCCACCTATGGACGTATCAGTTTGCGGGGCATCCTCCCGCTTTCATGGAACCTCGATCATGCTGGTCCTATCACCAAACGCGTCGAAGACGCGGCGTTGATGCTGCAAGTGATGGGCGGATACGACGCCGAAGACCCTGCTTCCGTTAAAACATTGCCCGGCGATTTCTCCAGCCACATGCGGGATACGATCCGTGACCGCAAGGTGGCATTTGCCGTCGGTCACTTCATCGAAAAAGTTACCAATCCCGAAGTGTTGGACGCGGTCCGCAAAGCCGCCGACGTGCTTACAGAACAAGGCGCTACTGTCGAAGAAGTCAACATGGATTTTCTGCACGAAGCGGCGCTTGCCAATGCGGTGATGACCCAGGCTGATGCTGCCGCTTTCCATCGTGACCGGCTCAAGGAACATCCAGACTGGTTCGGGGCGGATGTCCGTCAGCGGTTGGAAACGGGAGCAGGATTCACTTCCAGCGAGTATGCGTTCGCGAGGCGCACTCAGGCTGAGGTCCGCAGGCGATGCGATCTATTATTCGAAGACTACGATGTGCTCATTCTCCCCACCACGCCCATTGCGGCTCCCGTTCTCGAAGGGGAAAATGCCGTTGAACGCGCCCGCCTGTTGACCCGCTTCACCGCCCCGTTCAATCTCACCGGTTTACCTGCGCTCTCCGTCCCATGCGGATTCACATCCGAAAACTTGCCCATCGGTTTGCAGATCGTCTCACGCGCATGGAACGAGTCAGGCGTGCTGCGCATCGGGTATGCCCACCAGGAAGCAACCGATTGGCATAGGATGAGACCATCCATTGCCATGGCGTAATGCGACCGCTGCATAATTTGCAGTCCCCTGTTATCATCGGAATATGAAATTGAAACGGGAGTGGGTATTTTTATGGGCGGCGCTGCGCTTGCCATTATTGGGTTTGGTATTGTATCTGTTCCGATACCAATTCGTGGAAATGTTCGAAGGGGTGATCGGCTTTTTAGGGAGGATGGACTACTTTGTATTCACCGTCAGCACATTCTCCACACGCTTTCTTCTCTATCTTGTTTTCGCCATCGCTTTGGGATTCTGGTATTGGCTGACAGGAAAACTAAAGATCGCAACCGGCATGCAATATGTTGTATGGCTGGCGGGGGCGTTCATTGGAATTTATCTTTCGTTCACGTACCTGTTCCTCACATCTGATGCGGTCGTAAGCACAGTCGCCATCACTACACTCCTAGCCGTGAACACCTTGCCATACGAGCAGCTCGCAAAGCGACTCGCATCGGGCGTATGGGTTCCTTTGTTTTTCCTTGCAGGCATCGGTATCGCAGAGGCGTTCACTCCACAAGCCTATGCCCTGTGGTTGATGAATCAAGGACAGGTGAGACCGTCCATCAAAAAACGGGTATGGCTGAGCGGTATTTTCATCGCGCCGTTATTCTGGCTCTTCCTGCTCGTGCCGTACGATAATCAAAGAGTATTCACCCTGGCGGAAAGTCTGCACGTCGACCCGGCGGTCGAAAAGTTTGCGCCGGGCATTTACAACTGGGTGGAATTGAACCCGGAACACGATCTGCTATACGCGGTTGGGCGCGGCACAAACTTCCTTTTGGCGTTCGACGTGAACCATCTCGACCAGTCTCCGTTAAGGTCGCGCGAGGATATCGGCAAGACCCAGAGCTTTGCTTTCAACCCGGATCGTCAGGAAATTTATGCGTATGAAGCCGAAACGCACAAACTGGTTTACATGGACGCGCTGACGCTGGAAGTCTTCAAGTCTGTGCCTGTGCCCGACCTCTCGCCGGGTGATGTATGGATTCGCTGGCTGCCCTTAAACGACACCATCGTCCTCTCCTCCGAAGCGGATGCGGAAATTGGCGTGCCGTTATATGTCTTCGACCGTGAGAGCGGGGAGGTTGTCACCAGGTTGCCCTTTCCGGTCATCCCAACCGCGTATCTGACATTCCACCCTGAAAAGCCGTTGATGTATTTCAATTCATTCAAAGACCCGTATTTCGCCGTGTGGGATATGCAAAGTTTCGAGATCACGTGGCAGGTGGAGATCACACCCCGTACCGACCGCATGGTCTTCGCAGAAAAAGACAATGAAGTCTGGGTCGCCTCCCCCCTGGATGGCGCGGTCTTGCGCTACGATGCCGACACCCTGGAGTACACCGGGCGCATCAACACAGCACTTGGCGACCGAACGTTAACCCTCGATACCCAAAGGAATCTTTTGCTCGTTGGGAATTTCATGAATAACCGGCTTGCTGTGATCGACCTAAGCACCAACAAGCCGGTTGCAAGTTTTTACCTGGGACCATGGATCCGTACCATTGCTCTGGATATGGAAAATGGGATCGCATACGTTTCCACCGTTCGCGGTTTGTTCAAGGTGAACTACGCCCAGCCTGCCGATTAGTATCGTTACAAAGGCACATGTTTTAGTTACTCACCTTACGCACCTTCACCGCGCGGGGATACCCTAAAGAGTACGATGTTCACTCCCCGCGCTACTCCTACAAAGTCCCGCCCTGGCGGGACTACCCCGCTTTTGTACTTTTCCAAATTATTCTGACAATAACCCCTTAACGCGAAGAACGCGAATTTTTTTAGCGGAATTCGCTTCATTCGCAACATAGTGCCCGAAGGGTAAATTCGCGTTAAAAATGGTTTGTTGGTTTAATTTGTTGATCTGCAACAGCGGGGTTCGTATGGGTAGACCGACGGTTTATCGTCGGGCGGGCTTAACGCAAAGGCGCAAAGAAAAAGCCTTGAATCTTGGCGTCTCCCTGGCACCGCCCGCCAGGGCAGGTGTAGCGGCTTTGCGTTAAAACTGGCGAAAATTCAGCAAGGTTGCACGGTACAGGCAGAATGACAAGCGAAAGTCCTGTTTAAAAGCGCAGGAGCGGGATCGCCGCTCCTGTTTCTTTAACCAGTATATTTTTGAATAATACGGAGGAAGACTTCCATATCTTCAGGGACGATCTCGACAATTTCGAACCCCACCTGAAAAAGGTTCGGCTGGAGCGAATCCATTTTGCACCAGCGAGTGCGCGCGATAAAGATGATAAAAGGCGTGGAACCCAAGTCTGGCGTGATCTCGATGCGCAGGTAATAATCTGTATTGGCGGGCAAAGGACCCACCGTCTCAAGCCGCAGACCTGTCTGGCTGACCTCCACCATGTGACCTAAAATTTCACCGGTGTCGTCGTTCAGAACACGCATGTACATATTGAACTTTTTTCGCGGGGTGGTGCGTTTCTCTGGCATAAGAATCTCCGTTAGGATCGTGATGACCAAGGAATTGCCAGAATCTTATCATGTTTACCCACGAGCGAAAGATGCTTTTTGTACTATTCTATTCAGTTAAAAATCGAACAGGTCATACTTGCGTTTGAAACCATCCACAACAGGCGGATACGCCCGCATAAAATCTTCGCGCTCACCGAAGACCCGCATTACAAAGCCCATCAGTCCGCGCCGCATTTGCATACCGCCCTGAGAAGCATGCTGAATGCTGGCTTTGTTCTTGATCTCCGAGACCGAACTCGTGTGAACACGCACATGCACAGGAAAACTCACTTCAGCGAGTTCCTTCAAATTGATATCGCCGTTGCGTCCCCACTTTGTTGGGTCTTTGCCGACCAGCGGCATGAGACGAGTCATCGCTTTCAAGAAGCCGCGCGGGAAGACTTGGAAATACAGCGCGCCCGGCTTGAACCCTTCGCCTGATTCAGGGTGGAAGTTTTCATCGTCGGCATTGGCAAAGGCGAGCACAGTCGCTTTGTGGATGTGGATATGGTCTGGATGTTTGTATCCGCCAATCGGGTCGAAGGTGATGACAACATCCGGCTTGATCTCGCGGATGTGTTTCACCACCTTGCCCGCCACCTCTTCAATCGGGTGGTTGATCTGGGCGTTGGGATGGTTGTTGGCTTCCATACCCGGCATACCCGAATCACGATAGCCGAGGAAAATGACTTCCTTCAAACCGAGTTCCTTCGCAGCGCGCATCAACTCGTCTGTGCGCATCTCGGCAGTATCTTTGAAGCCCTTCAAATGTTCCTCATCCACAGTTCCCGCTTCGCCGCGCGTGGCGCAGACGTAATACGTCTCGTATCCGCGCTGCTGATACAGCGCCAGCGTCCCGCCCAAGCCAAATGACTCATCATCGGGGTGAGCCAGCACTGCCAAAATCTTCTTCGTCATAATCACCTCTGTGTTGGAGCTTTTTTAAAATATTTCATCTATTCATGGACGTTCAAAACATCCCCAAGTTTACCCCCGCCAGCCGGAATGTGATAAAATTTTTTTATCGAAAGGATACCCAGCGAATGACGGACAACCTGTAGACAACCACTTTTTCAGGGCACCCCCTATTGGCATTTAACACAGCCGAGGCTTGCCCTCGGTTTTCTTTTTAACTACAGGAGTTCATATGCTTAGTATCCACAATCTCAACAAAAATTTCGGCATTCAGCCGGTCCTCAAAAATATCAATTTCAATATCAGCGCAGGCGAACGCATCGGTCTGATCGGCGCGAACGGCTCTGGCAAGACCACTCTCATGTGCATCCTCGCCGGTCTCGAACGTCCAGACTCAGGGGATGTCGCTTCGACGCGCCCCAACTTACGGATAGGTTATCTTGCCCAAGGAATGGAATTCAACCCGGATCAAACGCTTCACTCCGCGCTCGAGCTTGATTCAGATTCCCAAACCGACCCTGCCGCTGAGATCGAGTCCCTTGCTTTGGCATTATCTCAAAACCCAAACGACTCAAACCTCCAAGCTCAATACGACTCCGCCCTAGCCAGACTTTCGACCTTAGACCTTCGACCCGAAGAAATCCTCGCCCCACTCGATCTTGACCACTTCCCCGCCGATACGCCCATCGCCCATCTCTCTGGTGGACAGAAGACTCGTCTGATGCTCGCCAAAGTCCTGCTCGAAGATCCGCATCTGTTGTTGCTTGATGAACCCACCAACCACCTCGACATTGAAATGTTCGAGTGGCTGGAAGATTGGCTCAATCACTTCAAAGGCGCGGTGCTGATCGTTTCGCATGACCGCACATTTCTCGATAACACCGTCACCTCCATCCTCGAATTGGTTTCGACATCACACACCGTCAAAACATATGACGGCAATTACAGCGACTACCTCGAACAGAAATTGCTTGAATATGACAAGCAGACACAGTCCTACCAAGATCAGCAAGATGAACTCGCCCAACTGCGACGCGCTGCGAAGCACATCCGCAGTTTAACAGTGATGAAGAAAGGCGGCAAAGCAGATAGCGGCGATAAATTTGCGAAAGGCTTCTTCGGCAATCGCGCCACAAAAAACGTGGCGGGCAAAGCAAAGAATATCGAAGCTCGCATTGACCACATCCTCACCGAAGAAAAGCTCGAAAAGCCGCGCGGCTCATGGAAACTCAAACTAGACTTCGGCACACCCGAGCATCAATCGAAAGATGTACTCGCGACTGATTCCTCTCAATTGGCTACACGCCAGAAAATCCATTGCTGACGGACATCAATTTATTCATCCGCGCCGGTCAGCGCATTGTGTTGACGGGTCCCAATGGAGCGGGCAAGACAACTTTCATCCGCACCGTGGTTGGAAAGATTCCTCCACTGGCAGGTTCATTCCGTTTGGGTAGCGCGACCAAGCTCGGCTACATGGCGCAGGAACAGGAATTGCTCGACCCTGCATTGAATTCGGTTCAAACCATTCAAAGCATTTCCACTGTCAACGAGACCGAGACACGTAATTTCCTGCATTACTTCCTTTTCAAAGGCGATGCAGCCTTACGCCCAGCAGGCGAGCTTTCTTTCGGCGAACGCACGCGTTTGCAACTGGCGCTGCTCGTCGCACAGGGATGTACTTTCTTGATCTTGGATGAGCCCATCAACCATCTCGACATCCCATCACGCGAACGATTCGAAGAAGCGTTGGAGAATTTCAATGGGACGATCCTCGCGGTAGTTCATGACTGTAGTTTTATCGAACATTTCGCTACGGACGTTTGGCAGGCACGCGATGGAAAAATTCATAAATAACTGATGCTACGCGATTTCTACTTTCTTGCATCCCTCGCCCTTCGACTGCACTCCTCGACATTCACTCGTCGCTCCGCTCACGCGTGCCGGCGCACTGCGTCTTCGCGCAGCGAACGGCGGTGCAGGCAGGGCGGCTGCCGCGACCGACACATGCACCGCGGTGCGGATGCAGTGCGGTGAGGGTCTCTGATAGCAACGGTAGAGATCCTTCGCCGCTATCGCGGCTCAGGATGACATGTTTCAGGAACCTAAGTTATGTATACACCATATGAAGATGTGAACCAAATCCTCAACCTCCTGCTCGAAAAAGTGCAGGAGGTTTTACAGGATGAATTCGTCGGCATGTATCTGTATGGTTCACTCGCCACAGGTGACTTTGACCTTAAGAACAGCGATATTGATTTTGCCGTGGTCACACAAAATGTTTTACCCGGAGAAATCATTGCCCAACTTGAATCTATGCACAAACAGATTTGGGTAAGTCCCTCCAAATGGGCAGCCAAGCTGGAAGGTTCGTACTTGCCGAAGAGTCTCATCCGCCGCCACGACCCGAACGGACCGCCCTGCCCCACCGTCAACGAGGGCAGTTTCTACATCGACCATCGCGGCAGTGATTGGATCATTCAACGGCATGTCATTCGTGAACAGGGAATTATCCTTGCCGGACCCGACCCAAAGACATTAATCGACCCCGTCTCTGCAAAAGATATTCGCGAGGCTGTGTTGGGTGTGTTGAATGAATGGTGGTTTCCGATGCTTGAAAACCCGGCATGGTTAGTAGACCGTGGCAGTGACTATCATGCCTATGCCATCATTTCGATGTGTCGTGCTTTGCATGCCATCGAGCACGGAGTCATCTTCTCGAAGCCTGTCGCGGCGGATTGGGCTAAAGGTCAGATGCCAGAACAAGCCCAATGGATAGAAACAGCCCTCCGGTCCCAGAATGGAGGCGGCGAAGGGTTCGCGCCCGAAGCGTTGAATTTCATCCGTCTCGTCAAAGATCGGGTAAGCCAATAAGTATGCATGCAAAGGTTGTCAGCGGTCAACGCTCCAGCCGCCGTCCCCGGCGGCGTGTTACGAGGGAATTCTGCGCCGAGGACGGCGCAGGGAGCAATTTAGTCAAAGATCGGGTAAGCCAATAAATATCCTCTTGCCAAAACAGAATTTTTGTTCTAAAATTAAGTCACCCACTTTTACAAATGAAAGGAAGTGTTTAATGTTGAACTTGAATTCGGTCATGCTTGGCACACAACAATCTTCGGCGATGGTGGCTTTCTATGAAAAGCTGCTCGGAAAACCCGCCGATATGGTTGACCCCGATAACGGCTTTTGGGGCTGGCAGGTTGGCAATGTTTTCCTGGGAATTTTGAACCACTCTGAAATGGGCGGCAAGACAAAAGATGCCGGGCGCATCATGCTCAACTTCGAAACGCCACAGGTCAAGGAAGAGTTCGAACGCATCAAAGCCATTGGTGCGACCGTCATCAAAGAACCGTATGGCATGGGTGAAGGCGAAGGGTTACTCGCTACTCTGGCGGACCCGGATGGAAATTTCTTCCAACTGATGAACCCGATGTGATGTTTGGGAATAGACGGTGAACCTAACAAAAGGGCATGCTTACGCATGTCCTTTTGTTTTCGTCTCATGTATAACTGTTTCCCCCGAAAGGAAACTTTTCATGTCTTTCACGAAAAAAATTGATGAATGGATGAAAGAAGTCGAAGACCGACCGGAGTCAGCCGTCACCATTGTGAGGCTGGTGGTGCGGCGTTTGCGTGAACTCTCCGAACGCAATGAAGAATTGCTGGCGGAGAACATCGCCCTGCAACATGGAACCCGTGTGGAGGAATATCAAAAGGGTGTGTTTCAAATGAGTTGAAAGTCTGGTATCAATAAAGTTGGTCAGAGAAACCACTTTGGAGAAAAGCATGACTTCCAACTCACAAGCAATTATACAAGACATCCGCGCAGACTTTGAGAAAATGCTGGAGTACGTCA
>JACPVC010000072.1 GCA_016191955.1 Chloroflexota bacterium
CAAGAACAAAGTTGGTCAGCGCTTCGGAGTGTTGTACAATCAGGGGGAGCATTGGTTTCCTCTGGCTTTTGGGATTCGTCGCAAACAAATCCTACCAGATTTACCAGTGCTCATTTCATTTTTTGGCGAAACTACAGTTTAATATTTGTATCTACAATGAGGCTTCTTATCAAAGACGCGCGTACCATAGCATCGCCAACATTATCTTTATTCAGTGCGCTAAGAATTTTCGATAATTCTGTTAAGTGCGAAGCGTCGAACATATACACCTCAATAACCCAGCAAAAATCCAATCAAGCTTTCGACTTTTTATCCCAGTTATATTTGGTAGCAAAGATAACGAAATTTCACTTCATCATCCTCGCCGCTTTTCGCCCAATCTCCACCGCAAAGTTCGTACCACGATCCCACGGGTAGACTTGACTCATCGAAGCGAAGTACAGTCCTTCGATGGGCGTTTGAATGGCGGGGATGTTTTTGGAATGTTCCACCAGCGGGACGGGCTGGGCGTAGTTGGTTTTGTGAACCCAAATTTTCTTGACCCAATCACGTTTGAACTCGGGGTTGAACTTCTCGAATGCCGGGATGAATTTCTCCAGCAACTGCTCATCGCTCATCTCAAAATATTCGTGACCCACTTCAAGGTAATCGCCCGCATACACGATGTGGTCGCCGCCGAAATGTTCTTTCGAGACAAAGTTTGTATGCTCCACCAGCGCGAGGAAGGGGTAGCCCTCCTCCTTCGGCACGTTGAACCAGTAATAGCCTTCCTTCGAAAGCGGATGCTTGAGCGAGAGTGTCATCACCACCGCGCCCATCGACTTCAATTCAAGCAGTCCCTTCAAATAGGATTCAGGCAATTCGGGGCATAACTTCGCCATCAGATTCGGTGACGTTGTGACGAGGACTTTATCGAATGACTCACCGTCCACACTCATGCCTGTGGATGCCTGATCCTTCTTAATCGACTTGACACTCACCCCTAGCCGAATCTCCACTCCTTTTTCGCGCAGCTTCTCTGCAAACAGATCGGCGAACTTCTGAAAGCCGCCTTCGAAGGTGCCGAGTCGAGTCGTGCGGGCGTGCATGCGCGCCCATAACCATGCCATGTTGACATCCTTATAGTAGGAGGCGAACTTGCCGATGAGCAGTGGCTGCCACATCTGCTCATAGACTTGTTTGCCCGCATACTTCATCATCCACTCGTGGGCGGTGACTTTTTCGAGGGCTTGCCAGTTCTTCGTGATGCGGAGGAAGAGTCCGACAAAACCAAATCTGATTTTGTTCAGACCAAATCCAAGTCCCGGAAAACGAAGCGCGTTGATGATCGAGTCGAAGGGATACCACTTGTTCTTATAGAGCATCACCGTCAACGGGCGCGGGAAGATGACCTTATCCTCCAGCCCCAACTCGCGGATCAGCCCGAGCATTTCACTGTCAGACTGGAACCAGTGGTGATAGAACTTTTCGACCGACCAATCCCAATGCGGTTCCTTGAATCCGCTGGCGAGACCACCCACATAGGTCGCTGCTTCAAAAATGGTGACGTCGTGCCCTACTTTTTTCAGATCCCAAGCGGCAGCCATACCGCCGTATCCTGCTCCGAGTATTGCAATTTTCATTGATATTGACTCTCATTCCTTGAAGGTGTATTATAGATGCAGTAGCCTGGTGTAGACGTGTGTAAAGCACGGGTTGGGTTGCAGGTGATGAAAGAAAGCCTGCTTAAAAGCAACCCCAACTAGCCAGGCGCTTTTGTTTTAATCGGGGTATTGAATTATTTTTACCATACTCGACCTGATGGAAAATGGATCGCTGCGAATAAATCCAGCAAGCATATCTGCTATCTGCAAGCCATCAATTCTTTTGGCGGGGACAGCCTTTATGTTTCGCAAAAATATTCCCGGCTGCATCGATTCGGATAATGCTGCTCGTAATGTGTTCTTGAAAGATTGTTGTTCCTTTTCTCCATCATAAAATAAGATCGCATTATGAAGTAGTTCAGGTGGAAGACCAGATACACAGAGGGCAATAAAATCTGCCATGACCTGCTCTCCTCGCTTTTGCCGCATTTCCAGTGGCAGCCTTTGCTTGTCGACACGAAGTATGACTATGCCGGGAAATTCTAATTCGTTGTTGATGTGATTTTTAAAACGCTCTCTTACAGATCGATCGGCTTTTGAATAATGAAACTCGAAATCTTCCGGCAGTGACAACTGTATACGAAGATCGTTCATTTGCAATTCTTCATCAGACAATACAGCAGCGACTACAAATAATTCTGATGAACCCTGCCGGAACTTAAACCCCGGGTCTCCCGACCAATCTACATATATGCGAATCGTCATCTATTTTGTTCTTCGTTCCAGTTTTTCCGTAAGGACTTTCAACTTGCTCCAGCGCTTGCGGACGACGTAGATCATGGCAAGGGTTTGCATCCAGACCAGCTCACTGTCTGGCAATTCGATGGCTTCTTCGAATACTTTCACGGCTTCTTCATCCGTCCGTTTTATGCGGATATATTCTTCCGCCAGGTTCCTGAGTTGAGCATCGTCCCTTGCGCTGACGGTTCGATACCCGTCCAGTTGTTGGATGACATCCTGCATGGCTCTTTCCAGTTCTTGCTCAGTGAAGGGTTTGATGAGAAAATTTTGAATTCCCAATGCTTTGGCAGCCTGAATGGTTTCAGCATGATGTTCAGCAGAAACAAGGATGCAGGCTGTGCCCGGATTGACAAGCAGGATCTGTTTGTAGGCATTCAGTCCATTGATCTTGGACATGTTGATATCAAGCAGGACAATATCGGGTTTATGCAAACGCGCCATTTCGACGGCTTGGGTGCCGTCGAGGGCGATGGCAACGACCTCAACGCCTTTGACCGTCGAGAGCATCACACGCGTATTGCGACGGGTCTCCTGAGTGGTATCGGCGATTAGGACTCGTTTTTTTCTGGGCTGGGGCTGCATATCATCCTGCCTTTAAAGGAATGCCGCTGGTTTTGTTAATTAGACCTCTTGCAAAAGTCAATCGTAGGTCAGGCTTTTAGCCTGACATCCCTTTGGAATTTTATATATGGCGGGTTGAAAACCCGCCCTACAAATACTTATGCAAGAGATCTATTAAATCAAGTTGTTACCTTTATTTCTTGAACCGCTTTTAATCGAGATTCTTAACGCAAAGACGCAGAGTCGCAAAGAAAAAGCATTGAATCTTGGCACCTTAGCGGCTTTGCGTTAAAACTGGCGAAAATTCAGCAAGGTGGCAACTTGCGTTAAGTATAACCGAGGCGGCGTCTGAAACGCTCGCCGGACACATATGTAAATCTAAGCCTCGCTTGTAGTTTCCGCTTCTTCTCTAAGGGTATCGCTCCATTTGATACCTTCGCGCGTGAGGTAATACGCTCCAAGCAGGGTGATGGGAACCCACAACGCCACATGCAGGACGAGGGTGTACCCCGCTGCTGTAGCCTGGTCCACGCCGTAAGCGGTGAGGACGGCGATGCCCGGCGCATCGAATGTGCCAATATAGCCGGGAGCAGATGGAATGGTGGTAGCAAGATTGACAATACCGTTCATCAACATCAGCGCGAAGAACGAGACGCTGAAATCGAAGGCATGCATCACCAG
Organism: Chloroflexota bacterium; assembly: GCA_016191955.1. GTDB lineage: Bacteria > Chloroflexota > Anaerolineae > Anaerolineales > Villigracilaceae > Villigracilis. The sequence goes on from JACPVC010000072.1 coordinate 3,627, forward strand.
CCAGTATTTGGCGGTTTCTAACAACCAGATGATGACCGACGTGAAAAAGACCATCAAGACATTGAATGGAGAACGCAGGGAGGCGAGACCATCCAGAAATTTATTCATCATGCTGATAATGCGGGTATGGAGCCGCTTGGGGGTGATCCGTTCGATGCCCCACAAACCGATCTTTGCAGTCGCATGTGGAAACATGGCAGCCAGCAGAAAAACCAACAAAGCGCCGAGGAAAATCCCCGTTCCGATCACCGCCACCTGCTGAATGTTGCCCACGAAGCCGGATGCTCCGGTGAGTTTTGCCAGCTCTGATAAGTTGACGAAGACGAACGCCAGCATCACCACGCCGTCGAAGATGCGTTCCACGATGATGGTCGCCAGTGAAGCGGAGACGGGCACACCTTCCTTGCGCTTCAAGATGACGGCGCGCAGCACTTCCCCTGCGCGGGCGGGATAAATATTATTGCCCATGTAGCCGATGGTCGTGATGGGGAACATGGTGCTGGTCGGTATCTTCTTGATGGGACCTAACAAGTAATGCCATCTCCACGCTCGTACCCACACGCCGATGAAATACACCAAAATACCCGGCACAAGCCAGATATAGTTCGCCTTTTGCATCGCGCCCCAAAAATCGCCCAGACGCAGTCCGCGCAGGGCGAGCCATAAAAATAGGATGCTGATGAACACCCCAAGCCAGAATTGCCATTTCTTCATTTGCATAGGTGGGTGATTGTACCAAAAGTAAGAGGTGACAGTCACTTTGAAAGTGACTGTCACCTGTATAGCTCGACTATAATTCCAGCCTCGAAAGGAACGGCATGAAAAAATATCTTCCCACGATTATTGATTATTCTCTCATTATCGTGTCCAGTTTGATCCAGGCGATCAGTTTGCGCCTGTTCTTTATCCCAGCCAACCTCGCTTCGGGCGGAGTGAGCGGTATTTCGCAGTTGATCAATCACTTTACCGGCTGGCCCATCGGTTTGATGGTGCTGATCGGCAACATCCCGCTTTTTCTTTTAGGTTGGCGCTTCCTCGGCGGATTCAAATTTGCCATGCGCACCGCGGCTGCGATTGTGACCTATTCCCTATTCACGGACTTGCTCACGAAAATTCCCGCCTTTGTCTCGTATTCGCAGTTTCTTATCAATGACTTACAGGGCGATATTTTTCTCAACTCATTGTACGGCGCCATCGTCAGCGGCGTGGGATACGGCTTGGTCTATCGCGCGCGCGGCACCAGCGGCGGCTCGGACATCCTCGCGCGCATTCTCAACAACTGGCGCGGCATTCCGATGACCCAAAGTTATCTCATGGTGGATACCATTGTTATTCTTTCGGCGGGCTTTGTCTTCGGTTGGAAAGCTGCATTGTATGCCATGATTACGCTTTACATCAGCGGCTTGGTGGCAGAGACCGTGCTCGAAGG
>JACPVC010000254.1 GCA_016191955.1 Chloroflexota bacterium
AAGGGATCGCCGTTCCAAGCCAAAGAAACAAGAGCTTCAGCCGCGGATTATGCGAATTTTCGCGAATTGGTTTTAAAATCAGTGTGAATTCGCGAAATTCGCGGCAAAAAAGGGTTTGAAAATCCTTGTTTCTTAGTAGCGTTAGCGAAGCGTCTCTACGATAATCTTAGAGACCCTTCGCCTATCGGCTCAGGGTGACATATCCCCCTAACCTGATTTAGGGTAAGATTATTACAGATATGGAATCCACAAACGACCCCGTCACGCAAGAGCCTGTTATTAAAGAACCTGGCATCACGCGCAGGCACAAACCGCGCGGCGCGAATCCGTTTTTATCCACGCTGGGGATTGCAATTCTCATCGCAACTCTTTTTACCGCATGGACTCCCAACAGCCTGTTCGCCAGCAATTTAAGCGACCAGCTTCGCACCCTGCTCACGCCTCAATCTGCCATCGAAAGCGGACCGCTGACTCCGTTGCCGCAAGTCCGCATTGGGATCGTGGCGGGGCACATGGGCAACGACTCGGGCACGGTTTGTTACGATGAAAATGGAGAAGCCGATCTCACCGAAGCGGATGTCAATCTCTCGATTGCGACTCTGGTTCAGCGCAGCCTCACCGAACGCGGCTACCAGGTGGACCTGCTCAACGAGTTCGATACACGCCTGAACGGCTATCGCGCCGCGGCGTTGGTTTCCATTCATAATGATTCTTGCGACTACATCAACGATGAAGCGACCGGCTTCAAAGTAGCGGCGTCGCTCGAAACGCGCGACGTGAATCGCGCGCAGCGTCTTACCGCCTGTCTCAGAGACCGCTACCAAAACATGACCGGGCTTTTCTTCCACGCCAACAGCATCACGCCCGATATGACTCAATATCACGCCTTCTCTGAAATCGACCCGAACACCATCACCGCCATCATCGAAACGGGATTTTTGTATCTCGATCACGACATTCTCACCAAACAAACCGATGTAGTGGCAGAAGGCGTGACACAGGGCATTCTATGCTTCATCAACAACGAAAGCGTTTTGCCCACACCCATTAATTTACCGACCATTCAACCATGACATCTCGCGTCACAGGTCTGCTGCTTGGGTTGGTCATCGTTTTATTGGGCGCAGCCACATGGACAGCCACCGCCTCCCAAGCCCTCAGCCCGATGACGCCACCCACGCCGACATATGTGCAGTCGTTCGCGATTGCCGAACTCGCCAAGCCGACGTACACGCCTCTCCCCCCGCCGATAGAATCCCCCCTGGGGACCATTACTCCCACCCAGGAACCGACGGCCACACTGCAAGCGATTGCCGAAGCGGTGATCGTCGATTCTCCCGAACGCGCCCATGCCGCCGAAGCACAAGCACCGGTCAACTATAGCGGCGGGAAAAAGATTCTGGTGGATATTTCTGAACAACACATGTACGTCTATGACGGGGAATTATTAGTGTATAGTTTCGTTTCTTCTACAGGTATGAACAACGCCACCCGTGCAGGCACGTTCAGTGTGCTCGATAAAATTCCAAATGCCTACGGCGCAACGTGGAATATCTGGATGCCCAACTGGCTCGGCATTTATTGGGCAGGTAGTTTGGAGAACGGCATCCACGCCTTACCCATCCTGCCAAATGGAGCGACGCTTTGGGCGGGCTTCCTCGGCAGCCCCATCTCGTATGGCTGCGTGGTTTTGGATACATACGATGCCCAAGTGCTGTACGACTGGGCGGAAGTCGGCGTCCCGGTGGAAATTCAGTGGTGAAATCAACGGCGTACGCTCAAGCGGCCGTCCCTTGCGAAGCACCCTGTGGGCGGTGGCGCTTTGAGCGAGAAATCCTGCGCCGAGGATGGCGCAGGGAGCACACTAGCAGTTTGTCGGAGAGAGGTGTTTCGCTAATTAAAACGCCAATTTGCACCGCTAAGAACGCAAAGAACGCGAAGTTTTAAGGGTTTTCTTGGCGGTCTTGGCGTGCTTCGCGGTAAAAAAACGACACGGATTGAGTTCTCCGACAGCCTACTAGGAAACTCAATGGTGAAAACGGGGGCTTTTTGTTTATAATCTTATATAGAAACATTATCTTGTCATCCTGAGCGAAGCGACACATGCACCGCGTTGCGGATACAGTGCGGTGAGGATCTCTACTCCTGATGTAAGAGACCCTTCAGTCGCGAAGAACGCTCCCTCAGGGTGACATTCTTAAGTCCTTATTCGTTGATGCCTAAAAAGGTGCCCCATGAACAACCGCCTCACAAATTCACATGCTCCAGCACAGTCGGGTGGGAACAGCCCGAGAAACGGCAGCCCAGCTCAGGGTCCGGCAAAGAAGCGGAATCTTATCCTCCCCCTTGTTTTGATTATCACAGGCTGTGCCGTCTTTATGTTCGCGGCATGGTCGGCGGTTCGGTCACCGGTGTTGGCATCCATTCTGAATGGCGGGTCGAACGCGCCGCAGTTCCAGCAGGTGGCGCCCGGTCAATCGTTCGCGCAGGTGTATATCGAAAAGCC
>JACPVC010000269.1 GCA_016191955.1 Chloroflexota bacterium
AATGGAAAATATCTCTGCGGCATCTGCGGCATGCCAGAATATTTTGCTGGCGGCACATGCCTTGGGCTTGGGCGCAAAATGGAAAACCGGCGAATGGGCGCGTGATGCAAAGGTGAAGGAATTCCTTGGCTTTGCCCCAGATCAGCATATTGTTGGGTTCATCTATGTTGGGTACCCCGATGTATTGCCAGAACCCTACACGCGAGGCGGTTTTGAAGACCGTGTAACTTGGATTGATTGATAAGTGACAAGAACGAGAAACGAGTAACGAGGGAAAGCCACTCGTTACTCGTTTCTCGTTAACTCATTACTCTTTAAATTTCTTTTCGCCCGCCTCGACACGCACGTTCAGTTTATTTTCCTTCGGCGGGATGGGGCAGGTGGCAAAAGGAGTGTAGGCGCAGGGCCAATTACTTGTCAGGTTGAAATCGAGGATGATCTCGTTGCCTTCGGGGGGTGGGAGGTAGAAACGGCGCCCACCACCGTAAGTGGTATCGGCATTGGTCCCGTCTTTGAAGTTGAAGAGCAGTTTCTCATCGCTTTGTTCGGCTTCGAGGGTGCAAGCGACACCGTTAAGAGTGAACTGTGCCTGACCCATAAAGAACGTGGCAATCTCCGTGCCAATGCCTTCCACGCGGATAGTCGGCTTGGGCGGGTCGTAACAGACATATTTTGCGGTAACTTTGTATTTGGGGTCAATACGATAATATTTGAAGCCCGTAAAACCTTTTTTGAGTTCAGCCTCCCGGTCCCAAACGCGGACGAGGGTGACTTCGCCGCGGACGATAATTTTCATGGTGAGTGTGCCAACTTCAAGCAAGTCCGCTTGCTGGTCTTTATCCGTGAACAATGGGCGAGATTCGATCACGCTGCCGTTCATGGTCATGTCTGTTTGCGGGTGAACGGTGACTTGACCGTTCTTGAAGAGCAGATATCCGCTGATCGGCTGGGAAAATTGAGGGAGTGAAATTTTCGCTTCGGGGCTGCTGCCGAAGGTGTTCTCGCCCTCTTCAAGCCAGAACAAGCCGACAAGGTTTAGCCAATCGAGCGGGTCGGCTGCGACCCTTTCGTTTCTTTGCCTGCGAATTTGGTTGATGGCTTCTGTGTACTCGTCCATTTGGATTACCTGCCCAGAACTTTCATTGCGAGGTCGGGTCGGTCGGTGATAAGACCGTCCACGCCCCATTCAACGAGCTTGCGCATGGTCTCTTCGTTGTTGATGGTCCACGGTTCAACGGCGAGATTGCGTTCATGTGCCGCGCGGACGAAAGCGGGAGTCATGACGGTAATGCCGCCCGATTCTTCGGGCACTTGCAAAGAAAGGAACTGCGGCGAATAGAAACTCCCCAAATAGGCTTTCGTCAACAAGACAAATGCTGTTGTTTCGTCCTTTGCACTGGAATTTGCGACTTCGGGACATTCGGCGCGGAATTCCTTGAGACGTTCATCGTGGAAGGATGCCACTAAAACCTTGGCCTGCATATCGTATTCGCGGATAAGGTCGCAGAAGGGTTTTGTCATGGATGTGTTTGTCTTTTTGATCTCGATAACCATATGCATATCAGGGAAGGCTTTGAAGACTTCTTCGAGGGTAGTGACGGTCAATCCCTGCCCGCGGTAGGGAAAGGTGATGCCTTCATCTGGCGACCAGTTGTAAGCGGCGTCGAGCTTTTTGAGGTCTTCGAGCGTCATCAATTCGATCTCGCCGCTTCCGTCGGTGGTGCGGTCTACGGTCTCGTCATGCATCAGGACGAGGACGCTGTCGGCGGTGATGTGGATATCCATTTCGAGCACGTCCACGCCGAGGTCCGCAGCGTTTTGGTAGGCAAATAAAGTCTCGCCGGGCCAGACGCCGTCTCCACCCTGGTGGGCGACCACGAGCGGATAGTTTAAGTCTTTAGCATAATAAGGATGTTCGGGCGCGGGGTTGGATGTTAGGCGAAAGGCAAGCAGGGCGAGTGCGATAAGAGCGAGAATGATTTGCCAGGTCTTCAATTTCATAAAGGGGCTCCAGGTTGGAATTGAGCAATTTTACCCCCAAGAATTGACACGCTCCATGTTTTCACGTATATAATACCCACGGTCACAAATTGCGTGGCACCGACGCGCCACGCAATTTGTGACCGTGTGCGGTATAAGTGCGGCTGGTTAAAAAAATTACACGGAGGCAGATATGCTTGCATTGCGTTTATTGTCCGAAGGCAGTGAAGGACCCAATACCGAACTCCTTTGGCTGTTGTTGATTTTGCTGGGGCTCTTCGTTCTTGTGATTGTCTTCGGCTGGCTGTCAAGCTTGGGGAAGCTGAAACAGACCGAGGCGGACGCGAAGCGTGAGGCGCTTACGTCCCCAATAAAAAAGGAAGCGGTGGATGATATGGTCAAGCCCAAGGGGGTTTCTCCAAGGGACACGAAGGGTGGTCGAAAAAAGAAGTAAGCTAACAACCTGTCCGAATATTTTTAGCTCAAGGCGGCGTCCTCGCCGCCGAGGACTGCGGCGAGAGCAATTTTAGGATAGGTACTAAACCTTGATCGTCAAAGATGTCATGTGCTTAATGTAACTAATGTCACAGTGTTTTTTTTCACAAAATAACTATAATATTTGCCGATAATAATCAACCGGAGGTATATGATGAAGAAAGTCTTTTTTGGTGTGTTGGTCTTGAGCGCAATCGTGCTCGCGGCATGTGGCAGCAGCTCGAATGTTACCCCAATTGCCACTGTCCCTGCTGAATATGCTGGCGCAACCAGCCCGCTTGGACCCGATGCTGCTACTGCTGGGGCGGAAGTTTTCAAGACCAATTGTGAATCCTGCCATGGTCCCCAGGGACATGGAGACGGTCCTGCTGGTGCGGCGCTTGACCCCGCCCCGAAGAACCTGCCCGATCTTGCTGCCCAGGTTGGCGATGATTATCTTTACTGGCGCATTAACACCGGTAAGGAAGGCACCGCCATGGTTGCATGGAAGGGCGTTCTGACCGACGAGCAGATCTGGCAGGCAGTCGCTTTCATTCGCACACTTAAGTAAGCCGTTCCATTGACAAAAACACGCCTCATACGAGGCGTGTTTTTGATTCTGTCCATTTGCCTTTTTCTAGCTTTCGAGCGCTTCGAGTATTTTGTCTTTCAGTTCGCCGGGGTGAAAAGGTTTGGTGAGGTAATCGGTGGCGCCGGCGCCAAAGGCGACAGCGCGGCTGTCGCTGTCATCCAGCGCGGTGACGATGATGATGGGGGTGCTTATAAAAAGCGGCTCTTCGCGCAGCATTCGGCATAGGCGGAAGCCATCTGGCTGCGGCATCATCAAGTCGAGCAGGAAAAGGTCGGGCATTTCTGATTTTGCGAATTCAATCGCCTTACTGCTGTCGTTGACCGCAACGGTGTCAAAACCGTCTGCCTTGAGTAGCTTTTGCAGAAGCTCGGTCACCAACTTGTCATCGTCCACCATCATGATTTTTGTCATCTGTTCTACCCTGAAAAAGAATGAATTCTGAATGAAGATCGAAATGCGGTCTGATTATATGGCAGATCTATGAAAATTATTTTGCCATAAGGTCATTCACTTGCTGGATCAACATCCTGGGAAGGATGGGCTTGGTGACGAATTGGTCGGCGCCGGCGTTGAGGGAATCTCGTTTGGTGCCATCGTCGCTCAAGGCGGAGACCATCATCACTTTGATATGGCTGGTTTTCTGATTCGATTTTATCAGTTTACAGATGGTGATCCCGTTTATTTCCGGCATCATGATGTCGAGCAGGACGAGGTCTGGCATGAACGATTCGACGAGATGAACTGCATGCTTGCTTTCACTGACCGAGTCGGTTTCGTGCCCTTCCAACTGCAGGATCGATTCTAATAATTTTATGGTTTCAGCATCGTCGTCTACTATCAATATTTTTGTCATATCTTCCTCCCGGAAGAGATTTTAATCCAGGCTGCCAACCAGCTCGGTGATCTTGGCGGCAAGTTCGTCCAGATTGAACGGTTTTGAGAGGTACCCGTTTGCGCCAAGTGTGGCTGCGCGGCTGTTGCTGTTATCCAATGCGGTGATAATAAGGATCGGCGTGCGGACAAATTTCACGTCATCGCGCAGCATGCTCGTAAGGGTAAACCCGTCTGGCGGGGGCATCATGATGTCGAGAATGAAAAGGTCTGGGCGCAACTGCTCAGCCATGGAAAATGCCTTGGCACTCTGGTTTGTTGCCGTGACCTGATACCCCAACGAGGAGAGGTAACGCCCAAGCAGGGTGGTTACTTTTTCATCATCATCCACAATCAGAATCTTTGCCATTTTTCACGTCCTGTTAATGACCAATACTTCTCTGTAAACATTATACCCTTTGCAGTGTCATGGAACAGAAAGCAGTAAGGAAATTTCAATGCTGACTATTCCCGTTATAATGCGGTCTCTGAAACCAACATTGAGGAAATTGGATGAACCGAAAATTTTTGCTTTTATCGTTTGTAACGATCTTTGCCCTGGCTTGCGGAGCTTCTACAGGCGTGGACGAAAATGCCACAGAGGAATCGCAGCCTGTGGGGGAGGAAACAGGCATGGGCACGGATGGAGGCGGGATGTCCCTTGAAGTCGATGCGTTGATGGCAAGGTATGCTGATGGTCCCGGCGGCGCGGTGATGGTCATCCAGGATGGGGAGATCGTGCATCAAAACGGGTATGGGCTTGCGGATGTGAAAACTGGCAAATCGATAACCACCGATTCTGTCTTTCATCTTGGGTCGGTGGGCAAGCAGTTCACGGCGATGGGCGTGATGATGCTTGTTGAGCGGGGCTTGGTGGAGTACGATGCTCCGATTGGAACCTGCATCCCCGAACTGGCATGGATGGATAATGAAGTGACGGTGCGCCGCCTGTTGCATCACACGTCGGGTATTCTCGGCTATGACGAAAGCGAAGATATTTATAATGCGCTTGTGGAGTCTTCCGCTACGCCGACCAACGAAGACCTGCTGGATGTACTTGCCCAACAAGGCGGGATGCTCGCCAACCCGGGCGATGAATATAGTTACAGCAACACGGGGTATGAAATTTTAGGTTCGTTGATCGAACGTGTTTCCGGGCAGAGTTATTCGGCGTTCATGGATGAGAATATCTTCAAGCCGCTGGGTATGCTGAATACCTTTTCAGTCCCCAACGACCGGCGCTTGAAAGATGAAAATGTGGCGCAGAGTTACTATTTTGAAGACGGGCAGCCCTGGGCGTATGAACCCGATATTCTGGATGCACTCAACGGTTCAGGCAGTATTTATTCCACACTCAGTGACATGTACTTGTACGACCAAGCGCTGTATACAAATAAACTGGTGAGTCAGGAAACTCTGGCGGAAGCTTATGTTTCGGGCGTGCTCAATAACGGCGAAGAGACGGCGTACGGCTTTGCTCTGGACCTTGGCGAATATGCCGGTGAGACGTATGTGGGTCATTCCGGTTCGTGGCTTGGGTTTGACTCGTATTACCTGCGCTTCCCCGAACGAAAGTTGTCTGTGGTGGTGCTGTTGAATTTGGACTACTCTGAAGAAGGCGCGGAAGGCATCGCCTTTTCGGCGGCGGACTTATATTTGAAATAGCCTATGAAACATGTGATTGGTCGTTGATCTCGAAGTAATAGGCACTGTTTTCGAAGCCGGCCTCTATCGGTCTCGAAAATGAACGCACTGACGGTTGGTCAGTGCGTTCATTAAAGTTTGGCAATTGTTCTTTATCTTTTTGCCCACTCTTCACGAAGCAGGCTGTAGATATATTCGTCTTTGAACACGCCATCCTTGAAAATGTATTGGCGCCTTACACCGTCGCGATGGAATCCCTGCTTTTCGAATAGACGGATGGATCGTTCGTTGAATTCGTAGATTTCCGCTTCGATGCGGTTTAAGTCCAGTTCAGTGAAACAATAAGAGATGACGGCTTGCAAGGTCTCGCTGGCAATGCCTTGCCCCCAGTTTTCCCTGTTCCAACCAAGCCCGATCCCCAGTGAGCAACGTTTATTGTAACGGCTGATCAACGCGATCATGCCGTAGCCGATCATCTCGTCTGTGTCCTTTTTGTGAATGGCATAGTCGATAATATCGGCATCTGACGGACGATTGAGTATGCGCTCCAGCAGCTTGCCGGTTTCTTCGAGCGTTTCAGGACGCTCTTTGGGCGGGTCGTCGCCATTGTAATAATCTTCGTTTGGGTCATTGCAAATTGTATTCAGCCAATTCAAACTGTTCGATGTGTGCGGCTTTAATACCAGCCGTTGTGTTGTGATGTGTAACATGGAAGTGGAAATCCTTTTGTTATGAACGTGCCTTGCCAATAATTATTGACAGTTGCTCTTACAAACCCAGCTCTCCCCATCCCATTCCCATGTGTCAGTAAGAATGGTGTCGGGCGCATTCGAACCGCCTGTCATCACGATCACGGAGCGTTCCGGGTCGAATGCCATGGCAGGGTGGACTCTGGCGGTTGGAGCATTGCCCTCCAATTGCTGCCATTCCGACCCGACCCATATCCAGCTATCGTTCAGGTTTTTTACCTTGCTTGTGATTTCTGCTCCACCAAAGAGGAACACATGTTGGGTGACGGGGTAGAAAATTGCATCCGCGCGGTCTCGTGCCGAGGGTCCCTCGACTTCGATCTCTTCCCACTCGTGACCATTCCACGTCCATGTATCTGAGAAGGTCGTGATTTTATCGTCTTCAATTGTGTGCCCGCCAAAGAGGAGGATATACTGATTCAACGCATCATATGCAAACCCGGCAGGGAAGCGCGCCTGCGGTCCTTCTGCTGCGATTTGAGTCCACTGGATGCCATCCCACTCCCAGATGTCATTCATCGGCTTACCGGACTGAGCACCTCCGAACAAGACCGCTTTGTTGCGGTTCGCATCGAACGCCATTCCTGCGGACTCGCGTGAACCCGGACCTTCCACAGGAAACTGTGTCCAGCTTTCCCCGTCCCATTCCCATGTATCGGTGTAATTACGTTCTTCGGTCAACCCGCCATAAAGGATAAGGACGTCGCGATTCGAGTCATAGGTAATGCTTGCAAAGTTTCGCCAGCGGGGTCCTTTCGGGTCGGCGCTCAGCAAAGACCATTGACGCCCGTTCCAAGTCCATAATTCGAGAGGGTCCGTGCCGGGCTTGCCGCTTTCCGGTCCGCCGTTGACGAGGATAACCTGCTTGAGTTCTTCGTGATAGTACATGTCGTGCCAGTTCCCAAGATGCAGGGAATTATCCGGCGTTGCCACAATCGTGGGAGTCGCAGGTGGGATTGGGGTAGGGGCAGGTGTTGGTGATGCACATGCAATCAGGGAACCAAAAATGAGAATGGCTCCCAAACGGCTTGAAATTTTTTTCATGAAACTCCTAGCGAGTAAAGTGGCACAGATATTTAATATCTGCGCTTTGCTTTCCCTTTTTGATATCTATCAATTTGTTGGCTCTTATATTTCTCAAAATCTCTATTTTCAAGATTTTGTTTGGCAGTCAATATCTGTTTGAAATGTATGTCGAAGTCTCTTTCAAAAGTTGGCTGAGAAACCACTAGGTCATGGATAGTCAAAGCTAAAGATGAGAGTATAGTTTTTCTAAATCTAAGTGTAAGAAGATTTTCTTCTCTGAGGAAATCCATTTGCTCTTGAGCTATTTCGTTTTGATCACTATTTAATGGATATACCCATTGTCCATGAGCAAGTTTGTTTCGTATCTCAATTATTGGCATTAAGTCGTTTTCAAGAATTGATAACAAGGTTTGATATTTTGTATAAACTGAGTGAAGCAGGGATGTGGGGTTAAGTTTTGCCTTTTTAATGTTGTATTGCTTTCGAAAACCCATCTCTAGAGCTTTTCCCCATTGATCATATTTTGTGTTTTTGTCTTTATTACCCAGAATATATTCTCTCTCTTTTGGACCGAAACCGTTTTTTTCAAATAACAGTTTGACTAATCTGCATTCTGACCAAACTCCTAGTAGAAGTGAGTAAAGTCTTGTGTGAGACGAAACAAGATCTTGTCGTTGCTCTTTAATAGCTATTTTGAGGGCGGAATCAATTTGAGCCATTGCACTTTCAATGGCTCGCAAATTTTCAACATGGAATTTATAAAGCTTTTCGGCTGATTTCATTTTGATTTCCGAGCGCCAAAAAATACTAAGAACCTATCTTAATATCCTTTGGCGCTTGGGAATCGAACCCAAGTTAACTCTCACAGTGTGAGTGTGTTCTCCATTACACCATCGCCCGTATAAATTATATCTAAAATCAAAAGATATAGAGTATTTTACCCTGTTAGTAGCTCATCCACTGCATTCGCCAGCTCACGTAGATTGCTGACTTTCAATACATTATTACACAATGGCGCATATTTTTTCATATCGCTGTCGCCGTGCCACATGTAATCCGGTTCAGGGTTGAGCCAGATCGTGCGCGTGGCGCGACGCGTCATCGTGGAGAAAATGTCGAGGCGTGGGTCGTTGTAATTGTTGCGCCCATCGCCGACGACGAGTAGGGTTGTTCCGCTGTTGAGCGTATCCATGTATTCTTTGTTGAAATCATTGAACGACCAGCCGAGGTCGGTGTTGTAATGTCCGCTGGGCATGCGCGATAACACAGACTGAATTGCTTCGTCTGCATTCGAGCCGCTGAAATCTTCGGAGATCGATTCAAGATGGTCGATGAATGCAAAGGCGTGCGTCTTGCGGACCTGCCCTTGCAATGCAAACAGAAAACTCAACATCAACTCCGAGCAAAAGCGCATCGACGTGCTGATGTCGCAAATCACCACGATCTTCGGTTTCTTGATGCGATCTTTGTGACGAATCTCCATTGGCACGCCGTGATATTTCAAATTCGCACGGATGGTCGCCTTCGGGTCCATTTGCCCGCTTTTCATTCTCTTTTGTCGCAGTGCAATACGTGTGCGCAGCGCGGCGGCAAGTCGCTTCACTTCGCGCTGTAGAATTTTCTTATCCGCATCGGAGAGCGCCTGGAACGGACGGTTCATCAAATTATCGATATTGTCCCCACGTGGGCGTTCGCTCATGTTCTCGGCAATGCGCTGCCCGGCAAACTGATTGATCTGTTCCTGCATACCCTGCATGTTCTGCCGGATCATCTCGCGGATCTGCTCGATGCGCTCACGGCTCATGCCCATCTGCTGGAGTTGTTCCATCAACTCGTGCATCGCCTTTTGCACTTCGGGGAATGCCATGGCGCGCATCATGCGCTGTGCCATCCAGTTTTGATAATTGAGATTATCCGCCTGATTCAAGCCGACCAACTGCGCCAGCGCCTCCAATTCGGACTTGGTGAGTGGTTCGCCGTTCATCAGCCTTTCCATACGCTGACGGAGATTCTCCGTGAACTGCCTCAACGCCTCAGCCAGCATCTGAATCTCTTCCGGCGTCAGATCATCGGATGGATTGCCGCCCATCATCGGCGGAGTCCCTGAGCCGAAGAAGAGTGGGAATAATTTATCGAAGGTGGGCAGGTCTTTCACATCCTTGATGAGCGTTGCCCGCAGGGACAATCGAAACGACTCGCGGTCTTGAATCCCCATCAAATCCACCGCTGAAAACGCCTCGGCGGATTCCGCTAGTGACACGCGTACCCCGCTGGCGCGCAAGGCTGAGATTAACTGAAGGATACGGGATTCCATGATTTTATTCCTCGTAGGGGCGAGGTCCCCTCGCCCTTGGTGTTAGGCATAACCTTGGGCGGGGAAACCCCGCCCCTACGTAATAATCAATTTCCTGAGAACCGACCAAATTCATCCGTGGGTGGTCTTTGCTTCGGCTGCTGCGGATTCAAGATTTGCCGCTTCGCCTTTTGCAAATCCGCTTCGTGTTTGAGCAAGACCGATAACGTGTCTTCCAACACATCCTTATCCAACTGCGACGCATTCAACGCTACGAGCGCATTCGCCCAGTCCAACGTCTCGCTGATGGACGGCGACTTGCGCATGTCCGCTTTGCGGAGGCGCTGCACGAATTCCACGGCTTGTTGCGCCAGTTTGGGATTCAGATCGGGCACTTTCAAATGCACCACGGCAAGTTCTTCCTGCAAGGTGGGGTAGTCAATGAAGAGATATAAACAGCGCCGCTTCAATGCCTCGGAAAGTTCGCGCGTGTTGTTCGATGTAAGAATGACAAATGGCTTATGTTTCGCGACTAATGTCCCCAACTCTGGCACAGAGACTTGGAAATCGCTCAGCACTTCCAGCAGGAAGGCTTCAAATTCTGCATCCGCGCGGTCGATCTCATCTATTAATAAAACGCTGGGTTGTTCGCTCAGGATCGCTTTCAATAGCGGACGTTGCAACAGAAAGCGCGTTGAGAAAAATACATCTTCTTCTTTCGCCAGTTTATCCGCCGCCTCGCTGAGTGACTCAGCTTTCCCAAGCGCATCATTCAATTTATCGCGCAGCAACTGCGTATACAGCAATTGCTTGGAATATTCCCACTCGTATAACGCCTTTGATTCATCCAAGCCTTCATAACATTGCAGGCGGATCAACTCCCGGCCCGTCGCGGAGGCGATGGCTTTGGCGAGTTCCGTCTTGCCCACGCCTGCCGGTCCTTCCGCCAAAAGCGGCTTACCTAATTTCTGTGCGAGATACACGATGGTCGCGATCTCATCCGAAGCGATATATCTTTGCTTCGAGAGTTCGGTCTTCACGGTCTTGGTCGAGTCAAAAACGGTTGTCATGGCGCTCCTATAAAAACTGCTGCCGGTTTATAGACGGATGTTGAAATATTCCTTTAGCGTGCTCTCGAATTCTTCTTCCGAAGCCAGTTCTCTTTCGTTCTTTTTTCCGTCTTCCGTAATGATAAAACGAAAATCGCTCAATGTATATCGTCCATTTGGCGAGGCTAGTGAACAGACCCGTTTCTGCGTAAAACTCGATTCGGGCGACGTTTGATGGTAATGACACATGCCTTCATAATCTTTCATTTGATGCGGATCCAGTGTAAAGCGATACTGCGCCTGCATGGCTGGATTCTCATCTCGATTGTATTGCTCATACAGCACGAACGCCTCACGCTTCGCGTCCGCCAAAATCTGATACGACATCCCATTCTGACTTTGTTTTCCCCGATAGCTGAATCGTAACGGCATCTGGAACGAATCCCCGAACCC
>JACPVC010000270.1 GCA_016191955.1 Chloroflexota bacterium
GGCATTAAAGAAGAGAGACAGGATTCTGGGAACGAACAATTGAAAAAAATATTGGTTGTCAAAGGATTTATAGTTAAAAACGTTCTGAATAATTCCCTGTTGACCTTCCTGCCAGTATGGGATAAAGCTTAGGACAAAGAACGACACTGGAATTGCAATTACAATTATCCTGTTTGTTATCGTCTTTTGCTTTACTGCCAGCCAAAATGGAAAGGCAAAGAACAGGTGTTTTGTTGTTATTGAAAACCCGAGAAGCAACAGACTGAATGTTTTTTTAATACCCATCGGTCCCTCATTGTCATCATCAAACGTGATCGCAGAAAACATGCCCAGTAAAATGGAAAAATTATCGAAATGACTGTGGTATCCAGTGATAATAATTGAGATAGGGTTGAAATAGAAAAGACATGCCGTGAGCCTGTTGAATTTTTTCCATAAAACAAGAAATATTCCAGTGTCTACGATACTTAAGAATCCGGCAATGAGATATCGCAGGATTAAATCTTGGTTTCCATGAAACAATGAAGCTATGAAGTTCAGGGCAAAGATAAGATTAAACCAAATGGGCCCGTAGTTATAACGAGTGGTTTCAGCATAGACGTTCCCCCCACGTTCGACGATATTTGCTACGATGATATAAGAGTCAACATCGGAATTATGCCCCTTGCTCGCGGCTGCCATTCTCAGCCCAACCCCTAATATTATAGATATTATTAGAAACCATTTTGATTTTTCCCGAATCATGATTACCACCCTTTTAAGCTTCAATAATGATTTATCGTGCCAACTGTGAAGATTTTACATAAGAATTATTGGATGTCATGTGCCATTTGTCATAAAAGTTTAAGAATATCCTCAATATGAGGCAATTTCCAGTTTCTTGATTCCGCCTTACTTCCCAAACTGTTCACACAATCTCTTCCACTCCTCAATGGACAAGGTCTCTGCCCGGCGCATGGGGTCGATGCCCGTTGCTGTCAGTAGGGATTCGGCGTCTTGCGGTTTGATGTGTAAGCCCGATGAAAGCGAATTCCTGAGCGTTTTGCGTTTTTGACTGAAGCCTGCCTTGATGAGTTTGAAGAAGGTATTGAGCATCTCGCCTGGGATGAGCGGCTGGTCGTAGATGTCGATGCGCAGGATGGCAGAGTCTACGTTGGGGGCGGGGTGAAAGGCTCCGGCGGGAATCTTGGCTTCGATGCGCGGACTGCCATACACTTGCACGCTCAACGCCAGCAGACTTAGGTCGCCAGGTTGGGCACAGATGCGTTCTGCCACTTCCTTTTGGATGGTGAGGACGATGCGGCGCGGTTTCGGGTCGCTTTCGAGCAAGTGACGGATGATCGCCGAGGTGATGTTATAAGGGATATTTGCCGCGACGATGTAGCCGGGTTGGTCAACCAGATCAGAAATTGATAACTCTAAAATGTCACCGTGGACGATGCGCACGTTCGGATGCGGCGTAAGAACAGCCTTGAGCGGACCGAGCAGGTCCGGGTCCAGTTCGACCGCTGTAACCTGCCGGGCAGAGACAGCCAAATAGCGTGTGAGACTGCCCAAGCCAGGACCAATTTCCAAGACACAGTCATCCGCTTTGATTTCTGCGGCGTTGGCTATTTTATCGAGTGCGAAAGGGTCTTGCAAAAAATTTTGCCCGAGTCGCTTATCGGCGCGCAGACCGTAGCGTTTGAGAACGGCGGCGGCATTGAGCGGGGGAATCGAAGATGTTTTCATTGGCAGATGGATGCGGCGTCTTCTTCGTCGATGGCGGATGATGTATCGGTGGGAGCAGGGACGGGCCAGGTGCCCGCCTGGAAGCGCGCGACGAAATCGCTCAGGATGTCGAAGTCGGCTTCCACGATGGAGATGCGTTTATCGAAGACGGGGTCGAAGACGCGCGTTGTTTTGAAGAGGTCGCTTGGAAAGCTGGCAAGCAAAATGTTTTCCGGCGGCATTTGGGTGCCGAGGCAGGCGAGTTGACCGAGCTGCTCGGGCGTGAAGTCGGTGCGGATGTTGTCTTGAAAGGTTTCGATCAATGCCGGGATTTGCGTCACGATCTGCGGGCTGGTGAGTTTTTTACGCACGGCGCAAAGCACGAGGTTCTGATTATCGGCGCGTTCGAAGATACCGCCCGTACGGTTGCGGGCGAGCTTCAAGGCTTGAGCGCCGTTGAGCAGATGGGTTCCAATTGAGAGGTTTGCAGTCTTGGCAACCTCTTCGTTGAGTATCTCAACTTCGATGCCGCCAATCGCGTCTATGATGTGTTCGAAGGTGCGCATGTTGACCGTGATGTAATGGTCGATGTTCACACCGAAGTTTTTGTTGAGCGTGAGCGCGGTGAGACCGGAACCTTCGCTGGGGTCGTCCCAATATTTGAAACCGGGTTGACCGTATAAATATGCCTGGTTTAATTTTTCGTAATCTTGCCCGTTGAGGTTGTCTTCAATATGGGGAATCTCCACCCACAGGTCGCGCGGGAATTCGAGCACGCTCACTTTGGGAGTCATGAAATCCACGCGCACGAGGCGGATGGCATCGCCCAGACCATAGGTGTAATTGTCGCCGCGTGTGTCTGCACCGATGACGAGCACATTCATCAGCATGGGACCGCCGCACAGCGGACCTGATCTTTCAGTGGGGAGCGGCATTGTTGGCGCGAGTGTCGCCTCTGCTACTTCTGTTGCTGCGGGAGCGGGCGAAGGCGTCCATGTGGGCGGCAGAGATTTAGTTGGGATGAACGGCAGGGCGGGTCCGAGCGGTGTTTGGGCAACAGTGCGCAGGGATTGATATGCGTAAATTCCCAATGCGGTTGCAAGCGAGAATGCGATAAACGAGAGAATACCGATGGTGATGCGTTGTGATCGTGTCATAAGATTGGGTTTATTTTATCCGCAGAATGGTGTCGGTTTACCCATGCTGGGCACTTTCCTCGCCGCCGAGGACTGCGGCGAGAGCAATTTTAGGACACGAATTCTGAAACGTGGCAACTTGGGCTACTTAAAAAAGTAAGGTATCTCTGCCGGGGCAGGTTCAAGGAAATAAACGGTCACCCAGCCGGAGAGACCGCCGATGTTGCTATCATCATAGCCGAGGTCGATCCATTGATAACGTGGTACGCCGAAAGCAGTTTCGATGATCGGTCCGCCGCCGGTATCGCCAATGGTCGCTATGCCATAGCCGGGGATGTATACCCTCATCCCTGCAAGATATGAATAATAAGAATAATCCACAGCGACAATACCATAGCCAGCGCGCGCGCCGCTTGCGGTTCCGTATGAACACCCGCCTGTTCCGGAGTTGCATGGCGAATACCAGGATGCATACATTTGCGTCGCGTACCAATATTGATAGGGCGCGTCGCCTCCTACTTGTGAGAGCTCGATCTTCGACCCATTGGCAACGATCTGTGTCACCGGCTCTTTCAATATGGTTTTCTCTTCTTCCGAGCGGCTGACTTCCACGCCGTCTTCATAACGGATGCGCGTGCGGACCATCGTCACGCCGCTCTCTCCAGCCTGCAAGACTTCTTGTTGACCAAACGCAATATCTGCCGATTCGGTTTCTTCGGTAGAAAAAGGAATGGATTGAAGGTCCACGCTAATGGACTCTGTCACATGAATGACTTTTATCTGCCCATCAACCGGTAGCGGTTCATTCTCAGCCGGAGCGCTGGCATCCAACCCCATCAGCGGAATCCCCGCCTCAGCCAATGCTTCTCCAACTGTCTTTGCAGCCGAGCGGATGTTAATCACTGCGCCCCCCGATGTGATGGTCAAATCCTGGGCGGGAGAAAAAGTAATGGTCAGCGAATCAGTGACCGGTGTAGTCAGAGGCGGATGCACTTCATCGTGGATGCCCGTCGAAATTCCGTTCTCTTTCAGAAAATCGCCAACCGCCAACGCCGATGTTTGTATCGCCTGTTCGCCTTGCGGCGTGACGAGAGTCACTTGCACCGCGCGGCGCAGTTGCAATTGCCAATTACCATCAAGCGAAATGGATTCGTCCAACGCATAAGGGATTCCGTTGACGAGCACGCGGTCAGTGGGTTGTGTTGTAATGCCCGCTTCCGAAAGAATCGAAAGCGGAACCGTTTCATTCGTCGAAACGGTCAGCGTGTTTTCGCCGTCGAAGATCGTAACCGAGCGGGGAGAAAAAGACTGGCAGCCAAAGAGCAGAACAATGAATGCGGCTGCCAGCAAACGGGAAAGTTTCATGAAGGGTATTATATAAGATTTTCGGATACAATTTTGCACATGGACATCCTGACCAGCACATCGAATCCTTTCATCAAACACGTCCGTGCCTTGCGGCAGAAGAAAGCGCGCGCTGAATTTGGCGCTTTCCTCGTGGAGGGCATCACGCATGTGGGTGAGGTGATCGAAGCGGGCTGGGACGTGGACTCCATTGTTTACGCGCCTGACTTGCTGACGAGTGGATTTGCCAAAGACCTGCTTGCCCGCGCCGCCCGCCTCTCTCTTCGACTTCAGCCTGTTTCTGTTCCTGTGATCGAATCCCTCGCCGACAAGGACAATCCGCAAGGCATCCTTGCAGTGGTAAAGCAGAAGCCATTTAAATTTGCGGACTTGAAATCGACAACCCGTGCTGTGGCATTAGTCTCGCCGCAAGACCCCGGCAATCTCGGTACGATCCTGCGCACCATGGATGCAGTTGGCGCGGACGCGCTCTTCCTGCTCGATGGTGGCGTGGAGTTGTATCATCCAACGGTCATCCGCGCCAGCATGGGGACGTTGTTCTGGAAGCCGGTTGTGCAATCCTCTTTCGATGAATTCATCCGCTGGGCGCGTGAAGGCGGCTATCAACTGATCGGCACCTCGGCAAAAGCGGACGTGGATTATCACACCCTCGTCCCGCAAATGCCCTGGGTTTTGCTGCTTGGCAACGAGCAAAAGGGACTCTCACCCGAACAGACCGCCGCCTGCGATGTGACGATCTCCCTTCCCATGCGTGGACGGGTAAGTTCATTGAATCTGTCCGTTGCGGCGAGTGTGTTGTTGTATCAGTTTATGGGGAATAGATAAGACTTTCTACGGTACAAATGCCAAAATGAACCGCGAAGCCCGCAAAGATCGCGAAGAAAACCTTTAAAACTTAGCGTTCTTAGCGCTCTTCGCGGTAAAAATAGTTGGTAAATAGGTAGAACCTCAAGCAAATCTGCGGCTGAGCTTTAGTAATGGGGTCTCCACATACCAGTAGCTAATGAAACCAACGAAAAGTACGAGAACGAATTCAACGATGAGGACGATAATATTGTCGAATACCGCTTCGACGGCGAACAAGCTCCATATTCTGCCAACAACGTTGATTGTAAATAAGTGGGAAAGATAAATCGAAAACGACGCATTGCCAGACTGTATCAAGGAGTTGTGCAAGACGACCCCGTTCCGCTCTGCGTGTGTGATACAGAAAACGATGATCGTTGCGGGGATGCCATAATACAGCAAACGTGACCAGCCATCTGGCGCGAGTCCGGTCTGGCTTTCGTAGTAGATATATCCCAAAATAGCAGCGAGCATGCCAATGCTGGCGACAGCAACAAGCCCTTTTCCGTTCAACTTGAGGCTGGCGGCGTTGTGATAATGTACTGCCAATAAACAGCCTATAAGAAATTCCATCGTGAGCGGGTTTAAGATAAGCCTGTAATACGGGTTCCCGGTTGACGAGCTGAAAATGACGACCACAACTCCCCAAACGAGCATGGCAACCGTCAGCAGCCTTTCGGGCAGGAAAAGCATGATGACGAAAAATACCAGGTAAAAATACATTTCATGGATCAACGTCCAGCCGACTTGGACGAGGGGTAGGAGGTTAGCTGGCAGAAGAAGATAAGACGCCAGAATATTGACCTGATTTCCCTGCGAGCTATTCACCCACGAGGGTTGGACAAGGAAGACGATCAGCGCCACTGTCGTGTACACCCAATATAGCGGGTAAATTCTTGAGATGCGGTGATAGAGAAACAACAGGGAATGTTTCAACGACTGAAACTTCCCGCGCGTTACCGTCACCATCACAAAACCGCTGATGACGAAGAAAAGGTCCACGCCGAACATGCCGAAGTTGAAAAATTCCGGTAGGACGCTGTTTGCACCCCCGTACCTTTTCTCGATCAACGCGAGGTGGAAGAAGACGACGGAAAGCACCGCGACTCCGCGAAGGGCTTGAATGTTTTGAAGTTTGTTCATGTATTTATAGGGTGTCTTGGGGGATGTTATCACAAAGCCATTGTAGGGCTTCATTCATGTCCTGGAACATTTTTATGTTTTGCCCGCTATTTAGTGTTACAGTTTCAAAGAAGCGAAAATCTTTCAAGTGGCTCGATACAACGATCGCCCGCTTGAATTTGCTGGGATGGATTCCCATCAACCTGGCTTCTTCCTCTACTTTTTGGGGCACTCTGTGGAGCGCAATGGTTGATAAATTCAGGGTAGCCTGACGATAATCTGTAATGAATAGAAAACAGTTCTTCTCCATAGCCAGTTGAGCCATTTCAGAAATGAGAACATCGGCTTCCCTTTCCGTCAAATCCCCTTGAACCTTCGTCTCAATAATATGTTTTTCTGAATTGTATGTGATCGTATGATCCATTCAGATTTACCTTTCGGTTTTCATTTTTCACACGATTTTTGTTCTCAAAGAACGGAAGCCATTAGCTTTCAACGTACTTCGGATACACTGCTTTGTATCCCAGCATGGCTGCCAACGTGCCAAGCGTGTACCCCAGTAGGTTTTGTATAAATATAGACGGTTTGGCTGTATAGCCGCCATGTCGAATCAATGTGCGCACGGTGATCGCCTGTTGCAGCAACTTTTGGTATCCCTTTTTAGGAATTTTCCGGTCGCGCACGAGCCCGGCTCCTGTGGCGAAAATCCCCAACACATCCTGCACCGCGGCGGGACTGGCTTTCTCAAATCGGTTCTTCTGGCGATACACCAACACTTCATCCGTCTCATTCCACGGGTGGATGTGCAAATGGCGCGGCTCCACCACGAACGATTCCCCGGCTTTGGCGGTCTTTTCGATTCCATCGAGCGAATACTTGGCGGTGCCTGAGACGATCTCGAAGGTCTCGGTCCAGGTCATGTGCAGGTGTTCGGCAATATCGGGCTTCGCCCTCGCTTTGCGGGTGACTTCCAATAGCCAGCCCATGCCGTTTGTTTCCGCGTCGCTTTCAAGCACGGTCAAACGGGTCTTGGTGAGCGGATGTTCGAAGGTAAAGCCTGCTTTTATCATGAGAGGGGCTCCAAATTTAGAATATTAATCTGTATAATATTGCTATAAGTGAAAGATTATAAACCTGTATCGTTTGGATCGGCAATCATATGAAACTTGTCACTGTCTCTCAAATGCGCGCGATTGAAAAAGAAGCTGATTCCAAGGGTGTCTCGTATGCCGAGATGATGGAGAATGCCGGGCGGGGGCTGGCGGAGATCGTCCATACCATGGGGGAGGAGAGCGGCTGGGACTCTGTCACGGGCATTGTCGGTTCGGGGAATAATGGCGGCGATACGCTTGTCGCATTGGCGTGGCTTGCCGAGGCAGGCTGGCGTACCCATGCGTATCTCGCCAACCGCAAAACGGCGGGCGATGAACTGGTCGCGCGTTATCTCGAGGCGGGCGGCGAAATCACGCAGTTTGCCAGTGACCCCGGCTTTGATTCCTTGCTCGGTTTTTTGGAAGAATCAGACATCCTGCTGGATGGACTGCTTGGGACGGGTATCAAGCTCCCGTTAAGGAATGAGGCGGCGCTTGTCCTGCAGGGCGCGGCGCTCCTCCTCGCCGATCTCGAATTCCCGCCCTTCATCGTCGCCGTCGATTGCCCCTCCGGCGTGGATTGTGATTCGGGCGCGTGCGCCGATGAAACCCTGCCCGCCGATCTCACGCTCACGATGGCGGCTGTCAAGCAGGGGCTGCTTAAATTCCCGGCGTTCGAATATGTGGGCGCGCTGGAGTTGGTGGATATTGGGCTGCCCACAGGTTTGGATTCATGGAATGCCCTGCGCATCAATGTGGCGGATGCGGACATGGTCTCTGCGTTTTTGCCGGAACGAAACCCCGCCTCTCACAAAGGGACGTTTGGTACGGCCTTCGTGGTAGCTGGTTCTACATCCTATACCGGTGCGGCGTTGTTGGCGGGCAAAGCCGCATATCGCATCGGCGCGGGCTTGGTGACGATGGCGATTCCTGAGCCGTTACATGTTGTGTTTGCCGGTCATCTCCCCGAAGCGACGTGGCTGCTCTTGCCGCATGAACATGGCTTTATTGCGGAAGAGGCTGCCCACCTTGTTTTGAGCAGCCTGCAACGCGCCACCGCGATCTTGATCGGACCTGGGCTGGGCGGAAAGCACACAACGAAGTTATTCATCGAACATGCCCTGCCTGCGCTTGAGCTTCCTGTCGTCTTCGATGCCGATGGGCTGCGTCATTTGGCGTCCATTCATGGCTGGCACAAAAAACTCAAAGTGACGGCTGTGCTTACGCCGCATCCCGGCGAAATGGCTGCACTGACCGGTTTGTCGCTCAAAGAAATTCAAGCGGAGCGTGAACAGGCTGCGGGCAAATACGCAAAGGAATGGGGGCATGTGGTTGTCTTGAAAGGCGCCTTCACCGTCATCGCCGCGCCGGATGGACGCATGACCATCATCCCCGTTGCCACTCCCGCCCTCGCTCGCGCCGGAACTGGGGACGTGCTCGCCGGGCTGATCGTCGGTCTCCGCGCCCAAGGCGTAGACGTCTATGAAGCCGCCATTGCCGCAGCATACATCCACGCTCAAGCCGGTCTCCACGCTGCAGACTTGATCGGCACGACCGCCTCTGTATTGGCAAGTGATGTTCTTGATTCTGTCCCTGAAATTATTTCTGAGTTGGAATAATATACATTTGTCGTAGGGGCGACCTGTCCGGACATTACAAGGCGCAAAACCGTAAAGGGAGGGTCGCCCTTGACGCGAAAAGACTTCTTGTCCTTGGGCGACCCTCCCTTTGCGCACCGTTGTTTTCAACTATTTTGACGGGTCGCCCCTACTACGTAAGGTGAGTGATCTAATAAAAAATAGGCTGTCACAACGACAGCCTATTTTTTATTCACAATTACCTGACTCTACTACACCAACAAGGTGTTAAGTTGTAGGGCAGATGTCATCTTGCCCTACGTTTTGCTGCATTAACTATTCATAAACGCTTCAAGGTTATCCTTGCTAATGCGGAATGCCTTGCCGACTTTCTTGGCTTTCAGGCTTCCGTCTTTGATCGCTTCGAGGATGTCGTCCTCGGTCACTTTCATGAACTGAGCCGCTTCGGCGGGGGTCATAATGTCCGGCATTTTTGCCGCGCCGCCTGCCGCCGCTCCGCCGCCGGGAGCCTGGTATCCGCCTTGCAGAGCCTGACCCATCAAATTGCCGATGCCCATGCCCGCGCCGATACCTGCGGTAAGACCAGCGCCGCCGTTCGGGTTGTTCGCGGCTTCGCGCATCGCATCCGCAGCTTGCAGTTGGGCATAGAGAGCCGGGTCGAGCAAACCAGCGTCGCGCAGTTCCTGAGCCGACTTCGTGCTCGGCTTGAGGCTGCCGATGTAGAAGGTTTTGAGAGTCAGACCGATGGCTTCAAAATCATCCTTGCCCTTCGCGCGTACGGAAGCGCCGAGTTCTTCGTTCATGCCGCTGATCTTTGCCGCGAGGCTTTGGGTCGTCTGGCTGAATTCACCCAGCACATCCGTCAACTTGGAGACCAACATGGTCTTGAGGCGTTCTTCGATTTCAGAGGTGCGGTAGGTGCCGGTTGCGCCCACGATCTGGGTCACGAATTGCTGCGGGTCCTTCACCTGAAAGGAGAAAGTACCGAAGCCCTGAATGAATAAATATCCCAGACCTTTTCCTGGAGTCTCCACGAGGATCGGTTGCGAAGTGCCCCATTTCTTGTTCGCAAATTCCTTCTTTGAAACGAAGTACACTTCGGCAGGGAAAGGAGTGCGGTCGTTGAATGCCTTACCAATGAAATCGATCAGCATCGGGATGTTCGCCGTAGCGATAGTGTGGCGACCCGCCTTGAACACGTCCAGCGCGTTTCCATCGCGGAAGAAGACGGCGTTCTGGCTTTCGCGCACGATCACCTGCGAGCCGATGCGGAAGTCGCCAATACCCTCTTCGGGGAAGCGATGCACAATCTCGTCGTTCATTTCATTAGTGTATTCAATGACATCAAAAATTCTAGCCATGGTTTCTCTCCTTTGAGTAAATAACAATTCGATTATAGTCCATCTGTTTTTTCGGTCAAGAACCGATTTTCCTATTCCTCTACGCGTCACCCCCTCATTTCGTTTCACCACTCACTGCCCACTGTTCACTGACAACTGTTTCCTACCCGCTCATCTTCTTCCCCGTCCCCTTATCCCGCATCATCAATATCTCTGCCATAATGCTCACGGCAATCTCTTCCGGTGTCTCCGCTTGCAGCTCCAGCCCCATCGGCGAATGGACCTTGGCGATCAATTCCTCCTTCACGCCTTTCCCTTTCAAGGCTTTGACGGTTGTCGCCCATCTCCGCTTGGACCCGATCACGCCGATATATGCCGCGCTGCTTTCAAGCAGGGATGGAAGACCGAGCGCATCCACATTGGACCCGCGGCTGGTCACTACCAAATAAGTTCTTTTCGTGATCTTGAGCGACTCTGCCAACCTGCCCATCTCGACCGGGTAATATTCATCCGCGCCAGGGGTCGCTTCTGGATTGCAAAATTCAGCCCGGTCATCGCTGACTGCCACGCGGAAGCCCAGCCATTTGGCAAGGTGGACAACTGCTTTGCCCACATGTCCCGCGCCGATTACAACGAGAGTTGGGGCTGGAAGGATCGGTTCCACAAAGACCTCCACCTGACCTCCACACACGCCTGGGTCGCCGCGCGAGGGGTCAGCCATGTTGTAGTGCAAATAGCGCGGTTGCCCGTCGCTGAGCGCCATCCAGGCTTCATCAAGGACGCGGTGTTCCAAGTCCCCACCGCCGACGGTGCCGATGAATTTGCCATCGGGGTAGACCAACATCTTGCTGCCCACATGCCGCGGCGTGGAGCCTTCGCTCTTTGTCACGGTGCAAAGAGCGGCGGGTTGGTTGTTCTTTTCGAGTTCGGATAAAGCTTGGAAGATGGAAGTCATGAGATATAAGTAGAGCGAGATACTATCTCGCTCTACGCGTATTATTTTATCTTTCCCAGCGCCCGCAATACACGTTCCGGCGTGAAGGGAAATTCATTGATCCAAACACCCGTCGCATCGTGGATGGCTGCCGCAATGGCAGGAGCCACTGGCAAATAAGGTAATTCGCCCATTCCGCGCGCGCCCCACGGACCGTTTGGGTCTGGCACTTCGACTAAGACAGATTCCACTTTTTCGGGAATGTCCCAGATAGTGGGGAGCAAGTAGGTGCTGAGTTGGTCAGTCAACACGCGCCCGTCTTTCGTTTTGAATTCTTCCATCATGGCGTAGCCATGCGCCTGTATGACCGCGCCTTCAATCTGTGCAACGACAAGGTCTGGATTGATGGCTGTACCGACATCATCTGCCGAAATGACGCGCTTCACGCGCACATGACCGGTTTCTATATCCACTTCCACATCCACGGCTTGCGCTACGTAGGCGTATTGAAAGTTCGGCATGGAATAGCCGGTTTCCTTGTCCATGGGCGTGGTGGGAGGAGCAAAGTATGAAAATTCTGCGATGGCAGGGCGTTCTTCCGCTTTCCATTTTGCCAGCGCCGCCTCTGCCGCGCCCTTGACGGAGTTGCCCGCCATAAATGTGAGGCGCGATGCCGATGCCGAACCGGGATTACCTTGCATAGCAGAGTCAGAAGTTCGCAGTTCAACGATCTTTGTCGGCACGCCGATCACATGCGCTGCCATCTGCACCATCACCGTATGGAAGCCCTGACCGACTTCCGCGCCGGCGTGGTGAAGTACGACCCGTTCGATGTTTCCATTTCCGTGAATTTCGACTTTCGCCCAACAGTTTTCCTTATAGCCAAACGAAAAGCCGACGTTTTTGAATCCGGCTGCAAAACCACGCCCTTTGACGATTGCGCCTTGCTTTTTGGCTTTGCTCTTTCCTTGCTTCTTCCATTTGTACGAATCACGCGCCGCTTCGATACACTGCACAATGCTGACCGGAGTCGGGGCGGGAGTACCAACATCCAGGGTGTCGCCATCGCGCAAAGCGTTCTTCAAACGGAACTCAACCGGGTCCATGCCAAGTTTTTCAGCAAGCTTATTCATTTGGCTTTCTGCCATGAACAGCGCCTGCGGAGCGCCAAACCCGCGAAACGCTGCGCCGGGGATGTTGTTGGTGTAAACGCCATACACATCCGTCTTCACGTTTTGGACGGCGTAAGGTCCGGTTGATGTAATGGTGGAGTTGCCGAGCACCTTATTGGTGGTGTACATATATGCGCCGCCGTCACCGATAATTTCGTTTTGAACGGCGACCAGTTTACCGTCATTCGTTGCGCCCCATTTGGCGCGCAATATCACGGCATGACGTTTTCCGTGCCCGATGATCGATTCGCGACGCGACCAGACGATCTTCACGGGTCTCTTCAATTTCATCGCTGCCAGTGCAAGCACGATCTGCACTGAGAGATCTTCACGCCCGCCAAAGGCGCCGCCAATGGCAGGGTAAATTACGCGGATTTGTTCTTCAGGAACGTCCAACGCATGCGCAATGGACTTGCGGTCGGCGTGTGTCCACTGACCGGCGCTCTCGACCGCGATGCGACCTTCTTCGTCGATGTATGCCAAACCCGCCTCCGGCTGGAGATAGGCATGTTCCTGCACCGGAGTGTGATACTCGCCTTCGACGATCACATCCGCTTTAGCAAAGGCTTCATCCACATTCCCTTTGCGGATTTTGTAATGGACGCAGACGTTCGAGTCGCCCCGGTCTGGGTGTAGGCGAGGCGCATCGGGTTGCATGGCAGTGATCGGGTCCGTAAGAGGCGGGAGGTCTTCGTAATCCACTTCGATTAACTTCATCGCCTTTGCCGCCTGTGACTCCGTCTCTGCTACAACAGCTGCAACCTGATCGCCCACGAAACGGACGATGTCGGTGTATGGCTTGCTGGCTCCGGGTCCGCAAAGCACGGGCTGGTCTGGAATTTGCAGCCCATATTCGTTGACGGGCACATCCCTGGCAGTGTATACGGCGGCGACCCCGGGAGCGGCGAGGGCTTTATCGATGCGAATAGCGCGCACACGCGCGTGCGGGCGTTCTGCCATGAGTGTTTTCATGAAAAGCATGCCCGGTAAATTGCGGTCGCCGGAGTATTCAGTTTCGCCTGTAACCTTGCCCAGCGCGTCGATGCGAGTGTGGGACGTTCCTATAGATTCTTTGGGCATGAATTTATCTTTTGTATGGCTTTACTTTGACTTTCGGGGGAGGAGCGTCCAACGCACCATAGCGGGAGGGTCCGACCATTCGATAGACGATGGAATAACCCAGCGAGGTGATGCCGCCAAACAGAATCATATAAAAGATGGATGCGACGGCATAGGCATAGAAATGTCTGATGGCGGTGATGGGACTGAGAATAATCATGATGCCGCTGGATTTGTAGAAGAGGTCGGGGTAGGTGGGTGTCCCCAAAAGTTGATAGGGGACACGGTATCCCTCCGTCAGAGCGTAGTTGATCGTTTCATACCCTGCCGCAATGGAAATGACGGGAATCACGAGCATCATGACACAGCCAATACCGCGCCATAGGTAATGCGGCTGGTTGGTTCTTTCCTTTACTTTCTTTCTAGCCGAACTTTGATATTTGCTCATACTCACCTCGTAAGATTATGCGCCGCTGGCTTCTTCGAGCGCTTTCACAATTTTATAGTAACCGGTGCAGCGGCAAAGATTGCCTGTAATTGCCTGCTCGATCTCATTGCGGGTGGGGTTGGGCTTTTCCTCGAGCAGTTTCGCGCCAGACATAATAAAGCCAGGGATGCAGTACCCGCATTGGACTGCGTTGTGCTCGATGAATTTTTCCTGCACGGGGTTTAGTTTACCGCCATTTGCCAGCCCTTCGATGGTGACAATATCCGCGCCATGCGCGCGCGGGGCAGGCACCAGGCAGGACATGACTGCCTGTCCATCGAGGAAGACCGTGCATGCGCCGCATTCGCCTTCGGCGCAGCCTTCTTTGGTGCCGATCAACATGCCTTCTTCTCGCAGCAGACGGAGTAAAGTTTTGTCGTGTCCGCTGGTGAAGGAATATTTCTTTCCATTGATCGTTGTTTCAATGGGTGATGATGGGAATGTTCCACCGGTTTGCGGTCCACCGTCCACGGTCTTTGGTCCGACTAGAAGAATCGGCTTCTTCGGCATGCCTGTTTGCTCTTTTCCGTCGCGGATAGCGGTCAGCCCGCGCTGGGTGATAACACGTACCATTTCATGGCGATAGGTTGCGGAGCCGCGCACATCGTCGATGGGCTTGGCGGATTTCATTGCAAGTTCTGCGGCAGCGGCGATATTTTTCTCGTTGAGTTTTTTGCCCACGAGGAATTTTTCTGCTTTCGGCGCGTGGGTGATGATGGGAGTCACCGCTCCCAGCGTGATGGAGGCGGATTTAACGGTGTCAGCTTTGAGGTCCAGAATGATCGCGGTGTTGACGAGGGAGATTGCCTGTGCGCGGCGCAATGCCAGTTTGATGAACGTCCCACGCTGAGTTTTTGTCAACGCCGGGAAGGAAATATCCACCAGCATTTCATTGGGTTCCATCACGGTCTTGCGCACGCCAAGATAAAACTTTTTGAGAGGAACCACGCGAGTCTTTTTAGCCGAAACGAGTGTGACTTTCGCGCCAAGCGCCATCAACGGGGTGATGGTGTCGTTGGCGGGCGAACCGGTGATGACGTTGCCAGCAACCGTGCCGCGGTTGCGGATTTGTGGAGCGCCCACTTCCCATGCCGCGCGCGCCAGCGGATATGCCCGTGTGCGAATCAGCCTAGATGCGGCGCAGTCGTTGTGTGTGACCAGCGCGCCAAGATGAATGACATCATCTTCATCGATTGTGATTTGACTCAGTTGGGGGATGCGGGTGACGTCGATCAGGGTGTCTACCCCTTTACGGACACCGCGTTCGAGTTCTAGGATGAGATCGGTGCCGCCTGCAACCACGCGGGCACTGTCACGTTTATTGGCAAGGATGCGAACGACTTCCTCAATGGATGTTGCGTTTATATAATTGCGCCACATAGAATTAACCGTAGGGGCGCAGCATTGCTGCGCCCCTACATGAGAATTTACCGGCTTCCCGTCACAACTTCGGAGCGGCGTTCGAACGTTTCCACTGCAAGGCGTGAAAGGGTTGTGATGTTACGAATGGCGGCGGGCAGGGCGGCATCATCGCCCAGGCTGGCTTCTACATTGTCCAGCCCGCTCTTGATCTGTTCACTCAGATCGAAGAAGGCGGCATCGAATTGATAAATGGCTTCCAATTCCTTCTCGTTGATCTTGACAGCGTCGAACAAACCGGAATATCCACGCGCGGCGGTGTTGATCTTGTCGATAAATGTGCGCAGCGCCAACGATGCTTTTTCCATATCGTCTACAAAGGCGATCTTGCCGTTGCTGACCATTTCGGCTTGCAAGTTCGATGCGCGGCTCCACTGCTCTTCAAAACGGCGCGCCACGGTCTCACGCAGGAGTTTATCTGCATCGCGGCGGTTCTGTCGTTCCACATAACCGCTGAAGCCGGGGA
>JACPVC010000093.1 GCA_016191955.1 Chloroflexota bacterium
ATTTTCACTTTCTTGCGTCCTTCACCCTTCGACTGCGCTCCTCGACGTTCCCTCGTCGCTCCGCTCAGGGCGGCTGCCGCGCTGAGCGGAGAGCGGGTGTTCGTCCCGCTCGTAGTCGAAGCGCAGGTGCGTAAGGTGAGTGATTAAAATTATAGACCACGTGTCAAGCGTGGTCTATAAGGCAGCTATTCTTTATCCAACATCATACTGGCTTCTTCGTTCAGCCAGCGCCGCCCGTCGCGGGCGAGCAGGTCGTAGCCTTCGGGGGGACCCCAGCTCCCTGGTTTGTAAACAGCCAACGGCGGAGTCTGATGCGTGTCCCATGTCTGAAGAATGGGGTCGATCAGCGACCAGGCGGTCTCCACTTCGTCTGCACGGGTGAAGAGGGAGGCGTCGCCTTGCAGGGCGTCGAGCAAAAGGCGTTCGTAGGATTCGGGGATGGCGGATTCACCAAAGGCTTCGGCGTAGTGGAATTCCATATCCACCGAACGGGTTTCGTTGACCGTATCCGGTGCTTTGGCTTCGAAGCGCAGGTGGACGCCTTCGTCCGGCTGGAGATACAGCACGAGGATGTTCGGCTTCATGGTTTGCATGGGGAACATGGTCGTGGGCGGCTCTTTGAATTGGATGATGATCTGCGTTTGTTTTTCAGCGAGATTTTTGCCAGAGCGCAGATAGAACGGCACGCCCTTCCAGCGCCAGTTGTTGATGTAGAAGCGCAGCGCAGCATACGTCGGAGTGGTGGATTTTGGATCAACCTTCGCTTCGCTACGATAACCTTTGTACTGCGCCCGCACCGTATTTGCCGCCACCTGCTCGGGCGACATGGGCTGGATCGCACTGAGGACTTTTACTTTTTCGTTTCGCAAAGCGCTTGCGCTGAACGAGGAAGGCGGCTCCATTGCCACGAGCGTTAATAATTGAAGTATGTGGTTTTGGAACATATCACGCAGCACGCCGACGCCGTCGTAGAAACCGGCGCGGTGTTCCAAGCCAACTGTTTCTGCGACCGTGATCTGGACGTGGTCGATGTAGTTGCGATTCCATAGGGGCTCGAAGATGGTGTTGGCAAAACGCGTGAAGAGGATGTTCTGCACGGTTTCCTTGCCCAGATAATGATCGATGCGATAGATCTGGCTTTCAGTCAACGCCTTGTGGACTTGTTTGTTGAGCGTGATCGCAGAAGCAAGGTCGGTGCCGAAGGGCTTTTCGAGCACCACGCGCCGCCAGCCGCCATTCTCGTGCAGTTGACCAGTGGCATCGAGATTGTCCACACTGGCGGGGAAAAGGGTGGGTGGCAATGCCATGTAGAAAAGACGGTTTGCGTCACCGTCTTCGGAGGCAGTCAGTGCATCGGCGAGCTTTTGGAAATCGCTTTTTTCGGTGTACTTCCCGGCAAGATAACGCAGGTTCGAGGCGAAGATATTCCATTCTTCGTCGGCGAATTCGTACCCGGCGAATTCCTTCATGCCTTTGTAGAGATGCTCGCGGAACTGCTCATCGGTAAAGGCGGTGCCGCCGAAGCCGAATATCTGAAATTTTTTCGGGGTGCGTCGCTTGCGAAAGAGATTGAAAAGCGATGGGATGAGCTTGCGCTGGGTCAGGTCGCCGGACGCGCCGAGAATGATGATCGTAGTAAGTAAACCGTTATAAAGTGGAGTATTCATAAGAGTGATTGGTAAATAGTAATTGGTAATTGAGCATTCAATCTCTCATTACCAATTACCAAGTTACTCTGCCTTCTTGATCGCATGTCCGCCGAATTGGTTGCGGAGCGCGGCGAGCATGCGTGCGGGGTAGTTTTCAACATCGCGGCTGGCGAAGCGCATTTGCAGCGCCAGCGTAATGACGGGGGCGGGGACATCGAGATCGATGGATTCGAAAACCGTCCAGCGGCCCTCGCCGGAGTCTGCTACCCAGGGCTTGATGTCTGTCAGTTCGGTGTCTTCGTCGAGGGCGTTTGCGGCGAGATCGAGCAGCCACGAGCGGACGACGCTGCCGTGCTGCCAGATGTGCGAAATCTGCGAAAGGTCCAGCCCGAATTCCTTCTTGCCTTTCAAAATGCCGAAGCCTTCAGCAAAGGCTTGCATCATACCGTATTCGATGCCGTTATGCACCATCTTGGTATAGTGACCAGCGCCATGCGGACCTACCCGTCCCCAACCCAAATCCTTGCCGGGGGCGAGGGTTTCGAAGATGGGATTCAGTTTCTTGGTCACTTCTTCTTTGCCGCCGATCATCAAGCTGTAGCCTTCGGTGAGTCCCCAAATGCCGCCGCTGGTGCCGCAATCGACAAAGTCGATTGCCTTTGTTGCGAGCATTTCGGCATGTTTGATGGTGTCTTTATAGTTCGAGTTTCCACCGTCGATGATGATGTCGCCTTTTTTCAATAGGGCAGCGGTTTTCTCAATGGTTTCTGTCGTGGCTGCCCCGGCAGGGACCATGACCCAGACCACTTTGGGCGAAGAAGTTAATTTGCCGATTGCTTCTTCGAGTGAATACGTTCCATCAACGCCGTTCTTTATGGCGCTATCCACGGTCTCTTTCGAGCGGGCGTACCCAACTACACGATGTCCGCCGCGCACAAGGCGCGTCGCCATGTTCAATCCCATTTTTCCTAAACCGATTAGTGCTAATTCCATTATATAAAGCTCCTTTGGTATTCGCTCTGGTGGGGGCTTAGCCCCCACCAGAGCAGGGTGATTTATAAAAATTTTCCCGCCGCTTCATCGATCATCCAAACCAGGTTTCCACTCACAGGCTGGATTCTTTGCGCGGGATAAAGATCGAGATTTCGTTCCCCTTTTATGACGTTGCGTAACGTCTCAGCCTTGCTTGCGCCAGTGACCAAAAACCAAACTTCTCTGGCATGATTGAACACCTTCGGCGTCAGAGAGACGCGGTTGGCGGGGCGGTCTTGATACTGTGCGGTGACTGCTATAGTGGAGCTATCCATTTCGACAGGCGAGCCGGGGAAAAGGGATGCGGTATGACCGTCGTCTCCCATGCCGAGCAGAACTAAATCGAAGTGCGGGAAGTCGAACGGCGCGTCAGCGAATCCGCTCAGAGTTTTGGCGTACGCTTCGGCAGCTTGAACAGGCTCGAGCGCGGATTCGACGCGGTGAATATTCGTCGCCCCAATTTTGTCGAAGAGGATTTTTTTCGTCTGTCCGTAGGTATTGCCGGGGTCGTCCACGGGCACACAGCGCTCATCGCCCCAAAAGAAGTGTATGTGTGTCCAATCTACTGTTTCATTTGCAAGTCGTTCATATAATTTCATTGGCGTTCCCCCGCCGGAGAGTGAGACCAGAAAACGTCCGCGTTCGGCAATGGCTTTCGTTGCGAGTTCGATAAATGACTTCGCCGCGGCTTGACTTAGGTCTTCACTATCTCTAAAAGTTTTGATGACCATGACTTGCCGATTGTATCTCAATTAGACTAAAATCCGAACAATGAATAAGATCAATCTCAAAAAACTTCAAACGCTTCGCACGCGGACCTTCAACCTGCCTCCGCAAAAACGGGTTTCATCTCCCGCTCATGCCTTGTCTTTCGTAAACAAACGCGGCTTCATCTATTTCTGGCCCATCAAAGGCATTGACCTGCCCTCGTTGTGGACGGCGGTCGCCGGTGACCGACCCGTCGCCGATGCGCACGATGACCCGGGCCACATCACGTGGGGGTGGAAGGATAATGCGCTCGATAAAAAGATTTGGTATTACGGAAAAATATTACGTGGTAAAGCGACAATGATCTCGTTGGAGATCGCCCCGTATTTTTATGCTCTCTCCGAAAACTACGGCGCGCCCGAAGAAGATTATCTGATTGCTTATCACGAGGGACGTTTGCCGCAAGCCGCGAAACAAGTCTATGAGGCTTTGCTCGACAAGGGTGCGATGCATACGATTGACTTACGCAAGGAATCCAAACTCTCCAATGCCAAGGATTCGGAGTTCAACAAAGCGTTGGAATATTTGCAGCGTGATTTCAAGATTCTACCGGTTGGCGTGGCGCAAGCGGGTGCGTGGAAGTATTCGCACATCTATGCCATCACCACAAGCCATTTCCCTGAACTCTCCGAGCAGGCACGGAAGATCACCGAGTCACAGGCGCGCGCGAAGTTATTGGAGTTGTACTTCGCCATGGTCGGCGCGGCGCAATTGCGCGATGCGCAGAAGTTATTTGGGTGGGGGAATGAGGTGGTGAAGAAGAGTGTCGGTAAGTTGGTGGATGCTGGTAAGTTGAAAGTGGCGGAACATCCCAAGTCCGCGGGGGAGTGGGTGGCGGTGAAGGAAGTGGTATAGCAGACCTCGGAGGTTTTCAAAACCTCCGAGGTCTTTTTTCTACTCAACCGAAATTACTACATTCCCCGTATTCTTCCCAGACTCGTAATATCGATGCGCTTCGGCGGTTTCTTCCAGCGGAAAGCGTTTGTCAATCACTGTCTTGAACTTACCCGCCTCCATAAGTTCCTTGATGTAATTCAAGTCACCGAGGTTTTCGGATGACAACACGCAGATTACTTTCTTGCCTGTTGACTTGGAAGTCTGCGTCATTTGAATCAATTGTTTCACTTTGAAACTGGCATAGAGATGAACGCCGCTCCTAGTGAGTGACGATTGACTTCTCTCAAACGAACTTCTGCCGAGAATGTCATAGATCAGATCGTATGTTTCGCCGTTTTGCGTGAAATCTTCTTTGGTGTAATCAATAACCTTATCTGCCCCGAGGGCTTTGACGAATGCCAGCTTGGATGTGCCGCAAACGCCGGTCACTTCTGCACCGAAGTATTTGGCGAGTTGCACTCCCGCAGAGCCGATCCCGCCCGACGCACCGTTGACCAGCACTTTCTGTCCGGCTTGAATGTTCACTTTTTTGAGGTGGCTCAGCGCAGTCAATGCGCCATAGGGGATCAACGTAGCTTCTTCAAACTTCATGTTCATTGGCTTGTGGGTGACCAATCCTCTTTCGGGCATGCAGAGATATTCCGCGTACGCGCCGAAAGACTGTCCACGGTAGCCAAAGACCGCGTCCCCTGGCTTGAAGCGCTTTACTTCTTTTCCAACCGCTTCGATCACGCCGGAGAATTCATTGCCGAGAATGGACCTTTTCGGTTTGCGGATGCCGAATTCCAGCCGGGCGGGGAGCAGCAGAATCCCCGGCATGTTGAATTCCTTCGTTGTCACGCTGCCGAAACGCCGTGCCAGCGTGTCTCCATAGTTGACCCTTGTTGCGCGGATGCGGATCAGGATTTGGTTGTCCTTTGGAGTCGGCTTTTCGAGTTCTCGTAATTGCAGAACGTCAGGGGA
>JACPVC010000271.1 GCA_016191955.1 Chloroflexota bacterium
CTTCCACAAAGGCGAAGAGAAGAATGACCTCGACCTTGCCAAGCAAATGGCGGCGCTCGGTGACGTGTATGTCAACGATGCGTTTGGTTCTGCACATCGCGCTCACTCGTCCACAGAAGGTGTTGCGCGCTTCCTGCCCGCCGTCTCCGGCTTCCTGATGGAACAGGAACTCGAATATCTCGGCAAAGCCGTTGCAAGCCCCGAACATCCTTACATCGCCATTCTTGGTGGTGCCAAGATCAGCGATAAGATTCTTGTTGTCGAAACCCTCGCCGCAAAATGTGACAAACTTATCATCGGCGGCGGCATGGCGAATACATTCCTCGCCGCGAAGGGACTGAACATGCAGGACAGTCTCGTCGAAGCGGAATCCCTCGAAACCGCCAAGACCCTGCTTGGCAAACTCGGCGATAAACTCGTCCTGCCTGTGGATGCGATCATTGCAGACAAGTTCGACGCCGAAGCCAACACCCAAACCGTGGACGTGAACGCGATCCCTGCAGGTTGGCGCATGTTGGACGTGGGACCGAAAACCGTCAGCTTGTATAAAGCTACATTGGACGGAGCCAAATTGATCGTTTGGAATGGACCCGTGGGCGTCTTCGAAATGCCGAAGTTCGCCGAAGGGACGTTCGCTCTGGCGAAGATGTTGGCAGAGTCCAAGGCGGTCACTGTGATCGGTGGTGGTGACTCGGCGAGCGCAGTCAAGAAAGCCGGTGTTGCCAAACAGATGACGCACGTCTCCACCGGCGGCGGTGCTTCGCTTGAATTTCTCGAAGGGAAAGAATTGCCGGGTGTGGCGGCTTTGAACGATAAGTAATGATAAAGCGAGATAGTATCTCGTTCAACATCTTATAGGACAAAAGGAGCAGATGGTTTTTATATCCATCTGCTCCTTTCCTTTGTATAATAGACGTTATCGGTAATTAGAAAAAAACGTCCCGAAGGTTGTTATTCGGCATTAAATTTACTCGCTCAAACCTTCGGGACGGTGGCATATAAGTTATTTCCGATAACGTCTAATAATTTTATCAATTTCAAACAGGAGAGAGAAAAAAATGGAAACGAATCCAGTTCCCCAGGGGCAACCCCCAAAAAATAACCGCAATATGATTATCGGTGTTGTTATCGCATTGGTGCTTTGCTGTTGTTGTATTGTGACGGGCGTTGGCGGCTATTACGGTTATCAGGCTTATGTTGTTGCCCAGCAGGTGGTGGAAGATATTGAGGATTTCCCGATCCCCAGTGATCCAAATGCTACGCCGGGTTCGCCGAGCTTCGATACCAGCGGTGAAGTTCCCGAAGGCGGGCTTGCCGATGAACAGACCCGCGTTTTTGCATGGGCATCTGTGCAGTTGGTTGGCATCATGTCTGGCTGCAATACGCCCACTGTGGAAGGCACGACGATCACCGTGACTCAACAGCCGGATGCAGGCGGTGTCTGGTACGAGGATTGGAATGTCAACTGTGGCGACGGATCCACAAAGACCTTCCCGATCAAATTCACTCCCGAAAACGGGGTCGTAAATGTAGAAGTGGAATTCCAGCCTTAATTCATGTTCAAAAGGCGGATGGGCAATTTGCCCATCCGCCTTTTTTATTGCATAGCAGTTTACGGGCAATTTACAACCGCATAACCGAAGCTTGTCTTGCTCGGCTATAATAGGGGAAATTACAAAGTATCGCATAATTTAGTAAACGGAAAAATCTTTTTTTCTAGCAGTTTTGACAAGAAGTTTACTTTATTATGAGACAAGCGATAACTGCGGAGAAATTTTTATGTCATTTAAGCCGGGCGCGAATGTCGGTCCATATCAGGTCATGGAGCAGTTGGGGCAGGGCGGGATGGCTTCTGTTTATAAAGCCTATCACGCTGCACTCGATCGGTATGTAGCCCTGAAGGTTTTGCATCAAGCATTTAATGAAGACTCGACCTTTATCAGCCGGTTTCAGCGTGAAG
Source organism: Chloroflexota bacterium (assembly GCA_016191955.1). Lineage (GTDB taxonomy): Bacteria > Chloroflexota > Anaerolineae > Anaerolineales > Villigracilaceae > Villigracilis. Next base: position 1,961 of record JACPVC010000271.1, read on the forward strand.
CCCGCGTGGTAGCAAGGCTGGAGCACTCCAATATTGTGCCGGTGTACGATTATGCCGAGCATGAGGGTCGACCCTACCTGGTGATGAAGTTCATCGAGGGGGATACGCTCAAGGCTCGCTTAACTCAGGGTCCACTTACAGCGGCGGAGATCGAGCAGGTGGTGGATTCGGTCGGGTCGGCGTTGGCGTATGCGCACAAGCAGGGAGTACTGCACCGCGATATCAAGCCATCGAATGTTTTGATTTCAACTGATCACGTGATGTATCTGGCGGACTTCGGTCTGGCGCGCATTGCGCAGGACGGCGAATCTACACTTTCGGCAGATTCGATCATGGGCACGCCGCAGTATATTTCGCCCGAGCAAGCCATGGGGAAGAAGGACCTCGATAACAAAACCGACATCTATTCCTTCGGGGTCATGCTGTATGAAATGGTGGTGGGACGTGTGCCCTTCACCGCCGATACTCCCTTTTCCATTATTCACGACCATATTTATTCGCCTTTGCCCCTGCCGCGCGCAGTCAACCCGGAAGTGCCTGAGCCGGTGGAACGGGTATTGTTGAAGTCCCTCGCCAAAGACCGCTTGGACCGTTATGAGACGGTGGAAGAGTTGGCACATGCCTTCAAACAGGCATGGGTCGATTCGGGCGTGCCCATGCAAGGGACATCGGTCAAAATGCGCCCTGCGAGCTTGAAGGAGCCGTCAAAAGCCCAAAGTGTGGATCAGGCTGCGAGAACAGAGATCGCTAAAAGTCCCGCACCGAAGCGAAGCCCGACATGGGCTTGGATCAGCGGCGGGCTGGTGGTCATCCTGTGTTGTGCGGTCGGTTGGGTCGCATTTCGAAATGATTCCCGCACTCTATTTCCGCGCCGAACGCCAGTTGCCATCGCGACAGCAACAGTCGCTCCCGTGGCGACCGATACCGCTGTGCCGACGCCTGCCACCGTTCTCGACGAGTCACCGGAAATCACGGCTGCCCGGGCGGCTGTGCAGAACAACCCCGGCGACCCGAATGCACATTTACAGCTTTCGCTTGCGCTTTGGGATGATGGGCATAAGAAACCCTCGTATGAGACACTAGCGCAAGCCGCGAACCTTGCCGGAACCAACAAGGATTTTTTCATGACCGCCGCGCAGGAATTCAAAAGCCGCGAGGCATGGGTACCAACCGCCGGTATGTACTTGCGATTGGCGGGGTTTGGTACCAGTGAAAATATCCCGCCTGATATTCAGGAAGGATTGCGCGAGTCGGTTTATAAAGCCACTTCGGAGGAAGAGATGCCGCTGTATGTGTTCTTCGAGCGCGTCGATGCCTTTGACCTTCCGCTGGGGTACGTCGTCCGTGGGCGATATGCCCTTTATCACGGCGCTGTGGAAGATGCCAAATTGCAGCTTGCCAATGCACAGGCGGTGCAATCTGATATGTATGAGGCTTTCCTTTTGAAGGCGGAGATCGAGATGCAAGTGGGAAGCCGCGAAGCCGCGAAGAATCTTTTGTTGTCGCTTTCTTCAGACCTTGGCGCTGCGCCGTGGATCAGGGATATGGCAACTGAATTCCTTACAACCATTCAATAGGAGCATCGATGAGAAAAGCATTTGTTGCCGGTAATTGGAAGATGAACAAGAATATCGTAGAGACGCGTGAATTGCTCTCTGCATTATCGGGGGGATTGAACGCAGTCAGCGGCGTGGAGCGGGTGGTGTGCCCGCCGTTTACCTCGTTGATGGTCGCCGCCGAAATGCTCGCCGGGACCGAGATCGGGCTTGGCGCGCAGAATTTGCATTGGGAAGAAAAAGGCGCGTTCACAGGCGAGGTCGCGCCGGGGATGGTGAAGGAATTATGCGGGTACATTATTATCGGTCACTCAGAGCGCCGGGCGTATTTTGGCGAGACGAACGAGACCGTAAACAAAAAACTGCTCGCCGCGCAAAAAGCCGGGCTGACTCCCATTGTGTGCGTAGGTGAGACGTTGGCTCAATATGAAGCCGGACAAACATCCGAAGTTGTTTCTTCCCAAACTCGTTTGGGGCTTCAAGGTGTTTCGCCTGAATTCGCTTCTCGCATTGTGGTCGCGTATGAACCGGTGTGGGCGATTGGAACTGGAAAAGCCTCCAGCGCGGAGAATGCCCAGGGTGTTCACGGCGGCATGATCCGCCCGGCGCTGAGCGAACTCTTCGGCGCGGACACGGCTCAGACGATCCGCATCCTGTATGGTGGCTCTGTGACCGCTGCCAACGCCGCCGAGTTTTTCTCCCAACCCGATATCGACGGAGCCTTGGTGGGTGGCGCAAGCTTGAAAGTGGATGAATTCATTTCCATTGCGAAGGCGGCTGTGAAATAAGCAATGCAGTTCACCGGATTACTTTGGTTTGCGTTAATGCTCTTGCCGCTGGTGTATCTCCAGCGGCTTTTGCATCGTGAAATTCAGGTCGTCTTGTTCCTCATCACCCGCAACAAGCCGTTGACTATTGCCCTGTTTTCGATGTTATTCTTCCCCGGTATATTCCTGCATGAGTTGAGTCATTTTCTTATGGCGAAGGTCCTGGGCGTGCGCACGGGGAAGTTTTCGTTGGTTCCACAGTCGTTGGATACCGGTCATCTGCAATTGGGCTATGTGGAAACCGAACAGACGGACATCCTGCGTGATTCCCTGGTCGGTCTTGCTCCCATCATTGCAGGGACGGCATTTGTGGCGTATGCGGGCGTCGTGCAATTGCGGCTGGATGCGCTCTGGCATGTGCTGAGCAACGGACAGGTCGAGTTGTTTTTGATGGGATTGAAATTATTGCCTGCTGCGCCAGATTTTTTCCTGTGGTTCTACCTGACCTTTGCCATCTCCAGCACCATGCTGCCCTCCGAATCGGACCGCCATGCCTGGCTGCCGCTCGGTATGTGGATCGGGGCATTGCTTGTGCTTGCCGTCCTCACCGGTGCGGGCACGTGGATGTTGGAAAACCTCGCCCCTGTCTTTGATCCTTTACTGCGCACGGTCGCGTTGCTGTTTGCTCTGAGTAATATCGTTCACATTGCTCTGTTGATTCCGTTTTATGGTTTTCGTCAGATACTTGCTTACATCATGCAAGTGAATGTTAGGTAAATGAGTTGTGGTATAGGCTTAACAGCATCATCCCCTTGCGGACCAGATACCCCACCATAAAACTCGCCCCTATCGCAGATAAAAGTCCCGCCACCTCGCCCCACCTTATACTCACTGGTAATTCGCCAGTATGGCAGCAATCCCACCGAGGAAGAGGATGATGAGCGTAAATATCATCACACCCGCTTTTTTGAGGATTTTCGGGCGGGCGTTTTCTGTCCCTTTGTGGGTTTGGAAGATGGCGTAGATGGAGAGAGAGGGAAGATAACAAAGACATCACTCCTAATATCGAACTTGCTTAGGGATAAAACATAAGAGGGAACGTAATAACAATTAGAAGTAAAATGAAAATTAATGGTGAAAGTATTTTTACGTTATCTTCATCTCCAAAAAAATATTTACATGAAATTATATTTAATCCATGCACCACTAAACTAAAAGTTTGCATGCCAACTTGCTTCCATTGAAAACATGTCTTTAAATACATTCTCCGTGGTTACTTGGAGAAAATCAAGTTAGATATGGAGTTGCTAATAAGAATACAGACTCTGGAAACTCAGGTCTGTCCATTAATTTTATTAAATAATTATTTTTCACTAGCCAAACAAATAATTTGTAATGATCTTCCATTAATTCTGGAGATGCATGATGATTCTTAATGCTGGATTGCAAAAAACAACGAATCCCCCATTCTGTCAAACAAACCTTACCGTTTACAGAATATTCAACAATTACTCGAGTATTATCAGATGTACTAAGAAAACTAATTCCTTGCCCCGTGTAGGAGAATAGCCAGCGAGAGCCGTTTATACTTATTTCCCCGCGATTCGGTTCTACCCAAGTGTGCAATGGGAAAATTATTAGATTCTTTGGCCAGCCTTCAAGCTGACTAGCAATTGTTTTTGTTGCAGGCAAAAAACTCAACCCATTTAGCTCGGCGGGTTTTAATCTCACGATCTGGTCAACAGAATCAACAAGTTGGGTCTGTAGACTTATTAAATTATTCAACATGAGTAAATATTCATCTAAATTTTTCATTTTTTACCTTTTTATGGAATAACGTGAAGTATACGTGCAGGAATTTTTGTGTAGCCAAGTTCGCTGACAGCTTGCAACCTATGATGTCCTTGATATAAGGAAAGTGTTCCGTCTGGAAATTCGACCAATATAATTGGGTTATTGGCATCATATCCTGCAACCTCAATATCCATTTTTATATCATTGATTGTAACAAGATCGTTGAGGTCACGGGATACAGAATGACTCAATTTAATCCTTGGATCTTTTATATCAAGCCACTCAACCCCATCGGGAAGATCATTCACTTTACCCTTAAGCGGTACTTTTTCACGACCTGCGATTCCACTATTTCCACTGTTATCCTGAATCTTTAATGGATTATTTGCATTATTCCAAACAACTGCACCGCCATGCCCCGCAACAATTGCACCTCCCACCATTTCAGTTGTTCCAGCAATAACAATTGGAGTGGAAGCTGCTGCACACGCTGCCCCTCCTGACGGTCCGCCGAAAATCGAACACCCAATACTGCCACCAACAGATGCCACAAATTTTACCGCACCATCAATTAATAAGGCGCCACCAACAAGCATCTCAAAATAACCATAATAAGTGCTTAAGGTCCTACCCAACATTCTGCCATCTTGATAAAACTCATTCCCATTTTTCGGTTTCCAGCCCGTAATAAAACCTGGTAATCCGAAGGCAAGGTCGTTAGTAAGTTGCCTTGTTGTGCCACTTAGGAATGAGATAGCATTACTTGCTCCATTGAGAATCTTATTGTTAGAAGTAGAAATTTTTGGTGGGATATTATCTATTTTTTTGTAAATCAACTCTAAAGGTATTTGCAACGTTAAAGGTAAAGTATCTACCCATTGTGGCTTCCCATAGGTTAATCCTGACGATAATTTTGCGGGAGAAGTCCATTTTTCAAATATCTCTTGCCATTTGTTTTCCTCTTCCTGCTTCTCCTGCGCCACGGACGCAACTCCCGCCCATCTTGCAGCACTGACGGCATTCTGCTTTTCCTGTTCCTTCTTGGCATAATACTCTGCATAGTGTTCCTGTCTAGCCTGATAGCCAGCCGTTTGTTTGTAGGCTTCCAGCCGTTCCTCGTCGGTGTCGATCTTGGCGAGTTGATTGACAGGCTTCGCCTGTGAGATTTTCGCCGCAGCTTGTAATTCCCCAATGATATGCTTCTGCTGCATCTTCTTTTCATACGCGATGCGACCGGGGTTTCTTCCTTTGCCGGAGGATTCTTCCTCTTCTCCTCCTACATTACTTCTCATGGCGGCAAGACGAGCCGCTTCCTCCTCGCGTTTCTTCTGCCAGTCCGCGAGGGTCGCTCCCAGCACCGCAGCGGCTGCCGCTCCCCACAGGATGTTCGGATTGGCAATGGGCGAACTTGTCATCTGGTTCCCAGC
>JACPVC010000263.1 GCA_016191955.1 Chloroflexota bacterium
ACCCTCTGGGGCTTATGGCACGGGCTGGGACTCTTCATCCACAACCGCTGGAATGACCTAACCAAAGCTAAAGCCGTTGCTTGGGCAACGACACCAACCAAGCAAGCCGTCTTGAATATCAGCGGCATTTTGCTCACCTTCCATTATGTGGCGTTGGGATGGATTTTCTTTGCCCTCTCCTCACCCGCCACCTCATGGCAGGTGATCCAAAAACTTTTCGGTTTGTGAATCTGATGACACCCCTTCGGGGTTGAACTTTTGTCATCACAAAATCTATAATCATTTGACCCCTACGGGGTCATAGCGCTTGTAGGTCAGGCTTGTAGCCTGACGCTCTTTATCAATACAATACAGGCAGGTTACAAACCTGCCCTACAAAAACCAATCCCAAAGGGATGGAATGATTATAGAATCGAATAATTCCATTTCCAAATCCCAGAGGGATGACATAGCCACCAAACCCATAACACCCCTTCGGGGTTGAAACACCGTCGCCTGTTTTCTATAAAAATTTCACTCCTTCGGAGTTGTTCTTTGAAACATAAATCATGAATCAAGAAATCAAACCTCTCAACGTCCTCATCAAAGGATTGTTCTTATTCCTTCTCTTCAACCTCGTCATTGCCGCATGGCAGCCGGAGGTTGGACAGTTCTCGTTATATAACGTCCTCTACCCGGGGCGGGAGCGCTTGCCCTTCGGCGAAAACCCGGAGCAATCGTACAACCTCAGCCTCTTTGACCTCGACGCGATGTTTGCTTCACATATCATTGCGGGAACCCCAAAAGCAGATGATGAATTCCGCGTCATCATCGTTGGTGACTCATCGGTGTGGGGAACCTTGCTCAAGCCCGAAGAAACGCTAGCGGGACAACTCAACGCGGATAATCTCAACGCATGCGGAAAAACTGTCCGCGCGTATAACTTGGGGTATCCCACCATCTCGTTGACCAAAGATGTGATGATGCTCTCCTACGGGATGCAATACGACCCTGACCTCGTCATTTGGATGACTACGCTGGAAGCATTTCCAAACGACAAACAAACGTCCACGCCGCTGGTGGCTAACAACGAGGAAAAGGTTCGGGAACTGGCGACCAGTTATGGGTTAAGAGTCGAGGCGGATGATCCCAATTTCGAAGTCAAATCCTTCTGGCAGAAAACCTTCGTCGGTGATCGTCGCGCATGGGCGGACTTCTTCCGCTTGCAGATCTATGGCGTGATGTGGTCTGCCACGGGCATCGACCAGTTCTATCCTGCTGAATATGAAAAAGCTCAAACTGACTTCGAAGCAGACGATAGTTATCACGATCTGACCATGCCGTTGACCGAAGACCAGCTTGCTATCAATGCACTGGAGGCGGGGTTCAATGTGGTGGGTGAAACGCCCATGCTGCTCGTAAATGAGCCGATGTTAATAAGTTCTGGCGCGAACAGCGACATCCGCTATAATTTTTTCTACCCGCGCTGGGCGTATGACGATTACCGCGAAATGATGACCTCGTTGAGCCAACGTAATGAATGGACGTATGTGGACTTGTGGGACGTCGTACCTGCGAATGAATTTACCAACAGCGCTATTCATCTCACGCCTGCGGGAGAGAACCTGCTGGCGGAAACCATCGCGCCGTATATTTTGGAAAATTGCAAATAACAGGGGTGCGTCGCACCAGACTTAATGAGATTCGTCTCCAGTGTGGATGAGTCTCATTAAGAGGATTGGTCTGCACCGTTTGGTGCGACGCACTCTCGTCTTAGGAGAACAATGAAAGCACGACAACTTTTTCTTTTATCTGTCATGTTGCTTGCTGCTTGTACAACTGCACCGACAGCAACTTCTCAACCAGAAAGCCAACCCACATCCACCCCTGAAGCGACTGAAACCGAAACAACAATAGCCGCCACCGAAGAAACCGCGCCGACTCCGCGCCCCACACTCGGACCAGACGAATGGATGACCTTGCCCATCGTCCCCGAAGTGACCGACACCGCCCGCGAAATTTATGCGCGTGGCTTGGCAATGGGACGCGACCCGACACACTTCTCGAAAGTCGGCGATTGCCAAACCAACACCGGCTTCTACCTCGTAGACTTTGACACCGAAAGCGCATATAGTCTTGGCGAATATGCCTACCTGCAAGACACGATTGATTATTACGAAGGCTCGTTCTCGCGCACCAGTCTCGCCATGCGTGATGGATACAATGTTGCCGCCATCCTTACTCCCTTACGCGCCGACCCAAAGAAATGTGAGAAAGGCGAGAATCCGATTGCTTGCGAGTTCCGTTTGCATAATCCGAGCATTGCCATCATCAGCTTGGAGACCAACTTCAACGACCGTCCTGCCGATGATTATGGCAAGTACATGCGCCAGATCATCGAATACTCGATTGAGCAAGGCGTGGTACCTATTCTTGCCACCAAAGGCGACAACGTCGAAGGCGATAACAGCATCAATGCCGAAATCGCCGAAATTGCCGTAGAATACGACATCCCATTGTGGAATCTGTGGGCGGCGCTTCAACCTCTGCCAAACCAGGGTCACGATACGGACTTGAATGATGGTTTCCATCTCTCATTCTCGCGCAATTTTTTCGACAAGCCCAAGAACATGCTTAGTGGCTGGCCCTGGCGCAACCTCACCGCCTTGCAGGCGTTGGATGTGGTGAGAAGAGGGTTGCAAGAGAAATAATATTCCGTCATTGCGAGGGCGCTTTTGCTCTTTGCCCGAAGCAATCTCACGACTGAGTTGAAGATTGCTTCGTCGGGAAGAACACCCTCCTCGCAATGACGATAAACTACGAAAAGGAATCATTCATGACCACCGAAATCACCACCCCTATCGCAAAATTCATTGCCGAGAAAATTCTCAAGCAACCCAGCAAGGTCATCGCCGCGGATGAAGCCCTCATCTCCAGCGGATTGATCGACTCGTTCAGCCTGATGGACCTCGCCCTCTTCATTGAAGATACCTTCGGCGTCCGCGTTGAAGATACCGAATTGAATAAGGAAACATTCGATAATTTGAATCAGCTTGCTGTTTTGATCTCTTCCCGCAAGTAATTCATTAACCGCGAAGCGCGCTAAGGACACCAAGATTTAAAAGTTTTTTCTTCGCGATCTTAGCGTGCTTAGCGGTAAAAAAATAATGACAACCCTATCGAATCTCCTCCAACGCTCTTATCAAGACGTCCCAGACAAGACCAGCATCATTCTGCAACACGCGGGACAACCTGACAAGCTACTTACCTATCGCGATCTCATCCGCGGCGCGAATCGTTTTGCATTGACCTACGCCCGCGAAGGAATCAAACCCGGCGAGGTGGTCATTCTGATTCAGCAGCATGGAGAGGACTTGATCTATGCTTTTTGGGGAGCGATCCTGCACGGCGCAATTCCGTCGATCATGCCATTCCTGACGGAGAAACTCGCACCTGAAAAATATCGCGCCGACCTCGCTTCGCTCATTTCCATCACCAAGCCAACGACCATCGTCACTTATCCTGAGTTCGAGGCTGAAGTACGCAGCGCACTCGGCGAAGGAGACTCTGTCCGGCATGTAATTCTCACAAATACCATTGAAGCAGAAACAGAACCTAACTTTGAATTACTTCAAGGCTTCAAATCATCTCCTGAAGATGTCGTCGTACTTCAACATTCATCCGGCACAACGGGTTTGCAAAAAGGGGTGGCGCTTTCGCATCGTGCCGTGCTCAATCAACTCAATGCTTACAGCCAAACACTACACATCAATCCCGCCAGCGACGTCATCGTTTCGTGGCTGCCGCTGTATCACGACATGGGCTTCATCGCCTGCTTCCTCCTGCCCGTGCTCTTGCGCATCCCACTTGTCAACATGTCACCCTTCGATTGGGTGCGCGCGCCCTACAAACTGCATCAAGCTGTTTCGCAATACAAAGGCACGCTCACCTGGCTGCCGAACTTTGCCTACAACTTCTGCGCCCACAAAATCCGCGAGCGCAATCTCGAAGGCGTGTACCTCTCTTCGTGGCGCGCCATCATCAACTGCTCCGAGCCGGTTCACGTCGAAAGCCATGACCTCTTCTTTGAAAAATTTTCCATGTACGGTTTGAAGAAGTCCGCGCTGCAAACTTGCTACGCCATGGCAGAGAACGTCTTCGCCGTGACTCAAAGCCCATTGGATGGAATCCCAGCCGTGGATGAGATCGACCGCGAGACTTTCATGACGCAACGCCTCGCGACTCCGCCCGTGCCTGATTCACCCTCCATGAAGATGACTTCATCCGGGCATCCGCTGCCTAATGTGAAAATCCGCATCGTGGATGAATCCTTTGGCGACCTGCCTGATTGCATGGTCGGTGAGATCGCAGTCCGAAGCGACTGCATGTTAACCGAATATTTCAACCGACCAGATGCCACCAAGTCCGCCATCAAGGATGGTTGGTATCTCACTGGCGATTACGGCTACCTTTCCAATGGAGAGTTATATGTCTCGGGACGCAAGAAAGACCTTATCATCGTCGGTGGCAAGAATGTCTACCCACAGGATCTGGAATCGCTTGCAAGTGAAGTGCCCGGCGTCCATAAAGGAAGAACCGTGGCGTTCGGCATGTACGACGAAGAAGAAGGCACCGAGGAAGTCGTCATTATCGCCGAAGCAGATTCAGCCGACCCGTCGGAACAAGAGGCGATAGCAGATGCCATCCGCAAGCATGTGACGAAGAGTTCCGCCATCGCCTTGCGCCACGTCAAAGTGGTGGACGATAAATGGATCATCAAAACATCGAGCGGCAAGACAGCCCGGTCCGCGAATAAAGAGAAGTTCCTGAAAGAACTTGCAGCAAATTAGATCGAACCTGAAAGGCAACACCATGCAATTTACAAAAGAAGAACTTGACGAATTACTAAATGGAACCAAGCCATTGCAATTGGCGGGGCTTGATCTCAGCAAAGCCAGCCTAAGCGGTGCGGACTTGAGCAAGGCAGACTTAAGTGGAGCAAACTTAAATAGAGCCTTCCTCGATAATGCCAGGCTGCGTTATGCCAATTTGAGCAAAGCCAATTTGGAAGATGCCGATCTCAGTGAGGCTAATTTTCATGGTGCCAATCTCATAGAAGCTGACCTAAGCGGCGCCGACCTTCACGGAGCCGACCTGAGCGGTGCGAACCTGACCAACGTGAATCTGAGTCACGCCAACTTGAGTGGGGCGAACATGAGCGGGATTATTCTAAAGGGAGCGAAATATAATATTCACACTCAATGGTCACAGGGATTTGACCCAATAGGGGCTGGGGCCATACTCGTTCAATAACTCAATCCTGGAATCAAAAAGAGCATCCTCACAATAGATGTTCTTTTTGATTGACTTACAGCAATACCTTCGCCAATTAAGCGGTAGAAACTGGTTCAAAGGTAGGATGAACCATGCCCAAACGGGCAATTTGCTGGAAAATCTCGGACAATAAAATGCGATCAGGTTTTTCGGGAAGTAATTTTATTGTCTCGGCGACATA
>JACPVC010000264.1 GCA_016191955.1 Chloroflexota bacterium
CAACAATGGTTTTGCCGAAGGAGTGAATTTGAAAATCAAAATGCTCAACCGTCGTGGTTATGGTTACCGCAATTTCAATTCCTTTCGTCTACACGTTTTGGTCGCTTTTGACCCATTTTCCCGTTAATAACGGGAGAGCCTTAAAGACAAAACAGGTCAGAGTTGTTCTGACCTGTTTAAACTTACATAAGCCTTCACCGAATGGACTTAATAAACGTCTCCACCATCTCATCATCCCACGAGGCAATGGGTCCCTGGACCATCAACAGGACCAGCCCGTTATTGCCATCGAAGACCGTGATCCACTGACGCACTGCCAGGTTCTGTCCCCCACCTTCGCTGACGCTCACGGTGACAGTCTCGCCACGGATGACCGTCTCGAACGAATCCACCACCCGCATGGATACGCCCGGCTGCGGTCCCTGCCGTTCGGCAGACTGGCGCAGACTCCGTTCGATCTGTTCGCGGTTCGCTGACGTAGTGGCGTTGTACTGCATCAACATAATCATTGGATCATCGCTGGAGTCAACGGGCATCAGGTAAATCACATCGTAGATAACCATGGACATTACCCCGGGCTGATAACCGGGAGGCTGGTCGAAATCCACAATTTTGTTCCGCATCTCGGCGACAGCGGTTGGGTCGCTGCCGGTTGCCAAACTTCCCACCTGTTTTCCGAAGGCGCTCATTCCCCAAAAAGCGCCGACTGCCATACAACAGCAGATGGCTCCCACCACTGCAAACCCGATCAAAAGTTTTTTCGATTCACTCATTGCTTTATCTCCCTGTTCATTAGCATCATTTATCAGACACTACCGACCTGCGCGCGCGATAGATTTCGGCGAGAATGGCTTCAGCGTGGTCAAACTGCACGGACTCGGCTGGCAAGCCCAGGCGCGTCATGATCGAATTGAGAATGTGACGGGCAAGAGTCGCACTGTTTGCCAGTCCGGTTCGGCGCGAGAGAAATTCCTCGATGATGTGTAGTTCATGTTCCGATACTTGCCCCACGGGGAAACTTTCCGGCAAATGATCCTGCGCGCCTGGCACCACCACCGTAGACGGGCGCACAGGCGAAAGCTCACTTAAATTTTTCACGGCACGGTCATGCACGACGATGGTGCCCGCGGCGAGATCGCCCACGCGGCGCGAACTGGGGTTGATGAACATGGTCACCACGCCGATCCCATAGGCACTCGGAAGAAAGTCGATGATGCGGACAAGGTTGCGGATGACCACCTCGCTGGCGTTCACAGGAGTTCCATCCACACGGATGACGCGCAAGCCGATCAGCCGCTTGCCGGGGGTTTGCCCGTTCCAAAGGATTTCGAAAAAAATATAGTAGCCCCAAAAGAATGCAAAGGCGACCAACCCGGAGACGGCAAAAAACCAATTGCCGATGGCGTCGGTCATATAATCCGAAGCCAGGCTTGCGATGAGGATCGCCACCCCAAAGATCAACGTTTGCAGCAGGGCGATCAATGCAGAGTCGATCAGCGCCGCCAGGAAGCGCGAACCGATCCCTGAGATGTCGTAATCGAAGGTGACGTTTTCGGGCGTGTCGATTTTAAGCAGATTATTCGAATCAGCCATGTGTATAATTACTCATTCCTTG
>JACPVC010000256.1 GCA_016191955.1 Chloroflexota bacterium
CAAGGTCATCAGCGAAATCGGTGAAGTGCAAGCCTATGTTTATTTGTACCCAGCCATTCGCCCCGATACGATTGCGATGCCGTTCGGTCAGGGTCACACCGCGTATGGGCGTTACGCCGAAAAACGCGGCGTGAATCCCGCCGACCTAATTGCCGGTCGTTTTAATGAAGCCGGTGATCTTGCCTTTGCTGGTATGAAAGTTAAAGTAGAAAAGGTCTCCAGTGCCGTCAGTGGTGTTGGTCTTTCCCGCATGGAAAGCCGCATCGGTGTGTATGGCGAGGGACTTGGCGAGGAGCATTAATCATGATTAGACCCGAAGAAATCAAAATGAGCGCCGAAGAGACTGGCAAATGGGGTATGGTCATCAACCAGGATATCTGCACGGGCTGCCAGGCTTGTGTGGCTGCTTGTGCAATGGAAAACAATATTACCTTCGTCGGTGAAGTGGATGCAGGCTATGGTCGTTCCATGCACTGGATCCGCATCGAACGCTTCTGGGAAGGCGAATATCCCGAAGTGAAGATGACCCCGCAGCAGCCGATGCTATGCCAGCAATGTGGTCATGCTCCTTGTGAGCCTGTCTGCCCGGCGTTCGCAACCGTTCACTCACAGGCGGAACAATTGAACCTGCAAGTGTACAACCGCTGTGTAGGTACGCGTTACTGTGCAAACAACTGTCCGTACCAGGTGCGTGCGTTCAACTGGCGCGACTATCAACGCCCCGAACCGCTTCCCAATCAGTTCAACCCGGATGTCACCGTTCGCCGCATGGGTGTGATGGAGAAATGCACCTTCTGCATTCAACGCATCCACAAGGCTCAGGACAAAGCGAAATCTGAAGGACGCGAAGTGGTGGATGGTGAATTCACCACCGCCTGCGCCCAGGCTTGCCCTGCGAATGCCATCGTTTTCGGACGTGTCGATAACCCTGAATCGCTGGTCTCGCAACTGGCGCACAAGGGTCATGGCGTCAAACATCTTGAAGAACTTGGCACGTTACCCAACGTGACCTACTTCAAGGGAGGGTAAACATGACAGATCATAAACAGCACACGGAGCATTCTCACGAAGAACATCTCCGCGAAAAGCACCTGATGCTCGACCCGCTCCCCCGCGGAAAGATGAACGAAATGGTCATGGAAGCGATGACCACGCCTCCTACCTGGAAGTGGTGGCTGGTCTTCTCCCTTCTGGCTGCGTTCGTCGCCTGGGGCTTGTTCTACAAATGGGGCGTTCTGATCGCAAAAGGTCAGGGTGAAGCCGGTGTGATGCGCCCCGATTACTGGGGTATCTTCCTCGTCAACACCGTGTTCTGGATCGGTATCAGCCACGCGGGTACATTTATCTCCGCCATCTTGCGCGTGTTCAAAGCGGAATTCCGCCGTCCTTTCACCCGGGCTGCCGAATTGATGACCACCTTCGGTCTGGTACAGGCTGGCTTCTCCATTTTTATGCATATGGGTCGTGTGTGGCTGTTCTACTGGCTCATGCCGTATCCCAATCAGCGCCTATTGTGGCCCAACCTGCACTCCCCGCTCACCTGGGACTTGCTCGCGATCACAACCTACCTGCTTTCTTCCACCATGTACCTCTTCCTGCCGCTCATCCCCGATGTGGCGATGGCGCGCGACCGCTCCACCGGCTGGCGCAAGAACCTGTATAAAATCCTTGCCCTCGGTTTCCGCGGTACGGAAGGCGAGTGGACCCACCTGCGCAATGCGATGAGCATCTTCGCCTTCGCCATCATCCCGGTCATGTTCTCTGTTCACACCATCGTGTCCTGGGACTTTGCTGCTGCCACCCGCCCCGGTTGGTCATCCACCATCTTCGGTCCGTACTTCATCGTGGGCGCGTTGCACTCCGGTATGGGGGCTGCTGTCGTCGTGCTGGCGGTCATCCGCGGCACCATGAAGCACATGAACTACTTTGTGCGCGGCGAACACTTTGATGCCATCGGCAAGTTGATGCTCATCATCTCCATGGCGTGGGCATACTTCTTCTTCAACGATTACATGGTGCAATGGTACGGCGGCGACAAGTGGACGCAGCAGTTACTTCACTTCCACGAAGCCGGCCCAATGGGTTGGATGTGGTTCACCATGTTGATCACCAACATTGCCATCCCCTGGGCTCTTCTTTGGAATGCAAAGTGGCGCTCCAATCCCTGGATCGTAGGCTTTGTAGGCATTGCCATCAATGTGGGTATGTGGTTTGAACGCTATATCATCATCCCCATTTCCGTCACCATCAACCGCATGCCCTTTACCTGGCGCATGTACACGCCTGGCATTGAAGTCCCCATGGGCATTGGTACAGTTGCGCTCTTCATCCTGCTCTACATGGCGGCATCCAAATTGATCCCGCTCATCCCCGTTTGGGAAGTACAGGAAGGTCAGATGGCGCACGAACTCAAGAAATTTGGACGCGAGACCGTTGTTTCGGTCAGCGAACTGGAATAGGAGGATGTGATGACTGAATCTGAATCCAAAGTTGTCGATCTACTCGCGGTCTTTTCTGACCTCGCGCCTGCCGCGGACGCCGTTGAGCAACTCCACGCGATGGGCGTTCACGATGACAGCATGAATGTGATCTCCGGCATTCCCGTCACCGAAGCGATGCTTGGGCGCCCGCGCCAGTGGACGAATGTGCCGCGCATTGCCATGGGCGGCGCGATCCTTGGTATGGGTGCGGGCATCTTCCTCGCCTACATTTCACCGTTCTTGTATGCCTACCCGATCCAGGTGAGTACCCAGTCTTTTATTCCGGGACCTCCCACCGTGGTCGTACTATTTGAATTGACCATGCTTGGCATGCTGCTTTCCACCTTCCTCGGCGTCTTCCTCGATAGCTTCTTCCCGAACTACCGCCCGATGAAGTATGTGCCCGAGATCAGCGACGGCAAGATCGCCATCCTCGTCGAATGCACGCATGTGGAAGAAAAGAAGATCACGGACGTGTTGAAGAAACTCGGCGCTGAATCCGTGAAGCCTGCGGAGGCGCAACACCTATGAGACTCTTCAAACAACTCCTTGTTGTATTTGCCGTTCTTGCGGTTCTGACAGCCCTCCTGATGACATTCTCCTACGATGTTATCAAGATTCAATGGGTAACTTTTATGGCTGTTCAGTCATCCTTCGACGACCAGGAAAAGCCGCTTGCGGTTCCCGCCCAGTCCATTCCGGTGGATGGCGCTGCCTACCTGCCTGGGATGGGCGAGCCGGTGAACCCTGTGCCTGCCGATGAAGCCTCCATTGCCCGCGGCGCTGAACTGTATCAAATCCATTGCGCCATGTGCCACGGTGATACGGGTCAGGGCAACGGGACGGTTGCGGCGTTCCTCGTCAAGAAGAAGCCTGCCGACCTGACCAGTGATGCGGTGCAAGCCAAGTCCGACGGCAGTTGGTTCCTGACCATTTCCAATGGCATTTGGAACCCCAACAATACCCTCTTCCCAGAGGCGCAATTCTCCGGTCAGATGCCGCCCCTGAATGAGAACCTCACCGTCCGCGAGCGTTGGGATGTGGTGAACTATCTTCGGACGCTTAAAGCCACTCAGTAAAAGGGAGATGCCAGTAATGAATGATGATGTTCGAAAATATATTTATGGCGCGGTGACCGTTTTCCTGGTGGGGGTCCTGGTTTGGGTGGGAATTATTTTTGTGAACGCCTGCGGATTATCGCTCGCGTGCAACCGTGGGAATACCCTGCCTGAAACGACGCCCATCCCCACCCTCATCCCTGCCACGCTTCCTGTAATGACGATGGAATCGAACGCAGTTGCCACCCCCGATAAATGCCACGTCGCTGGTGTGGACCTGATCGGCGCATGGGTTGAAGCGGGCGCATCCGATACCGAAGCCTTCCAATTCGAAGATGCAGACGGCAGGCAATGCGAAGCTACCTTTGCGGATGTCCAGCCGTTGTTCACCCAGGCAAACCTTTGGTATGCCGGTTCCCTCTCCTGCATTTCCTGCCACTCGGTCGACCTGGCGGTTTCCCCCGCCCAGCTAGATATGAGCAGCTACGAAGGTATCCTCGCCGGTTCACGCCGCGCGGACGATGCCCCCAAAGGAACCGATATTCTCGGCGGCGGGAATTGGAGTTCGTCCCTGTTGTACCAGTTCATTGCCGAAACCAAAGCCGATGTTCCTGGTCATGATGGAGCGCTTTCCTCTGCGCTGATGGTATACGCCGGAACCCTGCTCCCCGACGTGAACGCAACACCGACACCCTAATCAAAATTTTCAAAAAAGACCCGATCTCGTGATCGGGTCTTTTTTGTCTTGCTTTAGGTGGCAGTTCTCCTCAAGGAATGTTATCCCCTCAATGGGGCGCGCGAACCTACAAAACAAAACGCCTCTGGAAAAAAAGGGGGCGTAACTTTTCTGGCGGAGAGTGCGGGATTCGAATGTTATCCCCTCAATGGGGGCGCGCGAACCTACAAAACAAAACGCCCCTGGAAAAGGGGGCGTAACTTTTCTGGCGGAGAGGGCGGGATTCGAATGTCATCCCCTCAATGGGGGCGCGCGAACCTACAAAACAAAACGCCCCTGGAAAAGGGGGCGTAACTTTTCTGGCGGAGAGGGCGGGATTCGAACCCGCGAACCTTTGTGGGTTACACGCTTTCCAAGCGTGCGCGCTAAGCCAGACTACGCGACCTCTCCGTATCAAAAGCGACCGACATTATACCATGTGTTACCGGATAGGCAAGTTTTATGGTTCCTGCGCGAAAACCTGCTCTGCATAAAAGAAAGCGTAAGGGGTTATTTCAGGATCGTAATTGAAATCTCCACAAAATTGAACGAGGGTTCCGGATTCTGGCAGAAGCTCCGTTTCGATAACAATGAATGCCTGCTGATTCGTCAGTAGATCGATTGAGTAATAGATGGTCTTGGGAGGCGCGAGATTTTCTAGAATCGCCGTCAGATTGATATCGGGAAGACTGTGAGCATTCCGACGGAAAGCGCTGATGTGGAAATCCGGCATCTGGTCAAGAAAAACTTTGCTTTCACGATGAATGTTGATCGAAGTGCCTTCATCGAATCTGGTGAAGAAACTGCCCATTTCAGGCGGACAGACGGTTTCCGGCGGGGCGGGG
>JACPVC010000257.1 GCA_016191955.1 Chloroflexota bacterium
ACGGGAATGCAGATCGAAGTGATCCGGCTGCTAAGGATCGCCAGCGCACGAGAATTTCCTCATCTTGGCGTCACATATCTGTGTAAAATAACGGGCGGTGAATTCAAACCGTCGCATGAAATTTCAGAGATGAAGTATTTCAATTTGAATGACCTGCCCATTATGCTTTTCGCGGAGAAAGACCTGATCCGCTGGGCGGTGAAGGAACTTGAAAAGAATTAACCACGGAGCACACTGAGGTCACAGAGAAAAAGCTTTTTATTCCTCCGTGGACTCTGTGGTTTCCGTGGTGAAATGGTTTTGGAGATAAGTTGACAAATATTTTTCTCGTCGGTGCGGGCGGGTTTATTGGTTCGATCCTGCGCTACCTTGTCAGCGGATGGGTGCAGCAATCCGCGAAGACGCTTGATTTTCCGTATGGCACACTGGCAGTCAATGTGATCGGCTGCTTTGTCATCGGCTTTCTTGCCCAGCTTGCCGAAACGCGCGGCTTTTTTACCAGTGAGTCGCGTCTGTTCGTGTTTGTTGGTATTCTGGGCGGCTTCACCACGTTTTCATCTTTTGGAAACGAGACACTTAATCTTGCGCGTGATAGCCTGATGATGAATGCCCTGGCGAATATCGGCGCGAATGTGATCATTGGTTTGCTGGCTGTCTGGCTGGGGCGCACGGTTTCGTACTTGATCTGGAGGTAACATCATGCAACTACCCGAAGAAGGATGCCTGCTCCGCATTTTCATTGGCGAGTCTGATAAGCACGAGCACAAACCGCTCTACGAATGGATCGTCCTGCAAGCCCGCGAACAGGGACTGGCAGGCGCAACCGTCCTGCGCGGCATCATGGGATTTGGCGCGAACACCCGCGTCATCCATACCTTCAAGATCGAGCGTCTCTCCGAAGATATGCCAATGGTGGTGGAGGTCGTGGATACCAAAGAAAAGCTTGAAGCCTTCCTTGAACTGATCGACCCACATATCAAGGCTGGCTTGGTCACGCTTGAAAAGGCACAGATCAAGTTCTATCGCGCCGAGAAAAACTGATTACTGCTCACTGATTACTGGAGACTGAACATGAATTGGCTTGAAATTTCCCTAACCGTGGACGGCGAACTCGCCGAATCTGTTGCGGATGTGCTGGCGCGTTTTGCACCGAACGGCGTAATGACCGAGCAAGGCGTGCGTTTTGTCAACGACGAGGACGAAGGTACGGCGACGGGTCCCATCACTGTCCGTGCGTATTTGGAGGTCAATAACCAGCTCGAAGAGACACGACAGAAAGTGGAAGAGTCGCTTTTCTATTTGGGGATGATTAAGCCTGTACCGACTCCCACTTACAAACAGATCGCGGATCAAAACTGGATGGAAGCCTGGAAGGAACACTACAAGCCGATTCTCATCGGAGAGCGACTCCTGATACTCCCTGCCTGGCTGGAGAACCCGGACCCGAAACGCATTCCCATCAAGATCGACCCTGGCATGGCGTTTGGCACGGGGACACACCCAACGACACAATTGTGTTTGGAGTTGATGGAGAGATCGGTAAGTGGTAATTGGAGATTGGTAATTGATGTTGGTTGTGGTTCGGGTATTCTTTCGATTGCAGCGTTGAAACTTGGGGCGGAAAAAGTGTTGGGCGTTGATATTGACATCGAATCGGTGAAAAACTCGCGCGAGAACGCAGACCTGAATGGAATAGGGGAGGAGTTGACGCTCGGTCAGGGGTCTGTAACTGAGGTTCTGTCGGGACAGTTCGCGTTCAAGTCCGCGCCGTTGGTGGTCGCGAATATCCTTGCACCGGTGCTTATCCGTCTCTTCGACGCGGGGCTCGCAGACTTGGTCGAGCCCAATGGAGAGATCATCCTAAGTGGGATTTTGGACCATCAAGCAGAAAGTGTCATAGTGGCAGGTCAAGCCAAAGGGTTGAAACGAGGCGAGATCCGTCAGATCAACGACTGGGTTGCAATCTCGATGAAAAAATAGTGGCGCAGTGAAAATCTGTGCTATGATTCGAACACCATGGATCGCCGGAAACTCATCCAATATCTGTTGTTGAACGTATTTGTCTCGGCGAGTGTGACGGGTGGCATCCTGTTCTGGTATGACCGTAATTACCGGGCAGTTAGCCAACCCGCCGTTATTCAGCAAGCGGCTCCCGTTAGTAATGACTCCGCTCCTGCACCCAGTACAGATTTGCAAACAGACATCCCGATCAAGATCAGCAGTGTGGTTGGCTCAGGGACACTGACATCCGAAGTCGTGATCATCAAGTTTGATGGCGAAGGACAATTGGATTTGACATCCTGGCAACTCAAGGATGATAGCGGCAATACCTACACCTTTCCCAAAGTCACCTTGTACCCCAGCGGAGCCGTACAAGTCCACACAAACGTGGGCACAGATAGCGTCATTGACCTGTACTGGGGTATAGGCGAGCCTGTTTGGAGTTCTGGTGAAGAAGCCCGTCTTTTTGATTCGCAAGGCAATTTGAGAGCTGTTTATCGAGTACCTTAATTAACCGCCAAGCACGCTAAGAGCGCGAAGAAAACCTTTATTTTTCTTAGCGACCTTTGCGGCCGTAGCGGTTCAAAAAACTGGCGACTAACATGACACAAGCACTCTATAGAAAATATCGTCCCAAACAATGGGACACCGTTATCGGACAAGATCACGTCATCCAGACGTTGACCAACTCCATCAAGGCTGATCGAGTCGGTCATGCCTATCTCTTCGCAGGTCCGCGCGGAACAGGCAAAACCACTGTCGCGCGTTTGCTGGCGAAAGCGGTCAACTGTCTTAACGAAAACCCCTCTCTGCGCCCCGACAACACCTGTGAACACTGCAAAGCCGTCAACGAAAACCGTTACATGGATTTGATAGAAATCGATGCGGCATCCAATAATGGTGTTGATGATGTTCGAGATTTACGAGATAAGATAAATTTTTCTCCCACACAAGGGAAATATAAAGTCTATATTGTAGATGAAGTCCATATGATGTCAGGTGGCGCGTTCAATGCCTTGCTCAAAACACTCGAAGAACCGCCTCCGCACGCCATCTTTGTTTTAGCCACCACCGAAATTCACAAAATTCCCGCCACGGTGCTTTCTCGCTGTCAGCGTCATGAGTTCCGCCGCGTACCTATTGATGAGATCGTCAAAAACCTCAAAGAGATCGCCGCCACCGAAAACATCCAAGCCGATGAAGAAGCTCTCACACTCATCGCCCGTCAGTCGGCTGGGGGCATGCGCGACGCGCAATCACTCCTCGACCAACTTTCTTCCACGGGCACGAAGATCACGCTCGCTCTCGCACAACAAGTCCTCGGCACGGCCACCAGCCAAACTGTGTTGGATGTCATCGCCTCAGTCCTCGATCATCAACCTGCGCACGGTCTCGAAACCATCCATCACGCTCTTGATTCGGGTGCCGATCCGCGTTCGTTGGCGCGCCAACTTGTCGATTATCTGCGCGGGCTTATGCTCATTCAAAT
This sequence comes from Chloroflexota bacterium, assembly GCA_016191955.1. Taxonomy (GTDB): domain Bacteria; phylum Chloroflexota; class Anaerolineae; order Anaerolineales; family Villigracilaceae; genus Villigracilis. Next base: position 3,491 of record JACPVC010000257.1, read on the forward strand.
GGGCAACGCCGAGCAAGTCGAAGCCACGCGCGATGTCAAAACCCAAATGGAATCCCACGCCAAATCATTCACGACTAGCGATGTTCTGCGGATGATGAAGATATTCAACAACGCGGCGACGGATTTACGCGGCGGCTGGCAGCCCTCTTTGAGTCTGGAACTCGCCCTCGCGGAAGTGATCGACGCTCCAGTCGAAGTTGCCCAAGTCACCGCGACGCCTCAGCCCAAGCCGAAGCCTGTATCAGCTCCCGCAGCAGAATCCAAGCCCGAGGTTAAGGGCGAGGCGCAGCCGGTTGTCGAATCTCCAGCAATCAATTCCAACGATATCGTCAAAGCATGGAAGCCGCTCATCAACGCGCTTCCCAAGGCGCAGGCGAATCTCGGCGCGTTGATGAACTCCGTCAAGATGATCGACGTGCAAGGCAAGACCCTCATCCTCGGCATGGCAAGCGACGTGCTCGTGGAAAAACTCAACAAACCCGACCAGATCGAAACCATCCAGCGCCTCATCAAAGACCACTTCCATGTGGATTTATCCGTGCGCTGTGTGGTTACCAACGCCAAAGGCAAACTCCCCACACACGTCTCGCAAGATGGCATGGTCGCTGCCGCGATCCAGCACGGCGGCGAGATCGTGGATATGGATGAGTGAGTTTGCAAAATTCGCCATGCTATAATTGAAAATGTAAGGAGTAAATTATGGTAGCGCCAACCACTGCTTTAAAATATGATGTTGAAGTGAATGCCAACGGGCAGGTCGAATTGAAAGTGCCGTTCCCCGCTGGTTCACACGTAACTGTCTTTGTACTGGAAGCGGGCGAATCGTTCACGGATTTGCTTTTTGCCTCTGAAAGTAGTTTGGCGTTTTGGGATAACCCGCTTGATGATGAGGACTGGAATAATGCCTAATCAAGGGGATATTTTGCTTGTGCCAATTCCATTTACCGATTTATCGTCTCAAAAACGCCGACCTGTGATTGTGATTTCCAACAATTCCTACAACCAATCTTCCAGCGACTTGGTGGTTGTGGCGATGACTTCCAACCCCGTTGAAACAGATTACAGTTTCACCATTGTCACATCTGACCTTGTAAAAGGTACGCTCAATCATCCTGGCAAAGTCCGCGTGGATAAAATTTACGCCATTTCTAAATCCATCGTCGTCAAGACGTTTGGGCAGGTCAACGAAAAGGTGTTGGAGCGGATTCGTAAAGAATTGAACGCTTTAACAGGCGGGAAATAAATGTGTAAAAAACTCCCCGCGCATGTTTTGCAAGACGGCATGGTCGCCGCCGCGATCCAACACGGCGGGGAAGTTGTGGATATGGATGAGTGAAGAGCGGTAATTGGAGATTGATAATTGGTTATTGAGGTTGATTATGGCGACATCGAATAATAGAAAGAAGAAAGATGTAAAAATCGAATTTACGATCAGCCCTGTGCTTCAACAAGTGGAGAAGAAACTTAGTGAAGCACAGAATTTTCAGTTGGAGGTTATCGCAAAAACGAACTTCAACTCATTTAACGGCAAGGCTATAGCCGCATGGCTAAGGGAAAACCACAGAATGTGGCGGGCGGTTTTATTGCCATTGGATTTTATTTCCCTTCGCGATATGGATGATGGAAACTGGCACGCAGACACGCTTTACATTTACCCCGAAAATGGCTATGGTTTTAAGTTGGAAGAAATCATGAAAGAACAATTCCATGCCGATGAAACCCAATGGATTGGCAGAGAAAGCGCGATGCGTATGCTTGGGACAAGCAAAATACCAGATACTTCATACGTGCTTCTTTCCGCCTGGTGGGATTGAACACCCAATCTCTAATTACCAATTACAAACTCAGGAGACTTAAGAATGGCAAAAGGATTCAACAAAGGACCCGCTATGGGCGGGGGACAGGGCGGAATGATGCAGCAGATTCAAAAGCTGCAAAAGCAAATGGAAGAAGCGCAGGCGAAACTCGCCGAAGAGACCGTGTCGGCTACGGCGGGCGGCGGCGCAATCAAAGTTGTCATGACCGGCGATCAGAAATGCAAATCTGTCGAAATCTCTCCTGAATTTCTCAAAGACGCAGACGCCGAAATGCTGCAAGACATGGTTCTATCCGCCGTCAACATGGCGCTCGACCAATCCCGCGACCTCCAGCAAAAGTTGATGGGTCCGCTGGCGGGTGGAATGCCTTTCTAGGAAGTAGCCAAGTATACAAGTAGCGAGGAAATTAGCATACTTCTTTACTTGTATACCTGTCTACTTGTATACTTATCCCTATGCTCCTCCCCGAATCCATCCAATCCCTCGTAACCGCCCTCGAACGCCTGCCAGGCATCGGACCCAAGTCCGCATCCCGTTTGGCGTTCTTCCTCTTGCGCGCCTCCGAAGATGTCGCACAAGACTTATCCACGGCATTGGCGAACCTCAAAGCCAACACCGCCTTCTGCTCGGAATGTTTTAACATCACTGACGCAGGGCGTGAACGCTGCGAAATTTGCGAATCTCAAAAACGCGACGCATCTATTATTTGTGTCGTCGAAGAAGCATTAGATGTTCTTGCCCTCGAACGCACCGGCGGCTTTCAAGGCAAATATCACGTCTTGCAGGGAGTTTTATCTCCCATCGAAGGCATTGGTCCAGATGATCTGAAGATCAAACAACTTGCCGAACGCGTGGCGCGTGGGGGAGTGGGGGAGGTCATCATTGCCACTAATCCAAGCATGGAAGGTGATGCAACAGCGCTGTATCTTCGCCAAGTCCTTGAGCCGATGGGTGTCAAAGTCACCCGCCTTGCGCGCGGTCTTCCCGTTGGTGGCGACTTGGAATACGCCGATCAAAATACCCTGCTGCGAGCCTTGGCTGGCAGACACGAAATGAACTAATCCCTTATGGGGCGCGAGAACCGCGCCCCTATATTTTTAAATATGAACATCACCATCCTCACCTTCGGCTCTCGTGGCGATGTCCAACCGTTTTTCCCTCTATCCCTCGGCTTAATGTCTCGTGGACATAATGTCATTCTCGCGGCGCCTGCACGTTTCAAAAACCTTGTCGAAGAACATGACATAACGTTCTTTCCGCTGGCAGGCGACCCCGAAGAACTCAGTCGCCGCATGAATGAGGCAGGTTATAACTTCTTCAAACTGGTAAAAGAGTTGATGATTCACGCTGTGGATATTGGCGCGGAGATGATGCGTCAAACAGAGGAGGCTTGCCGTGATGCAGACCTTATCATCCACACATTCGCTCATGCAGTTGGTGCTCATACCCTTGCGCGCGAGAAAAACATTCCCGATATTCACATCCAAACTTTCCCGATGTTCACGCCCACCGGCGATTATCCCAACATCTCTTTGCCCAATTTAGGGAATCGCTTTTTGAATCGCCTCACTCACACTGCCTCATTGAAGATTACCGAAATCACTTCATCGATGGGATTTGAACAAGTCCGCCGCCGTGCGGGATTGCCCAAGCGAAAAATTTATTCTCCCTTCAAAAACATCCCGCCTCGCCTTCGGACGCCGATCCTGTGTGCCTGGTCCCCGAGCATGCTCCCCCCTTCAAACGACTGGGACTCACATATACATGTCACTGGTTATTATTTCTTCTCTCAAAATAAATCCTTTTCTCCGTCCCATGAATTGAGTGAGTTTCTGAAATTAGGAGAAGCGCCTATTTGCATTTCATTTGGCAATATGGTTAACAAAGGCGCTGAAAGGATCGATGAGATTATCCGCGAAGCTTTGAAACAAACAGGCAACCGAGGCATCATCTTATCGGGGTGGGGGAATGTGAAACGTGAATCAACAAGCGATTTGTTGTATCTCGAATCCGTACCGCATGATTGGCTGCTGCCGAAATGCAAAATGATTGTTCATCATGGTGGTGCTGGCACAACATCGGCTGGATTATGCACAGGGATTCCGCAAGTGGTTGTGCCATTCATGGCAGATCAACCATTTTGGGGAAGCAGAGTCTATGCTATTGGTGTGGCGCCGAAACCGATTCGTGTGAATCAATTGTCGGTGGAGAAGATGGTGAGTGCCATTGTTGAGGCGGAGTCAAAAGTTATTCTTGAGCGTGCGCAGGTTACAGGTCAAGTAATACGAGGCGAAGAGGGTGTAATGAATGCAGTCCAGTTGATCGAGTCACATGCAGTGCGTTTCCACGAGTCCGGCTGAAAATTGGTCCGATTTTTTAAGGTTTAAATGCCTTGAATCTATTGACAAATAATTACAGATGCATATAATTCTCGTTCGCCAGTAACAACAAACGATTTCGTCTCCCAGACAGATCATTGACAACTGAGTAACCGCCTCCATCAGAGACACAAAGCAAATAGGTTTTGCAGCCTGGTGAACCGATGCGAAAGAAAGTGCATCGGTATTTTAGTCTGCCAAAACCCTTGACGGCGGTTATAAGAGCTAGTAGAATATCGCTCGCTCAAATGGCAAGCACCTTAACAACTGAACAGTGATAGGAAACAAAATAATGACGAACCAGTCAATTCCGTGACTTTCACACTCGCAAGAGTGTAAATTTTTTGCGGAGAGTTTGATCCTGGCTCAGGATGAACG
>JACPVC010000094.1 GCA_016191955.1 Chloroflexota bacterium
CAATTGTCTGCGTTTTCTGCGCGGGACGAGAAATGTGCGCAGCCCCGTATGCTTGCCTTCCATCGACGGCGCAGCGGGCGCGGTCTCATCGCCAAAGCGCGGAAGAATTTCGCCCGTGGCTTTGGTCATGTTGACGGTGGCGACCGCAAACACTGCAAGGAAAATATAGAACGCAATTCCCAGCCCGATCATGATCTCGCCGCGGATGGGACCCACAGCTGAGCGGGTTAAAAATTCTGCGAGGTCGATCGGCGGTTGGGGGAAGAGCCATATCTTAGCGACCCATGAAGCCAGCAGGATCAAAAAGATCCAGTAATAATTTCTGCGCAAACGCCTACCGAATGCCTCCCACATCGAAATGGGAAAACTCGGTGAGAGTAAATTTTCGGCAAGGTTCTCCGCCCACTCCGGCGAGGGATGGAATGGCGGCACCAACATCGCCGCGTAAAAATCAGTTTCCATCAAACGAACGCGATAACTCCACAGTTCGTAATAGCGATACCGCCGCGCTTCAATGAATAAGAACCATAAGATCAATAAAGTATTCAATAAAATAACAGAATGATGAACGGTCGATTGACCGAACGCGATCGACAACGTTGCGCCTGTGACGACCACCGCCCAATTCGTGGTGGTATCCAACCGTTGCCGCCAGACGTTTGCCCGTTGAATTTCGGCGCGGAAGAAATGCACCATCGCAGTAACAAATTCGCTGGATTTGAGCTGATAGCCGCGATACGTCCAGACCGGCTCTTCGGGGGCTTCCTTCCCAAGAGTGACTTTTGGTTTTTTGATTTTGACTGGCATAGGAATCTTCTTTCGGTTAACGACTAATGACGCTTCAGACTCAGCCGGAGCTGGTTCTGTTTCTGGAATTTTCATTACGCTGTGAGTGAGTCTACACCCGCAGCGGATGCTGGTTCGTGAGGCTTTCGTTACACTTGAGAAGTGCGTCGCACCAGACTCGATAGAAAGAATCCACACTGTACGTTGATTCTCGCAACGGAGATTCACCTGGCTGTTTGGTGCGACGCACCCCCGCCTTATTTCGGCAACTTATATGCTTCCTTCGTCGGCTTCAACGGACGCGCCAGCCAATATGGACGGCGATTCCCGTCGGGGCTGACCTTGTCGGCAGGGCGTGTCATTGCCAGCCACTCGCGATACTTTTGCATGGACTTGTTCGTGTCCACGAAGAGGTCACCTGCTTTTTCGCCTGCTTCTGCTTTGCGGATGCTGAACACCTTTTGCAGCCAACAATGCACTCCGCTGATCGGATCGGGGTGAACGGCATGAGCGAGGTTCTGGTTCACGCCAACGTTGCTCCACCAGATTCGACTAGTGTCGGGGTCGGAGGATTCCCATGCCTTCGCACCGTGGATCACGCGCATAAGGAATCCGCCTTTGCCATCTTCTTGTAGCTTGACGAGGTTTGATGAACCTTTGCTCACGCCTGAATCTTCGTTCAAGCGCCAGCGTCCCAAATGGTGGCTGATGGCAATGACGCCGGGTTTGATTCCTTCGGTGACCCAGACCGAATCTACAAAGTGACCGATCTCGGTTTCGACGCGGGCGAGGTCGCCTGTCTCAAGACCGTTGCGTTGTGCGTCTTCGGGATTCATCCAGATTGGATTCTTGTGCGAGATTTCCACCAGCCATTTTGCATTTGCGGAACGCGTGTGAATGAGCGTTGGCAATCTGAAATTGGGCAGCAGAATCATTTCGCCTTTGGAGCGGTCGATGTTATTGGGGTGAATGTGACTCTTGACTGACCACGGGATAACATTTTCTTTTTCACTCCAACCCCAATTGGCGAGTGTGTCGCTGAAGAATTCAAGTTTCTTGGAAGGAGTATCGAAGCCTACTTTGACTTGTTCATCCACTTTGAGACCGGCGACCGCGCCGGAAGAGTCAAGGGCACGATCATGCTCATCGAAACGGAATCCAGTTTCGGGCGTGGCGTGAAGCGTTTTGTCGAAGGGAGAGTAATTTTCCTTTTTAACTTCGAAGACTCCATATTTGCGCATGTAAGCTAATGGAGTGCATCCTTCTTTTGCGGCGGCTTCGGGCAGACCGGGCACGGAGTTTTCGAAGATCCATTGATAGTATTCATCCACAGTGATGATCTCGCCGGGGCGATAGGGCGACTCGAACCACTGACGAATTCCGAGCGACCCATCGGGGTCCATGTGCGCGGAGAGTTGAATCCAGAACTCGTTCTCTTCCCACACTTCGCCAGGGTTGGCTTGATAGGTGAAGTCCACTTTCATGCCTGCGCGTTCCATCGCCACGCGGCGCACGGGCTGACGGAAAGCGATCCACTGCCCCGCGTGCGTTTCCTGACTCATCAGGTCGTGGCGTTCGGGTCCGTGACCCGTGGGTAGGACATAATCTGCAAACCATGCGGTTTCATTCCATGTGGGCGTGAGCGCGACATAGCATTTTATTTTCGATTCATCTTTCAATGCCTTCAACCACATGAAGCCATCAGGGTTGACCCACATCGGGTTGTAGACGCGCGTGAAGTAGACATCGATGTCGCCGCGACCTTCTTCGAGCATGTGCGGCAAAAGGATGGACATCTCGTAATGCGCGAGCGGATATTCAATGGGGTAGTGCAACTCGTTCCATGTTTCGGGAGCGGGCGCGCCTTTGAATGGCTTGGGTACGAATTTGTTCCAGCCCGTCATGGAGGTGCCGCCCTTGTTGCCGATACTGCCCGTCAGCACGTTGAGGAAGAACAAACAGCGCGAGACCTGCCATCCGCCGAGGTTGCCGACGCTGGCAGAGCGCCAAACATGTGTGGCAAGTTTGCCTTCGCAATTGGCGACGAGTCGCGCGGTCTCTTGGATGCGCTCAATGGGGACTTCGGATTCTTGCGCGGCACGTTCGAAGGTGTATTCGGAGTAGAGGTCTTTGAGGAGACGATCAAAAAGGTCGAAGGTCAAAAGTCGAAGGTCGGATGAAGAACACGCGCTTCGAATCTCCACCGATAACTGGTCACTGTTTACTGATAACTGATTACTGGCTACTGCTTGAAGAGTCTCCTTCCAATTGACCCACTTGCGGACGAAGTCTTTGTTGTAGAGGTCGTTTTGGATGAGGTGATTTGCAATGGCAAGCAGAATTGTATTTTCACTGCCAGGATAGGTAGGCAGCCAGACATCGCTCATGGAGGCGGTGTTGCTCAAGCGCGGGTCGAAGGTGATGAGTTTCGCGCCGTCCGTTTTGGCTTCGATGATGCGCTGGGCATGCGGATTGAAGTAATGCCCCGTTTCGAGGTGACTTGAAATGAGCAGAATGACTCTCGCATTTGCAAAGTCTGGGCTGGGGCGGTCTTGTCCGAGCCAGAAGTTATAACCCGCGCGGGATGACGATGAGCAAATGTTCGTATGGCTGTTGTGCCCGTCCATGCCCCAAGTTTGGACGATGCGGTTGGTGTATCCATCTTCGCCGGGGCGACCGACATGATAGACGATTCCATTCGGGCGGCGCAGTTTGCTTTCGCGCATTTTCTCCGAGATTTCAGAAAGAGCCTGCTCCCAGGAGATGCGCTCCCATTTGCCCTCACCGCGTTTGCCGACACGTTTCAATGGATAAAGAATGCGTTCGGGGTCGTAGACTTGATTATGGGTGGCAGGTCCCTTGGCGCAGTTGCGTCCGCGGCTGCCGGGGTGGACGGGATTGCCTTCGAATTTGCGGATCTCGTAGGTATCCTTGTCCACGTAAGCAAGAAGCCCGCAAGCAGACTCACAGTTGAAGCAGACTGTCGGCACGAGAGTGTATCTCCGCGCTACTTTCTTGGGCCATTCCTTGCCATCCCACTCGACCCAGTCATCCCACACTTCGGGAGGCGGATACTGGCTGATGCGCCCATCTGGGTGGACGACTTCAGTTAACTTAATTGGCTCGCGGTCAGAGTCCGCGAATTGCGGGATGGCGGTGCCTGCGGAGGTTTGAGGAATTTTTGTCATAAGGTTTCAGTTTCCAAGTTTCAGGTTGAAGGTTACAGGTTGCAAGCAATCGCAATCTGTGTATAATAAATTTGCCAGCGGATATATTCCAATGGTCAAAAGCGTTTTGATCGCTCATCCTGTCTCGCGAAAAGCAGCCATGTGGCTGCCTGCCCCCTTCTGATGAAGGATACGGGCTAGCGAGGCGGGTTATTTTAATAAGGACGATATAACTCCAATCGTTTGATCTTCCTTGAAATCATATCGAATGCCTCTGAGTCGTTTTGCGAGTCTCTACGCATGATCGCGCCTGCCACAAGGTCAGCGACTTGTATCAGAGACTCTCGATGAGAACTGCGAACAATGACCCTTTTGAACAATCGTGGCATGTGGCGTTTGACCATGGCACGGCGCAATTCAGTACGCAAGTCGGGCGTCGAACCGAATTCATCCAAAATCAAGGTCGCGTCCTTTTGCAACTCAGCAGGAATTACATTGAGAAGTTCCGTGATGAAGTGTGTGTAAATCTCGATGCTTTCAGTCGTCTCGAAGATTTTCGGCAGGCGGGTCTTATCCACGATCAATGCCCATGCCTCAAAGTCAGCACGTGCAAGCGCAGAAAACACCTGATTGCGAACTTCAGCAGATGCCATTTTATGAAACTTGAACTCATACGTTTCCCGCAGGTCGAGTGATTGACGCAAGACAGCCAGGGTTTGCCTCAAATCTTCCGGCGATTGGGTGGAGATAAAAGCAGGTACAAAATACCGCGATGCGCCTTTCTCAAAATTCATGCTGACGTCGCCTGCTTCATCGCCTGCAAAGGTAAGGGTAATCACAGTCCATCTACCTCTTACGAATTCGGAATATGCTGCGGCGCCATTACGAAGGCGTATTCATAAAAGAATAAGCCAACAACGGAACACGCAACAGCAACAGGAGCAGACGCGCTGAAAGCAAGCAACAACGCCAATGGAACAATGTGTCCCAGCGCGATGCCGCCCCACCAGTAATGATTGCGGAATCGTCCATGTGTCATTTCGCGGGAGGCGAGCAGGGCGGTGTCGGTGGGGAAGGAGTTTAGTTTGCCTGCAAAAGTCAGCAGTAAATTGACAGCGATGCTCGATGGGAAGAGAATAACGAGAAGCGCACGCAAGTCGGCGGGAAAATTCATAATGAACACGTTCAAGGTGAGGAATACTCCGCTTGCGACCATTATGGATTGGGCGAATAACTGGAATGGGAGCAGGTTGCTCTGCCACATGTCACGTCCTTCCGCTTGACCGAGCAGAAAGGCAGTGTAAATCACGACACCTAGGGCAAATGGGAATGTAATCCATGCCGCGATGGGACGAAGACTTGCAAGCAATTCAGCAGGCAACCAGTCAAGATATGCCGCTCCTTCAAGCAGCCACCAAAGCCCAGCCACAGCAGTGAATGTGACCATGATGTACGCGCCGCGCGCCACCCATGATTTCCACTGCGGGCGGAGCAGGATATTCAAGAAGCGTTTCGGTTGCGACAAATCTTTGATGAGCAGAATCACTGTGATGAGCATGAAGACCATCGCGCTGAAGCCTGCGGCAAGGAAAGTCAGTGAGTCGAAGGTGAACATATCAAGTCCTGCGCCGAGGCTGAGTAGCATGAACAATCCACCTGCAATATTTTTCGTGACGAGATACGATGGCAATTCCCAATGCCAGTTGATTCTGTGCTGGGCGTTGTAGGCAGTCTGCACCATGTGCTCAGCGACACGTCCGCCAATTTGAATGGGACCGTTCATCGGCTGTCCCTGTGTTTGCGGGGTGCGTATCGGCGCGCCAGATTTGGACTTCAACACAGGCAAAGCAATCGAACCGCGTTCGTAGGCAGAGACGTTTTGCTCCGTGACCTTATCCGCCCACATATATGAATCATGTGTTTGAGTTGCGGAGGGATGCAGTGACCAATCGTTGCCATTGATGTAGAAGAGTTTGGGTCCGGTCCCCTGCTCAGGCTTGCGAACGGTCACTTGTGCAGTGGACAACTTTCGGCTTATTTCCGAAGCGGGGTCGTTCAAGTCCCCAGCCAGAATCGCATGTTCGGGGCAGACCACCACGCAGGCGGGTTCGAGTCCCACATCCAAACGATGAGCGCAGAAAGTGCATTTCGCGGCGGTGTTTGTTTCGGGGTCGAGGTAGATCGAGTCGTAAGGGCAGGCTTGCATGCAGGACTTGCATCCGATACAAATGCTCGGATCGAACTCGACGATGCCATCATCGCGCTGATACATGGCGGTGACGGGGCAGATGCGCACGCAAGGTGGGTTGGCGCAATGATTGCAGCGCGTCACTTGAAAACGGCGACGCACATCGGGGTATGCGCCCGTCTCCACATACTTGACCCATGTGCGATACACACCGAGCGGAACTTGATTTTCAGATTTGCACGCCGTCGAACACGCGTGACATCCGATGCACTTGCTTTGGTCGATTAGGAAGCCGTAATTTTTCATGGCGCGTTTTCCATTCGTTCGAGTTGCGGAAAATAATCGGTAAGCAAACTAAAACCTCCATCCACATAAATCGTCTGCCCGACGATCATCTCAGCCGCATCGGAGCAAAGGAAAGCCGCGACCTGCCCAACATCACGCGGCGTGACGAGACGACGTGTTGGGTTTCGCCCTCGCACAAAATCCAGCGCGGACTTCACATCCATATCCATGAACGATAGTGCGTCGGTCTCGACCAAACCAGGCGAAACCGCGTTGACGATGATGCCCTTCGGCGCGAGCTCGACGGCGAGATAACGTGTCAGTGATTCGATGACTGACTTCGACAAGCCGACCGCGCCATAATTTGGAACGGTTCTGACCGCGCCCAGGCTTGATACTGTAACCACGCGTCCCCAACGCTGACGCTGCATGTGCGGCGCAAGTCTCTGCACACAATGAAGGATCGAACGCGCGTTGACATCCATCGCCCAATCCCAATGTTTGTCGTTGGTCTCCATCATCGGACGAAACCCGCCTGACGCGGCGTTGGCGATGAAGATGTCACAGCCGCCGAAAACTTTTTCGACTTCATCCAGCATGGACTCGGTCTTTTCGTGTTCGGCAAGATTTGCTTTGACCGCAACTGCGCGGCGACCCGTCGTTTCGATCTCTTTCACAACTTCATTCGCCATGCTCGATTTGCGCGCGTAGTGAACGGCGACATCCGCGCCCGACTCTGCCAACGCCAACGCGATGCCGCGCCCAATCCCGCGCGACGCGCCTGTAACGAGCGCGACCTTCCCTTTTAGAAAATCTTTAGCGAACAAGGACTTGCTCCTTCCATTGTTTGAACGGCATCCCTTGAAGGTGTTCCTCCATCGAACTCCAATCGCCGATCGGTTCGGATTCCAAAATTACTTCCTGAATGAGATCCTGCGAAACCAGAAAACTGCCGTTCAGTTTGAATCCATCCAGTTGCATTTCATCGGCATGGACAAATGCCCGCGCCGAAATTTTCAACGGGCGGATTGAGTCGCCGCGTTCCTTGTGAAGCGAGAGAAATTCATCCGAGACGAGTTCCTGTTCCATCGCTTTGGTGAATTCGAGTTCTTCGGCTGTCAAAGAATCTGGTTGTAACTCTCTACCGAATGACCTTGAAAACTCTTCAATCAGCATTCCTTCAATCGTCTCACGTGAAGCCGCAATTCCAAGTTGATTCAACGTTACTAATCTTTCGCGCAGAGCCTTCTCCGCCAGTGAGCGAAACGATAATGAAGGCGTCCGCCAAACGGATGTCATCGCTTCAAAATCAAAATCGAATAACAAATTGCCAACCACGACACATGCCTCGTCAATTCGTCCTCCGCCTGTGCCCGCGATACGCTTACCGTCCACTTCGATCTCGTTGACATCACGCAACTCCGCGTTCAAGCCAAGTCGTTTCAATGTCGTCACAGGCGCGGACAGCGCAATTTGATAAATGTCCTTCAACATGGCAGGCATAAGCGAGTGGTGGAAGATGCACTGGTAAAAAAGTTGGTTCGCATCGAGGTATGTCGCGCCGCCGCCGAGTCTGCGCCGCAACACGGGCAATCCGCGCCGCTGACATTTGTCCGCATCGAAGACCGAATCGAACACCTGGTGGTATCCCAAACACAGATATGGCGCGTTTGGACGGCAAAGGATGATGGTATCTGGCTCGTCCACGGTCATGCGTTCAGCCAGCATGTGATACACCGCTTGCGTTTGCAACGGCGGGATAAGTTTCAGGTTGAGGAGGCGGATAGGGTTCATTAGTAATCAGTTATCAGTAATCAGTCGGTGGTCGAGTAGCCCTGAGCGGTTTTTGCGAAGGGCGTACACTTGCACCGAACGCAAGTGCGGTGTCGAGACCACTAGCTTCATGTTTACTTCCAATTTCAAGTTTTCATAACATATGATGGTCTCGATACGGGCGAGAACTGCACTCGCCCTACTCGACCATCGGTGGATTACATAACTGGATTCAAGTTCGCCCAGACCTCTTCCAGCCTCATCTGTTGACGGATAACGATCAAATCATTTGCATTGGGCTGGAAGGGATAATCACGATACTCTTCGCCAGGGCGGTAGGATCCATACGGACGATTACAAGCCACTTCGCCTGCGCGGTCGGGACAGCCATTCGTCATGAAGGGCAATCCAGTATTGACTGCGACTTCCACCATTGTTTCGGGCGCGTCGAGGCGAGAGATGCTGCTTTCATTATCAAAGGACAATGCTTCGCGTGGCAAATTCTGGTTTTCAATCAGGTGCTTCACCAGTTGAATGCGCCGCATTCGATGAATGGGGGAACGAGATAAATCCTGCATCACCGTCCCAGGCTCGGGATTGAACGAGAACAAGTAGCCCGCGATCTGTTCCTCTTTCAATTGATAGAACATGTCCACGAGTTCCTTGTCCGTTTCGCCAAGCCCAACGATGATGTGACAGTTGACCTTCATCGCGCCATAAATCTCACGCGCCGCGCGGACGATGCGCCAGTGATATTCCCAATTGTGAGGTCCCTTCGTGCCGCGTCCGCGAGTCTCTTCAAAGAGTTCCTCTGTCACCGCATCCAAACCAACACCGATGATGTCCACACCTGCTTCTTTAATAGTGTGCAGGCGCTCTTCGTTCAATGTGGTCGCGCTCACCAAAGCGGACATGGGCACTTGCGGCGCGGGTCGCTTCACGCGGCGGATCATGTCCACAAGATCATCGTAAGCACGATGATCCTGCACCTGTGAAATGCACACGCGTCCCACTCCGCCATTGGCTTCGCGTTCAGCGATCTTCTCGGCAACCAAATCCGTGGGATACAGAGGCCAGGCAACGCGAATGAACGTATTTTCTTCGGGTGTACCTGGGCGTTCGCGGGCAAGTCCACAATAGGTGCAATTGGCATAGCAGCCTTCAGGATAATTTTGCAGAAGATTGATACAGTTGCAATTACAGCGATTGATTCGCCCAGGCTTCAACCCCAACTCAATCGCCGCCGCCATGCTGATGCGGACGTAATCTGGGCTGATCTGGTATTGCTCTGCTTGCTGGTCAGACGGAACGGTCACTTTTGCCATGCGGTCTCCTAAAATGCCCTCACCCTAGCCCTCTCCCAAAATGGGAGAGGTGACTCCCTTCCCCGCTTGTCGGGGAAGGGCTGGGGATGGGGAAAGATTTACCACGTCACACCACAACACGCATTGATAAACTGCGGGCGCAACCCATTCTGCCGCGCGTATTCCACGATTCCATTCGCGGGATAGGCAATGCCATTCAAACCCGCGTTGACCGCCAGACGGTCAATCTCGACTTTCAAATTCCCCATCGGGCGCGCGCAACCGAGCATGACAGGTATCGAAGGAAACGCCTTGCGTGACTTCTCGAAGAACGCGCCGATCTCTTCCAACGGTGGCGGCGTGACTGCCATCATCGGCGTGCCCGTCAACGGCATCAGCACGACCAGCACTAAAATTTTCGGCGGGTGGCGGACGATCATCTCCAACGCGTTTTCTTCGCCAAGCATTTTTCCAAAATGCAACCCCAAAATAATATGCGGGATGGTCGGGACTTTATATTGTTCGAGCCATGCCAACGAATTTTCATAATCCTCAGGATCAGAGTCGAGATGATAGACCTCGCGCATCGTATCGCGATGACCGATCACATCGATCATCGCGCCGTCAATGTCGGCTTCGCCCAACGCGGCGCAGGTCTCTTCATCGGGCAGACCCGTATGCACGCGAATCGCCAAGCCCAATTCTTTGCGCACGCGGATCATGTCGGGCACATGCGCCAGCAGCGGCACACGTCCGCGCTTGTCACTGCCGCCAGAGATCAACACGCCGCGCGCGCCCTTCGACGCGAGATCAGCGCACAAGTCAAACAGCGAATCATGTTGACGCAAATCCGCCATGCCGTGCAGCACATTCGTCTTGCAATGCTCACAACTCAACGCGCACGCCGTCCCCGTCACGCTGATCGAAGCAAACTCAATCGCGTTCTGCGAATCGAATTCATCTGTTTTATATCGCCGCAACCCAGGCGCATGAAAAGTAATCGCGTCGCCAAAATTCGCGCG
>JACPVC010000259.1 GCA_016191955.1 Chloroflexota bacterium
CTCTGAGTTAAATTTTGAAGATTATATCACCCGCAGTCCACGCTAAAGATGAAAGAGCCCAAACGCGAAGGACACCAAGCCTGCACTGAGCATGCTGAAGTGTGTACAAAGGAAAGTTGATGGTTTCTGACTTTGCAATAGAACAGATCGGATTAGCAATCCAACCTATCATAAGGTGATGCCACCATTGACTGAGCAAAAAGGGCAGGGAAATAAATCAAAGCCGGTATTCTTTGTCAAAAATAATTCACATATCAATAAAGAATACGAGACATTTGTCATGCGACAACGTGATTAACAACACATCAAAAGAACGGGGGATATCCTTACAATCTTCGTAAACGTTGACATCGAATGTCAATGTTACTCAAAAGGAAAACTATGTTCCGCGTAAACCGCCAAACTGACTATGCCGCTCGTGTGGTACTGGCTCTCTCCAAAAAACCGCAAGGCACGCGAGTCTCCACCGCTGAGATTGGGCGCGAGATGCTCATTCCCCCCTCCCTTCTGCAACGCATCGTGGCGGAATTATCAAACGGCGGCTTCATTAAAACCCAGCCGGGGCGCGACGGCGGCATCAGTCTCGCCCAAGCTCCGAACCAGATCACCCTTCTGCAAATCGTCGAATGGTTCGAAGGCACCCTGGTCATCTCCGATTGCATCCTCAAACAGGGCGACTGTCCCTTCGAAGACCGATGCCCGGTCAGTTGCCAGTGGAAGCGCCTCAACGACCTGATGCGAGATGAAATGTCCCGTATCAACTTCGAACAATTGATGGAAGATGGTAAACAAATTGAAGCGACCCTGACGCACCCCGCCTCAAACCCGCTCAAAGTTGTTTCAAACAAACAGACAATTTCCATCGCCGACAACTTTTCTGCATGAACAAATACGTACTCAACGGACTCTATACCGTCATTGGCATCGTTGTGATTGCGGCATTCGCATTCAAGGTTTTCCAGCCCATTCAGGTGCTGCCCCGCATGCGCCTCTCTCCCGCCTATAACTTCATCGACCAGGACGGTCAGCCCCTCACCAGCGAAACCCTGCGCGGACAATTCGTCCTCTATTCCTTTACATACACCCACTGCCCCGCGCCTTGCTACAACATCAGCGACACCATGCAGGAAGTCCAATCCCGTCTCGGCGAAGTGGACTTGGGCAGCATCCCGGTCTCCTTCGTCACTATTTCTGTCGACCCAGACCGTGACACGCCCGAAGTTCTGAACGCCTACGGCAAAGAGCTTGGCGCGGATTTCGATCAATGGAGGTTTGTCACTACGACAAATAAAGCCCTACTCAAGACCATCGTCGGCTCGGGCTTTGAAACGTACTACGAAGACAAAGGCGATGGGAACTTCGCTCTCGACCCCGGCTTCGTGCTGGTAGATGGTTGGGGCATCATCCGCGCCGAATACCGCTACACCACTGAAGTCTCTGATGCGGATCGTATCCTGCGTCACCTCGGCGTGCTGGCGGAGGAAGTGCAGAACAGCACAGGCACAGCAAAACTTGCATACGAAGCGGCACATTTATTCTTATGTTACGCGCCATAAAAGTAGACAGGTAAATAAGTAGACAAGTATGAAGATCAAAGTGATTCTTTCGGTTATTGCCATCATTGCAGGTCTGGCTGTCGGTTTTTATTTCTTCCGCCCGCATACCTTTCATGGCACGGTCATTCAGTCACCGGAACCCTCCTTCGATTTCACCCTGACCGGCCCGAATGGCGACGTGTCACTAAGTGATTATCGTGGCAAGGTCGTGCTTATCTATTTCGGCTACACCTTTTGCCCGGATATTTGTCCCGGCACTCTCGCCAATGTAGCACAGGCTCTGCGCGGCATGGGTACAAAAGCGGACGATGTTCAACTCATCATGGTCTCTCTCGACCCGGAACGCGATACGCCTGAAAAACTGGCAGAGTATATGGGTCATTTTCACCCTTCCTTTATTGGTGTCACCGGCACAAAAGAACAATTGGACGAGGTCGCTTCGCTTTACGGCATTTTTTACCAAAAGACCGAAAGCAGCGGCGCATCAGGCTACCTGATCGACCACACCGCCACCCTGATGGCGCTGGATCGTGAAGGCTATATGAAACTGGTATTTCCATTCGGTGTAACCTCGCAAGAGATCGCCGATGATCTGAAGTACATGCTTAGGCAATAAGGAGGTGGACCTGTTACAGCGTAGAAAAAAGCCCACTTTCCACCTCCGCAGTTTGCGGCGCCGCATGAGGCGGCAGTCATCCTAATTCTATTTTTTATGAGGAGAATGTAACATGGCGAAAAAAGATAAAGACGACGATGAGTTTCGCCCGACTGGCACGATCGCAGTTCTGACGATCTTTGTCATCACACTCATCGCAATCTGGGCAACGATCTATATGATCCTTGTCGGACGTGGAGGCACACTATGAGCACACAGAAAATGCACATCGATTCCTATGAGCGCAACTGGATGATCGTCAGCGCTGTCCTGCTTGTATTGTTCGCTACCGCAGTCAGCGTGGCAGCCTTTGGCTTGGGCATTCAGGTGCCCGCCCCCGAACAGCGTGTGGATCCCCGCACTGTGGCGACTGACCCGAACAGCCCGTGGTCGAACCCCGGTCTGCGTGAAGTTGCGCCCGGCAAGTATGACGCATACATTCTTGCGCGCGCCGTTCCCACCTGGGAATACCTGCCCAAGGAAATGACCATCCCTGCCGGTTCGAGTGTCTCCTTCTATGTCACCTCATCGGATGTTCAGCACGGGTTCAAGATCCAGGACACCAATGCCAACTTCATGGTTATCCCCGGACAGGTCTCCAAACTGACCATCACCTTTGATAAGCCCGGCACGTACAACTTCATCTGCACCGAATATTGCGGCAGCGGTCACGGCGTGATGTACGGCGCGATCACCGTCACCCCATAGTGCAAAGAGAGACATTATGAATCAATATCAAGTTTCCCCTGCCGAAAAGAAATTCATCGGCTCGCACCTTCTGGTCGCCATCCTTGCGCTTGCGGTTGGCAGTTTGTTTGGACCTTTGCAGGCTTTTGAACATGCTGGCTGGGATTTCTACCCTTACCTCAAGCCGCTGATCAAGTCTTACTATCAGGGTCTCACCGTCCACGGCGTGTTGAACGCCCTCGTTTGGACGACCTTCTTCATCATGGGTTTCCTGACCTTCAATGTCATTTTCGGTCTCAAGCGCCCGCTCAAGAACCCGACTTTGAACAAGGTTGGTTTCTGGCTTATGGTCGTCGGTGTTGTTACGGCTGCCATTCCGATCCTCGCCAACCAAGCAACTGTGCTCTTCACCTTCTATCCTCCGCTCAAGGCAAGTTGGGCGTTCTATCTGGGTCTGACCCTCGTTGTGGTCGGAAGCTGGGTGGAAGGCTGGGGTCTGTTCATGACCTTCTACGCCTGGCGCAAGGAAAACCCCAATGAACGTTCTCCTTTCATTGCCTTTGCCAGTGTTGTGACCGCCCTGCTTTGGCAGATTTGTACGCTCGGTGTTGCCACTGAAATCCTCACCATGCTGCTGCCCTGGTCCTTGGGCTTGATGGAAAACGTTGACCCGCAATTGGCTCGTACCTACTTCTGGTTCACCGGCCATCCGCTCGTTTACTTCTGGCTCCTGCCTGCCTACATCTCTTGGTATGCCATGCTCCCCAAACAGGCTGGCAATGGCAAGATGTTCAGCGATACTCTCGCACGCCTTTCTTTCTGGATGTTCCTCGTGCTCTCAACCCCCATCGGCATCCACCACCAATATGTGGACCCGGGTGTTTCCCCAACGTGGAAGTTCCTGCACTCGATGTTCACTTTCGGCGTGTTCTTCCCATCCATGATGACCGCCTTTACCGTGGTTGCCTCCCTTGAACACGGCGCACGCAAGAACGGCGGCAAAGGCGCACTCGCCTGGATCGGCAAGTTGAACTGGAGCGATCCCTCCGTGGCTACCCAGCTCCTCGCTGGCATCCTGTTCTTCTTCGGCGGTATCGGTGGTTTGGCGAATGCTTCCTATAACGTCAACCTCGTATTGCACAACACAGCCTTCATCCCTGGTCACTTCCACCTCACTGTGGCTACCGCTGTGACCCTCAGTTTCATGGGCATTTCCTACTGGCTGGTGCCTTATCTCACTGGCAAGAAACTCTGGCAGCCCAAGTGGGCGACCATTCAGGCATGGACATGGTTCGTTGGCATGATCATCTTCTCCAACTCCATGCATGTGTTGGGTCTTCTCGGCGCTCCCCGCCGCGTACCGCTCGGCTTGGCTCCTTATGTTCCCGCCGAATGGAACAGCCGCCTTATTCAGGTCGGCATCGGTGGTGCGATCCTCTTCGTCAGTGGCGCGATCTACCTGCTGGTGATGTTGAAGACCGCCTTGAACAAAGAAACCGTCGAAAAAGAAGTGGAAGTTCCCATCGCCGAATCGATGCAAGACCCCGCCAACACTCCTGTCTGGCTTGATCGATGGGCTCCCTGGATCTATGGCGCGCTTGCTTTGATCGTCCTCATGTACGGTCCCGTCCTCTTCGAGATGATCTCCAACATCGCCCTGAACGCTCCGGGCTTTGGCAAAGGTCCCATCTGGTAATCTTCAATCAGGTGACAGTCGCCTTAAAGGTGACTGTCACCTTTTTATTTCGCAGCCCTTATCATTTGCACTTATTTTTTAGTTTTCGTTCAAGCGAAATTATTTGTAACCATTCAAAACACATATGGCTACTCCCCCCATCAAAAAACTTTCCGAGCGCAACCCCAGCGTGGATTGGAATACACGCCTCAATTCCCCAAGCCGGAAGCTGCTCAATTTCTTCGAGAGCATTTCCCTACGCCTTGAAGCCCCCATCAACTGGCTGATCCACGACCCGCGCTTCAACCCGCTCTATCACACCGGCACGATCACCATCTTCCTGTTGGTTATCATCCTGCTGACAGGCATCTACCTGACGATGTTCTATCCGTTTGGGTTTACCTTCTCCTACCATGCCGTCGCAGACATTGAATCGAACTTGATCGGGCGCATCATGCGCGCCATGCACCGCTATGCTTCCGATGCGGCGGTCATCTTCGGTCTCCTGCATGGATGGCGCACCTACTTCCAGGACCGCTTCCGTGGACCGCGCTGGCTGGCCTGGGTGACGGGCGTGGGCATGGCGGTTGTCGTCTGGTTTATTGGCATTACGGGTTACTGGCTGATCTGGGACGAACGCGCCGCCTTACTCAACCAAAGCCTATTCAAGATCCTTGCCGATTTCAAAGGTGGACAAGCCTTCATCGTTGATTATCTCGTCGGTGAAGCGGCGGGTACGGGCTGGGTTTTCATGCTGATCGTCATCGCACTGCACCTCGGTCTCTCCGCGCTGACGGGCTACTTCCTCTGGCTGCACCTCAAACGCATGAGCCGCGCCAAATGGCTGCCACCCCGCTATTGGATGGCGATCTCCATTTTCGTGCTGTTGATCTCCGCGGCACTCTTCCCTGTTGGCATGTTGCCCCCGCTGAACGACGCACAACTGCCCGCTCAAGCTCCCATTGACTTATTCTATTTATTCTATCTACCCGCCTTCCTGCGCGGACCGCAGGCGCTCTTCTGGAGCGTGCTGCTTTTCGTCGTGGGCATCTCTCTCGCTTTGCCGTGGATCATGCCGCGCGTCAAAGCGCTCAAACCCGTCAAAGTGGACCTTGCGCATTGCGACGGGTGTACGCTCTGCGAACGTGACTGTCCATACCTCGCCATCAAAATGATTCCCCGCACCGATGGGGCACGTCCCAAATTCCAGGCAGAGATCGACCCGAACTTGTGCGTCTCCTGCGGCGTGTGTATCGGCAGCTGCCCCGATAACGCCCTGACCTTCGGCGATATTCCGCTCGACCCGATGTGGAAGACAACACTCGAACTAGTTGCTCAACACAAAGGCACCGCCGGGCACGGCGGTGGGAGCAGGGTTAGCAAGATAAAAGTTGTGTTCACCTGTGAACGCCACGCTTTGCACGGTGTAGGCGAGCACTTCAATGACCCGAACGTTCACATTGTTCCGCTCACTTGTATCGCGATGGCGAATCCGAATCTCGTCACGCAGGCGCTCGAAGCAGGCGCAAGCGACGTGCAGTTCATTGGCTGTCCGCCGGAAGATTGCGCGAACCGTGAAGGCAATGTTTGGTTGAATGAGCGCGTCAACGGCGAGCGATTACCCAAGCTCAAGCCAAACTTCATTCCCCTGGTTCACACGGCTTGGGTGGCGCCCACAGATTTCGGGAGCGCGATCAAGTCACAGATTAAGTCTGATGCGAACGTATTCACGTTCAAGCCGAATCAAAGTCACATGCGGTTTATCATCCCATTGCTTGGCGTGATGGCAGTCGTCACCGCGATTCAAATTTGGTTGAGTGATCGACCGACTCCTTTCTTCAGCACGGACTCTGCCTCCCTCGCGATCCAGATGACCCATCACAGCGGATACGCCGTTCATGACGTCGCGCCTCCTGCCGCCATCGAGCCTGATCTTCACCAGCCAATCCGCATTACGCTGGAAGTGAACGGCGATGTCCTGCTCGATGAAACATATACCGCCCAGAATAATCACATCAATCAGGGCGCGCGCATCTTTGAACAGATCTTTCTGCCGGTCGGCAAGCATCATGTGACGGTTAAAATGTATGATCGGGCAGATGCAAGTTTCGAGCAAATTATTTTCGACGAGACCGTTACGCTCGCGCCACAGCAGGCATTGACCATCAGCTTTAGAGATGTTCACATCCCCGACCCAAAGGCGGGAGAACAACTCTATTATGAAAACGCCTCCGGTGTGAATGCAGGCTGCCGCATTTGTCACTCGCTTGTGAAGAATGAAAAGATCATCGGTCCATCCTTCTACGGCATCGCAGACCGCGCCGGAGAGCGTGTGCCGGGGTTGACTGCTGAGGAATACCTGCACCAGTCCATCATCGAACCGAATGCCTTCATCGTCCCTGGCTACCCCAGCGGACAAATGATCCAAAACTTTGGCGATATTTTGACCGAAGAACAGATTCAAGATTTGATCGCCTTCTTGATGACACTGAAGGAAGAATAAATCGTGTAGGTCCGGCTATGTGCCCGTAGGGTATTTAGCCGGACAAATTTCAAAACAAAAAAGTTGGCGGGCTACATACCCATACTGGGCACATAGCCCGCCAACTAAAGGAATTTCATGAAAAAAATCATTATCCTTTTACTCCTTGCCCTTACCCTCTCCGCTTGCGGACGCAAACCACCCGCCCCGCTCGGTGCGGACACTCCCGCAGACAACGTGCCAGACATCATTGGTGAATATGCGTTAAACGCCAAAGATGCCACTGGTGAACAGTACGGTGGCTCGCTCTTTGTGACGGCTGGCAGCCAGTCAAACGAATATAACCTTCAGTGGTTGGTCTCAGGAGATATACAAGAAGGCGTGGGGACGCTGGAAGGCAATCAATTGACCTTTACCTGGAAAAGTGTGGAGGGCACAGATCAGTACCTTACGGGTCATGGTGTCTATACAGTGACTGTCAACGGAGAGCTATACGGTGAACGTTTCGTGGACGGTGTGGATGAACCCGGCACCGAGTCCGCGTACCCGAACCCAAAGTAAAAAACTCTACCCCCAAAAGCGCCAGATTCCGTTTCTGGCGTTTTTTGTTTTCATATGCTCCGGCAATAAATAATTTACATGGCGAAACATAAACATTACAATAGTCAAGTTATTTTGTGACATTCTTCACACCCTCCTCTTAGGCTTAATGTTTACAATACCGGTAATCGTTGACCAAAGTGGTCAAGGTTTCGACCAATTTGGATAAAGTTA
>JACPVC010000285.1 GCA_016191955.1 Chloroflexota bacterium
GCTACTGTAAACGAGAATTTCTATACGCTATCTTTGTCGGTTCAACCGACACGAATGTCAGCACATAACTGTCGGTACTTTTCGAACTTTTGTCAGGATTTAGCTGTCGGTAAAGTGTCAGCTATGTGCTGTCGGTTCGCAATAACTCATCTTACAGGTAGGGGCGACCCGTCCAGGCTTTGCAAGCCGTAAAAACTTACAGGGAGGGTCGCCTTTTGGCACGAAGATAATCCACGTAAAGGGTGACCCTCCCTTCGCACAACAAGGTTTTCAATTATCGTGACGGGTCGCCCCTACGTAAAATTGCGTAATTTGCAAAACAGAGCATTGAAATTGCTCTGTTTTTTTATGTAATGCCCAATGGGGTATACAATACTCTCATGGAAAAAGATCTAATCATTATTGGCGGCGGACCCAGCGGACTCTCGACTGCCCTGCACCTCGCCAAATATGCCCCACATCTTACTAACCGCATCCTGATCCTCGAAAAGGAACATTATCCACGCCTGAAACTTTGCGCCGGAGGACTGGTCATCGACGCAGAACGGATCCTCGAACACCTCGGCTTGGATGTGAGCGAAGTTCCACATACGGACTCAGACACCATCCGCTTTGACTTTGCAGGCAAAGGACTGAACATCCGTATGCCGAAACGCCGCGCCATTCGTGTCATCCGCCGCGATGAATTCGATCACTGGCTGGCTGGAAAAGCAGAGAGTAGAGGAATAGAGATTAGGCAGGGGATCTCTGTAAAGAAAATTTCGCCTGACGAACATGGGGTGACTGTTGAAACCGATCAGGGAATTTTTCGCGCAACCCTCGTCGTCGGCGCAGACGGCTCGAACGGAATCACACGCCGCAGCATCTTCCCAAACGACCCAATTTATACGGCGAGAGTATTGGAAGTGTTGACCCCCACCCTTCCTCCCCCATCCCGCCGAAGGCAGGGGCAGAGGGAGCGGGTCGCGTTCTTCGATTTCTTCCCCGTTCCCAATAACATCGCAGGCTATGTTTGGGATTTCCCCACTCAAGTCAAAGGTATGGACATGCGCTGTTGGGGCGTCTATGATACCAATCTGCTGGCAGACCAAAACCGCCCGGCACTGAAACAACCACTAGCTGAAGAAATGCTACGGCAAGGCTTCGACCTGAATCAGTATGAGATCAAGGGGCATCCCATCCGCTGGTACAGCCCGGAAAATAAAGCATCCATTCCAAGAGTGTTACTCGTCGGCGATGCCGTTGGCGCGGATGCAGTTTTCGGTGAAGGGATCAGCATGGCGCTGGGTTATGGTAATATTGCAGCACGGGAGATTGTAGAGTCGTTTCAGCGTAACGAATTTTCATTTCGAAGATACAAGCGTCGGCTGGAAAGAAGCGGGCTGGGTCAAACCTTGTTCGCACGCTGGCTCATCGCACAAGTCATCTACACCTTCAAGTGGCGCTGGTTCCAGTTCCTGCTCTGGCGCATTCTCAAGCCGATCGTTCTGATCATGGCATGGATATTCGTATTGAATTGGAGTAAACGAGACCTCCAATATTGAAAAAGAAAGTAAGAAGCACATGGGCACCGCAGACCTTCACATCCACTCCATCTACTCCCAAGACGCAACCACCACCGTGCGAGCCATATTAAAACAAGCTGCAGATGTTGAACTTGACGTGATCGCCATTACCGACCACGATGAAATTCGCGGGGGGCTTGAAGCACAGCAGCTTGCCCCTCAATACGGCATCGAAGTTATTCCCGGCGCGGAGGTCAGCACAAGCGACGGGCACTTAGTGGCATTGTTCATCAAGACCGCGCCGCCCGCAGGCATGTCGTTGATCGAAACATTGCTGCATATCGGCGAGCAAGGCGGGCTTGCCATTGCGCCGCACCCCTTCAACAACCTACCCAACAGCCTGTCGTTGGAAGCCGTGCTCGGCGCGCTGCACCATCCGCTTGCGAAGGGTCCGCTGAAGGGCATGGAAACCTATAACTTTGGCACGCAGAGTTTCGACAAGATGGCGCGCAAACTTTCGGTGTTCCTCCCGTTTGCAAAGATCGCATCCAGCGATGCGCACATCTATTGGGCAATCGGTGCCGGGCGCACCAAGTTCCACGGCAGGACCGCGCAGGACCTACGCAGGGCATTGGAAAATAATACAACCATCCCCGTCCCCTACGAGGGCGAATCTTCCGCCATCGCGGTCTTGAGCTGGATGCGCCGTATTACGATGCGAAGGTTTGGCTATGCTTCCGATACAACCTCGATCTCATCTCCCATCGATACCAAACAATTATCCGACTCGATGATCCGAAAGATCAAAAGAAAACAGGGCAGCCCGTAGCTGCCCTGTTTTTATGATTTGACTTTTTTGAGGAAACCAGGGGTATTCAATTCTCTTTCCAACAGATACGTGAAATATCCCTGCATGAGAACCTCCGCCTCTTTCTGGACCTCGGGGCTGGGTCTTGCGCGTGAGGCTTCTTTGTAGCTCGAGCGTTGGAAGTGGCGCAAATATTTAAGCGTCTCCAGCGAAATCCCTGCCAGGTTGGGCAGCCCCTGCCCACAGCGCGGACAGATGACACCGCCCGCTGTAAAAGAAAAGTATTGATCTTCTGCCAATATCTCACGTCCGCAATTCGCACACTGAAACAATTGCGGGCGGAACCCAACCGCATCCAGCAAACGCATTTCGTAATAACGGACGGGTAGCCAGGCATCCACTTCTTTTTCCAAACGGTCAAGCGTTTCGACCAACAGACGAAAGATCGAAGGATTCGCCCCTTCTTCTTCGTAGGAAAAGCGCAAAAGCAATTCCACGACATAAGCGGCATAGCCGGTTTTCATCAGGTCGTCGTGCAATGGCAGAAACGCATTGATCGTTTCAACCTGTGTGACGATCAGCAGGTCTCGCCCTTTGGCGAGTTGAACGGTGATATGTGTAAAAGGCTGTAAATGTCCCGCTTTGCGTGAGGTGACTTTGCGTGCCCCTTTGGCAAGTGCGCGCACGATTCCGTTGTCACGGGTGTAAAGCGTGAGCAGGCGGTCGGCTTCACCCCAATCGGCATGACGAAGCACAACAGCAGAGGCGCGGAAAGAACGGAAGTCGGTCATAGGGGATTGGAGATTGGAGATTAGTACACGATGTACTAATATTACAGCGCAAGGTCACGCTCAAAGCCGCCGTCCCCGGCGCAGGGAGCAATTTTGCGCTGTAAAACTAATCTCTATTCATCTAATTATCCGTCAAC
This sequence comes from Chloroflexota bacterium, assembly GCA_016191955.1. GTDB lineage: Bacteria > Chloroflexota > Anaerolineae > Anaerolineales > Villigracilaceae > Villigracilis. Next base: position 3,242 of record JACPVC010000285.1, read on the forward strand.
AAATGTTTGGGTGTAAAGGCTTCGGGGAGGAGTTCGTCGACGGTCGTTTCTTTTACCAATTCCCCTTCTCCGTTGCCGAACAACACGATCGCATCCAACCCGAATTCAGCCATCACCTGCCTGCATCCGCCACAGGGAGAGCCGCCGTTGTTGGTGACTACAGCGATCACCTCAAACTCCGTCTCGCCTTCAGAGACTGCCTTGAAAATGGCGACCCGCTCGGCACACATCGTCTGGGGATAGGCAGCATTTTCGACGTTCACGCCGGTGTAAATGCGCCCGGTCTTGGTCCGCAAAGCGGCGCCAACAGGGTAATTCGAATAAGGAGCATACGCCCTGCGGCGTGCTTCATTTGCCAGGTCAATTAAGGATTGTTTCTCTGCGTTTGTGATCTTCATGATAGACCTCTGATTATTTCTTTTTGGGCTTTCGTTCCAGTTTGCGGATCGCGCGGGCGGGCATTCCCACCACGAGTGTATCTTCCGCTACATTTTTCGTCACAATCGCGCCCGCCCCCGTGCGCGCGCCATCCCCAAGTTTCACCGGAGCAACCAACATGGTATCAGACCCGATGAATACGTCTTCGCCGATCTCGGTGGCATGTTTTTTCTCGCCGTCGTAATTACAGGTAATCGTCCCCGCGCCGATGTTCGTATTCGCTCCAATTTGGGCATTGCCGATATAAGAGAAGTGCCCCATCTTCACGCCTTCGGCAAGATATGAATCTTTCACCTCGCCAAAATTCCCCATGTGGACGTGGCTGCCCAAATGCGCACCCTTTCGCAAGCGCGCGAACGGACCTATATCCACATCGTCTTCGAGGGTTGCGTTTTCGAGATCAGAAGCCAGCACCTTGCAGCCATTGCCAATTTTTGAATTACGAATGATGGTGTTGGGTCCAAGCACATTCCCTTCGCCGATCTCCGTCTTTCCAAGCAAATATGTATTGGGCATGACAACCGTATCTCTGCCGATCTTCACATCCGCTTCGATGTAGGCGGAGGCGGGGTCGATCATGGTCACGCCGTTCAGCATGTGAGCTTCGTTAATGCGCCTGCGCATCGCAACTTCCACTTCGGAGAGATGCACGCGGGTATTCACACCGATGGTTTCTTCGAGGCTGTCCATCACGGTGGCATGCACAGACAAACCATCCTTGACGGCAAGCTCGACCGTATCGGTCAGATAATATTCACCCTTCTTGGGATTTTTCGGGATGCGATGAAGCGCATCCCATAACCAATTCGTATCGAAACAATATCCACCCACGTTCAATTCTTTGACCTGTAACTGGTCGGGCGTCGCGACATATTCCTCCACGATGGCAGTCACCGTCCCATCTTCCTTGCGGAGGATGCGCCCAAACCCACGCGGGTCATCCGCAATAACAGTCAACAAAGAGATCGGACCTTTATTCTGCTTTTGGGTATCCACTAATTTTTGCAAGGTTTCACCGCGAAGTAAAGGCATATCGGCATAGCAGACAACGACGAGGTCCGTTTTGCCGTGCAGTAAGGACTCAACCTGCATCACGGCGTGACCTGTCCCCAACTGCGGTTCCTGCAAAACGGTTTGAGCAGAGTCGCCGAGATAGTTAGTCACTTCTTCTGCACCATGCCCGACCACTACAACAGGTCTTTCGGTCGTGGATTGTTGGATAGCCTGCAAGGCGTGCCAGATCATGGGCTTGCCCGCCACAGGGTGCAACACTTTCGGCAATGAGGATTTCATGCGTGTGCCCTGCCCGGCGGCAAGAAGGACGGCGGTTATTTTCATTCGGTCACCTCATAGAAAAACAGGATTTGTGCGGTATGACGTGCTCCGCGACAAATCCCGTTTGAGAAAATTGTCCGCATTACGCGGACATGTCTGGCTGGGGCACCTGGATTCGAACCAAGATCCACAGCTCCAAAGGCTGGTGTGCTGCCATTGCACCATGCCCCAGTGCGGGCAAAATTGTATCACAATTTTATTGCTCGCCGGGGATGATGCCCATCTTTTTTGCTTCTTCAAGCGATATGACTTCGGGATTAACCGACTTCTTGCCAAGATCATGGGCTGCAGATTCCCAGAAGTCATTGGTGGATTTTTCTTTTGCCTTTTCACCGGATGCCTGCTTGAGAAGAGCTTCCATTTCCGGTGCGGGGGTTGCTTTGGCAAGTTGGTCGGTGTTTTTTTTGGGAGGTGCCACCACAGGGGGAGCCGCAAGCGGGGCGGTCTTGAATTTCAATTGTCCGGTCACACCCAGGGAGGTAAGCGCCTTGCCAACCTGACCCCGCAAGGCGACCAAGCCACGCACGGTATCGAGAATTTGTTCCTCAACCGCCAGACCCTTCCCGGCGACAAGTAAAGCATAGACAGGTGTGACGGGGATGAACAACAAGTCATGGTCCCCCCCATTGAAGACATGATAAGACTCAATCGACTCCTGATGGTTGTGTTTCGCCACCTTCAGGCTGGTGTTATGGATCGCCATCAAAGTGGAGATCAGCGAGACTTCCATGCTGGGGTCGTGCAGGTTGCCGGTGCGGGCATTGATCAGTCCGCGCTCATTGAGCAGGAAAACCGCATCGGCTTTGAAATCCTGCCGGAAGTTGGCAAGCAGGTCTGAGAGTTTGGTCTGTTGAGGCTGTTCCTCAGTGGCTTCATTTGTAGGAGAGAGTTCTGGCGGGAAAATAGTTTGCACAAGCCCAAGACCCCGCTCCACTGAATCGAGAAAGTCTGCCATGGGGATGGGTTTATCGAAGATGCCAAACGCGCCGCTGTTGAGCATTTCATCGCGCATCTTCCTGTCCGTCATGCCGGTGATGAAGATCACCTTCACCTCCGCGTGACGGGCGCGGACCTTGTGCATCAATTCCACGCCGCTCATGCCGGGAAGTTTGTAGTCGGTAACCAGCAGGTCAATCTTATGCCGGGAGGATTCAAGCATGGCTTCCTCTCCCGACTGGGCTTCATAGATCTGGATGTTCTTATTCTTGAGCGTCTCCAACGTGGAACGTAGGAGACGTAGAATATCGCGTTGGTCGTCCACAAGCAAAACATTTCGAATCATGCCAACCTACTTAATTACAGAATTAAAGGAAAAAATTCATCAACCCAGACTCGAAAGAAAATCGGATCTGAATTCGATAAGGTGGTCAGATTATAGCAAAATTTCGGTTTCCGACTCCCCATCAGTTTTGACAGGTCTCACCAACCCCGAATGCTTCAACATTCCAAAGCGGGCTGGCGGTTGGGTCAAGGTCAAAACCGCAGAGATCGGGGCGGGCAGCAGCAATATGCAATCGCGAATATAACGGGATGGCAGGCAATTGATCTGCCATGATGATCTGAGTCTGGCGGTAGGACGTCAGATATGCGGCATCTTCGCGCAGGGAAGATTGTGCTGCCAGGCAGGCGGCGTCATATTCTTCATTGCTGAAGCCGGTGACGTTTACTCCAGACCACGAGTTGGCTTCGGCGGGAATCGCGGCACTGCTAAACCAATTGCAGGGCGGCTCGATTCCCTCCACGCCGAGGGCGTATTCAGCGAGGTCGAATTGGCGACCGAAGAGAGACCCGGTTGGTCCCGGCGCGTACAACTCATTCGGCGAGACGAATTCCACATTCAGTCCAATACCGCATTCCGCAAGCGAGCTTTCAAGGATGGCAGCCACTTGTCTGCGTTGGGCGGTGGAAGTGGTTTGGTAATTCAAAATGAGGGGCGTATTGTACGCCACCTTCTGCGCGCTGATGGCGCGGCGCGGCGTGGATGGGTCTTCGTCCACATCCTGCCAGCCTGCCTGCTCTAAAAGGGAAATGCCAATCTCAGGGTCATAAGGGATGGCAGAAAGATTGGTATCCAGAGCGGGATGCCCCAACGGTAAATAGGTTGCGGGAACCTCCGTCAAGCCGTAGAGGACAGATGCCGAGATCGTTTGACGGTCGAGACAATAGGCAATTGCCTGTCGTGTGTAGGTATCGAAAAAGAAATTTTGCCTGTCCTTCGCAACATCATAGCCGTTATCGTAGGAGGCGGGGTTAATGCCCAGCCCAAGCCATTCCATGCTCATGCCGGTGGTGACGAGCATTTGAGCCTGCCCAGAGGTCTGCATCTCTTGCAGCAAACCGACATGGTCTTCAAGGTTGATGGTAGGGTCGATCAGGTCACAGCGACGTGCGATCAATTCGGACAGAGCCAGGTCTGGGTCCGGGATGAAGCGGAATTGGATACTGTCCAATTTTGGGTAGCCATCGCGAATCCGATAATAGTAAGGGTTCTTTTCGAGCGTGATTCCTTCGCCGGGAATCCATTCAGTGATCGAGTATGGTCCCCAGCCCATTGGGGTGCGGGAAGATAGATCGACGGTGGGGAGTTCATCGGGGGAGAATTCGCTCCAGACGTGTTTTGGGGCGGGCTGCCAGAAGTTCAGGAAATAGGTTGGGTCAATGAAGCCGGGGATACTGAACCATTGCAGGGTCTGTTCGTCGGCGGCTTCGTAGGTTTGTGTTCGGTCGATTAGATAGGTGTTGATGCTCGCTGTGCGCTGCAATTCGAATGAATAGACCGAGTCATCGGCAGTGAGGGGTGTGCCGTCTGCCCAGGTAAGGTCGGGGCGCAAGCGGAAGGTGACGATCATTTGATCGATTTCAAGAGACGATGATGTGCCGTCGTATGTGACTGCACAATCATCACTGCGGCAGCCTGCCGGGCGGACGCGTGTGCCCTTGCTGAGCTGAACGCGCTTTCCATCCGCATCCAATATTGTGTCTCCGCTCTGTATTTCCACTTTGACAATCTGGGCATCGCCATTCTCAATGGATGGAAGTTTGGTCAGGATCACCGGTTGATATTCATAACCGATGCTGTCGATAGGTCCGTCATAGACGGCGGCAAGTACACTGCGCGCCGCGGCATTCAAATCGCCAAACGGATACAAGCTATTAGGTTCCTGCCCCAAACAAACTGTGAGCCCGTTGCTTGAAGATATTTGCTGAGTCGGTGTGGCACTCCCCAGTTCGGTCGGCGCCGGGGTTTCGGTTTGCGCAGGCGCACTTAAACAAGCAGGAATGACAATAAGAATAAAGACAAGTAAAAATGGGGTGACGTTTTTTTTCATGATCTCCTGCCTGTGCAGATTCAAGACATTGGGTAATTATACCCACTATCCCCCATCGTCTCAAAAAAGAGACCGCGTCCTGCGGTCTCTTTATCATCTTCTTATTCTGCCAACCAACACGCCGCCCAGTGACCAGGGCGGACTTCCTTGAACTCGGGCTCATCATGAGAGCATTTGTCAACTGCGATAGGGCAACGAGTGTGGAAGCGGCATCCCCTCGGCGGGTTGAGCGGACTCGGTACATCGCCCTTGAGGATAGTGCGTTCGCGCTTCACTTCCGGATGCGGAACCGGTATCGCAGAAAGAAGCGCCTTGGTGTACGGGTGAAGTGGTTCACGATAAAGCGAGTCGCGGTCAGTCAGTTCGACCATCTTGCCGAGGTACATCACCGCCACACGGTCTGAAATATGCTCCACCACGCTAAGGTTGTGCGCGATGAAAAGGTAGGTGAAACCGAATTCGGATTGCAGGTCCTTGAGAATGTTCAAAACCTGCGATTGGATCGAAACATCCAAGGCGGAAACCGGCTCATCACAGACAATGAATTTGGGATTCAATGCCAGAGCGCGGGCAATGCCGATGCGTTGTCGCTGACCGCCGGAAAATTCATGAGGATACCGGCGGGCATGGTATTCCTCCAAGCCCACTTTCTTGAGCATGTTGACGGCGACCTCCCAGCGTTCCTTCGGGCGGCCGATGTTGTGAATCTGCAAGCCTTCCATGACCGATTCGCCGATGGGCATACGCGGATTAAGCGAGGCGTAGGGGTCCTGAAAGATGATCTGCATGTCGCGGCGCAAAGGCTTCAACTCGCGCTGATTCATCGTCAAGACATTCTTTCCTTCAAAGGATACTTCTCCAGAAGTAGGCTCGATCAGGCGCAAAATCGAACGTCCAATGGTTGTTTTTCCACAGCCAGACTCTCCCACCATGCCGAGGGTCTCGCCTTTTTTAACGGCAAAACTGACCTTATCCACCGCCTGAACCCACGCAGTCACCCGTTGAAACAGCCCCGTGCGGACGGGGAAATACTTCACAAGTTTATCCACCACCAACAAATCTGGCTGATCCTGTTTGTTGACCTTATTCATGTGTGCGTCGATTCCTTTTATTTTCCAGATTTCAACGGGGCGGTGTGCCCTTCGGCATCCTGATACAACCAACAGCGAACCTTGTGACCTTCCGAAACTTCGATCAAACCCGGGTGCTGGTCTGTACAGATGGAAAGGTTATGCTCCGTGCGGGCGCGGCAGCGCGGGGCAAAGCGGCATCCCTTTGGCAGGTTGATGAGGTTGGGAACGCTTCCAGGGATGACATCCAAACGGTCACGGCGTTCGCCAAGGATCGGGATCGAACCGATTAAACCCTGAGTGTAGGGGTGATGCGGTTTGTCGAAGATGGAGGCAACCGGCGATTCTTCCACGATCTCACCGGCATACATCACGACAACGCGGTTTGCCATCTCTGCGATCACGCCCAGGTCGTGAGTGATGAGCATCATGGCAGCGCCAAGCCTGTTGCGCATTTGACGCATTAAATCGAGGATCTGCGCCTGAATGGTCACGTCGAGGGCGGTGGTCGGTTCGTCTGCGATCAACAAATCGGGAACACAGGCGAGCGCCATGGCGATCATGACACGCTGCGACATACCGCCTGAAAGTTCGTGCGGGAACGCGTCTGCGCGCCTCTCGGGTTCGGGGATGCCGACTTGTTTCAACAAGTCCACTGCGCGTTCACGACCGGCTTCCCTGCCAAAATCCCGATGGATATTCAGAACTTCAGAGATCTGGTCACCTGCGCGAAAAACGGGATTAAGAGCGGACTGCGGCTGCTGGAAGATCATCGAAATACGGTTGCCGCGGACCTTTCTCATTTCTTCTTCCGTTGCGGTGACGAGATTCTTTCCGTCAAAGTTGATTTCGCCGTCCACGATCTTTCCGGGAACACTAAGAAGGCGCATGATGGAGAGGGAGGTAACGCTCTTCCCGCATCCAGATTCCCCCACAATGCCGAGAACTTCACCCGGATAGATCGAAAAATCCACGCCATCCACGGCACGTACAACTCCATCGTCGGTGTAGAAATACGTCTTTAGATTCTTTACTTCAAGCAGTGGTTTTTGATCGCTCATCGAAAGAACTCCCGGGATTTATGTTGGTGCATTATAACAAAGAAAGAAGCCCACAATCGCCGTTCGGCTTTTGCAGGCTTCCCATATATCAAGGCATACACTTAGCGATACCTGTCCTCATCGTCATCGTCGGACTTTTTTCGTTTGACGCGCATTACTGCCACGCCGGTAAAACCAAGAGCCATTCCGAGCACAGACATTCCATAGGAGAGGAAGTTCAGGAAAAAGGTTGACTCCCAGACCTTGATAACCATTAGGAATGGCGCGATGCAGCCAAACAACATCATAGATACGCCAATCACTATTAAACGCTCGGGATGTTCGAAGTTCATTTATATAACCAACAAGCCACAAGGTGGTCGTCCGCCTGCAAATCGTAAGGCTCTTCCACCTCGCAGAGATTTTCGATCCGCCTCGGGCAGCGTGGATGGAAGCGGCAGCCGGAAGGAGGCTTCACTAGGCTGGGCGGCTCACCGGGCGGAAGCTCACGATAGGTCAGCGCATTGTTCGCATCCGGGTCGGAGGTGGCGTCCATCAATGCCAACGTATAAGGATGTTTCGGGTTTTGAACCAGTGAATTGACCGGAGCTTTTTCCACCACATTCCCGGCATACATCACGAACACACGTTCCGAGAAGTAACGCACGGTCGAAAGGTCGTGCGTAATGTAGATCACCGCCAGTTGATATTTCTCCTGCAAGCCGCGCAGGAGTTTGAGGATTTCCACGCGCACGGACGCATCCAGCATGGAGACCGGTTCGTCTGCCACAACCAGCTTCGGCTCAAGAATAATGGCGCGAGCGATCACCACGCGCTGCTGCTGCCCGCCGCTCAACATGTGCGGGAACTTATGCATGAAATCATCGACCGGCGTAAGTTTTACTTCTTCCATTACCTTACGAACCCGTCGCTCGCGTTCGGCAGGGTCTTTCACACCGTTGATGACAAGGGGTTCTTCCAGAATACGCTGTACGTTCATGAAGGGCGCCAGCGCGCCAAACGGATCCTGCTGGACGTACCCGATCTTGGCACGGTACTGGCGGAGGCGCTCGCCTTCCAGTTTACCCACATCCAGAGAACCATCAAACGTTATCGATCCCTTGGTGGGCTTGTTCAAACCCAGGATGGTCTTCATCAAACTGGATTTACCGCACCCGCTCTCACCCACAATGGCGATCGTCTCGCCATAATGCAAGTCAAAGGTCACGCCGTCCACGGCTTTGACGTACCCCGCATGTCCAAAACCAAAGCGGCGCAGTTCGAACCAAACGTGCAGGTCATCGATCGAGAGAAGCACATCTCTTTGTTTGTCTATCATGTCTTGTAGACCTCGTTTTGAATTTTTATTTCACACAAACTAGGATGTGTACAACCAACATTTGACCTGAATGCCATCCACGTTTGCGGTTGGCGGCTCTTCAGAACATTTGTCAAATCGTTTGGGACAGCGATCCGCAAAACGGCAGCCTTTGGGCGGGTTCAACAAGCTCGGAGGCTGACCGGTAATAAATTCGGGTTCAACATTTGCGCGCAAGCGTGGAACGCTCGCCATCAACATGCGCGAATAGGGGTGCAATGGCTCGGCGAAGAAACGATGCGCGTCGCTGATCTCCACGATCTGCCCCGCATACATGACAGCCACACCGTCGGCAAGTTCGCTGGAGGTGGCGATATCGTGTGTGATGAGAATGAAGCTGATTCCCAGTTCACCTTTGAGGCGCTTCAAAACGTTGAAGATGCTTGCCTGAGTCAACACATCCAAGGCGGAGGTTGGCTCATCAAGAATGATCAGATTGGGAGAGGTGACGAGCGCCATGGCAATTGCAACACGCTGGCGCATCCCACCGCTTAACTCGAACGGATAACGGTTGATGAAATCTTCCGGCACGCCCACATGTTGGAACATCTTCTTGACCAGGGAGACCGCATCCTGTTTGCTGACGCCCAGGTGAATGATGGCAGGCTCCGCAACCTGATCCCCCACGCGAATGACCGGGTTTAACGAGTTCATCGCAGCCTGGGGAACCATCGAGATGGAAGCCCAGCGAATATTCTGACGGAAGTCCTCATCGTTCAACTTCATGACATCGTTCCCGTCAAGGTAGATACGCCCGGAATATGAGACAACGTTCCTGGGCAAAAGGCGCAAAATAGCTTTGGCAAGCGAACTCTTACCACAGCCGGATTCCCCCAGAACGACAACCGCTTGATTTGCGTTTAGACCAAAATTCACCTTGTCCACTGCCTGGACGGAACCGCGTGTGGTGCCAAAGTGCAAAACCAAATCTTCAATACGGAGAAGGTTGTTGTTAGTCTGTGACATCTATACGTCCCTTAATCTTGGATTGAAAATACGATCAAGTGCAAAGCCCAGCATTGCAAATCCCAACCCGGTCAACATCAACAGCGCAGCAGGCTCTAACACCCAATAGTACAATCCGCGATAAAGGGCGCCTTCTGCAAAGGCGTTTTCGATGATCTTACCCCAGGTCGGCAGAACGGGGTCACCTAACCCGAGCACTGCCAATGAGGCTTCTAAAAACACGAAAGCGGGGACAGAGGAAACCAACGCAGGGATCAACAACGGGATCATGCGAGGGATCAGGTAACTGAAGATAATGCGCCTGTCTGTCGTCCCATACGCTCTTGCCGCCTCGATATAAGGCGAAACCTTGGACTGCATGAATACCGCCCGGTAGGTTTTGATCGCCCCGGAAAAAATACTCAACAGAACCGTCACACCCAAAATCACCCAAATACTGCGTGAATAGAAAGTACCGACCATGATCAGAATGGCAAGGAAGGGCAAGACAAGGTTGATCTCGGTGATACGCTGGATCAATTCATCCACCCAGCCGCCATACCATGAGCCGATCGCTGCAATGATCATGGTCAGCAGGGATGTGCCAAGCGCTGCCAATAGACCGAAGGCAAGAGCGATTGGCGTTCCCCAGAGCAGCGGCAGCATAAGGTCGCGCCGATATTGATCGGTTCCGGCCGCGCCATAAAGGGTTCCATGCAAAACGAATTCCACATTGACATCGGAATTCGCTTCAAAGGTTACTGCGGTAATTTCAAGCTGGTACGTTCCCTTAACCGGTACGGTACTTTCGCTCTTGGGTTCGATAAAGAGGGCTGGAAGCACATCTTCGGTATGCAGCCTCTTCATCAGTTTTTGGTCTTGCGAGATGCGGAATGTCAGATCGCGATCAACCGCAAGATCTGCAATACGAACTCGCTCCCCAGATGGCATGATCCAAGCCACCGAAACGAAAGGCAGCTTGTCCTGGTATGTCCCATCGAAGTAAAGGATCATTTCCTGGGGAAATTCATCGTACGTATAATCAAATGAATGGAGGATTGTGATCGTGGATGTGCCCTGCGCAGCGGTTTCGACAGTTTTGGTCATACTCTCGTCCCTCGTGCTAACAGCAAAGGACACAGGTTTTTTCACATCGCTAAAGTAGTTCATCCATGCAGGAGCAGCATACTTTGGGTTTTGATACCAAACGTCCTCCCCACCGCGCCACAACCTGGTAGCTTCACTATATGGAATAGTTGCCAGCGCATATACCGAAACGACCAGCAAAAAGCCAATCGACACCAAACCGATAATGGCAGACGGGTAACGAACAAGTTCACGAAAAGATTTTTTAAAAGTGTTCATTGTTGGCTGCCGTCTCCACCAACTCTCACGCGAGGATCCACCAATGCATAAACAAAATCGAGAGTGAAGACGGTGATTCCCAGCATATAGGCGTAAACAATAGTCGACCCAACGATGACGGGGGTATCATACAGACCGATCGCCTGGAACAAAGTACGTCCCAAGCCGGGCCACAAGAAGACCGTCTCGGTGATCGTAAAACCGGTCCACATACCGATCACAAGCAGGGCAAAATTCGTGATGATCGTCGGCAGGGTTGGTCGAAGGATATAGCGGCGCTCAATATCGCGTGAAGGCAGCCCCTTAGCTCTCGCCATTTCCACATAGTCTTCGCTCGAGTAGATAAGGAAGAATGTACGCCAATTGTAGACACTCAAGAAGAACGAACTGACGATAATAGCGGAAGCAGGCAGAATCAGATGCTTCAGAACGCTCAACGCATAGCCGAATGAAGTATCTGGCGGCGGCGAATCGACCAGACCACCAAAGGGTAGGACATGGAAGATACCGGCGAAAATCAAGATAAAGAAAATCCCATAGAACCAGGGTGGAGCTGCAGAAGTAGGCGATAAGGCAACGATCATTTTGTCGAAAAAACTCCCATACTTTCGGGAGAGCCCTAATGCGAGATATACGCTGCCAAAGAACAGCATCAGATCCGCTACACCCGCAAGCAACAAAGTGGCAGGCAGACGTTCCAACAGGATCAAGCGAACCTGACGCGAGCCGCTGTCACTATTCATGTTGATGGCGCGGCCAAGATTTAATGTCAGTCCATTGGCAAGGTATGTGAACGAGCGGTTGATAAAGGGTTTATCGAGACCCAATCGCCGCTCCTCACTCGCGATCTTTTCCTGAATCAACTTTTCGCGCGCCTCAGAGGATAATTGACGGAAAGCCGGGTTGGCAAGAATGGATTGTGTCGTATTATCACGGATCTCGTTCCGCATAATGGTATCTACATAACCACCC
>JACPVC010000286.1 GCA_016191955.1 Chloroflexota bacterium
ACGCCCGGTTACGATCAGGTTACGCCATGCCGAATCCAACATGCCGCCGGAGAGGTCGGTCAACGTGAGCACCCAACCAGCAGGGATTCGGCTGGCGCATTCCTTCCACAACTCGCCGGAGCCGCAGCCTAATTCCAAAATATTCGCATCTGCGGGAAGTGCAGCCAGTTTGTCGAACACCCAATTGAACCACCCGTACGGATTTGTACTAAAGCGTTTATGGATCGCAAGCCGCGCATTGAGATTACTCGAATCCTTGTACTGGCTTTGCGTAAGATAGTTCTGATCCGTGAATCTGGACATCACAACCTAGCCTTTGCAGTAGTCCACGTCAATCACTTCGAGCACATCATCCGTCAACGGTTGTTCGATGTTGCTCAACAACTCGCACGCCTGCAAACGGATCGACCTTTCGCCGACGATACGTTTTGCAAGCTGCTTCAACGTCTCCGCATCGCCAGTGATGGCGAACCCTTTCAGGAAGGGCAACCATTCCACGCGGTCTTCGGGGCTAAAGCTCAAGGCGATGGCTTCGTCTCCAAGAGCAGCGACCCGCTCCCAGTCCCCGAGTTGAGCCGCCAAGTCCGCAAACTGGAAGTAATTGCACCAGCCGCGCTCCGGTTCTTTTCCATAAATAGATTCAGGCAGCGAAGCGGGTTCGGCATCCGCAATCACATTTTCAATTCTTGATTGCGGCGCAGCCAGCGACACATCCACAGGATCGTATTCAGAGATCAACGGCTGGGCGGCATCCATCACATGCACGCACGAATTCAAGGTTGGCTGGCTCATCACCAACACATTGGTGTAATCGATGGTGTACGTATGACTGCGATAGCCCGTCTGGTCAATGCGCGTCGCCTCCAAAATGCCGGGCAGGTTCTCGCTGTTCAACGTCAGACCAGACACGGGATAATGCACGGGGATCTCACCCGTCGCCTCAGGGAAATAGATGACGTCTGCGGCTTCCATCAAGGCAGCACCGCCGTCGCCCATGCCGGGCAATGGGTAGTGAATCACAAGCGTCGTGCCGGGGCGAAGCGCGGGCACCCGCCAACTCACCTGCCGCCAAAATTTTTGCAGCGCCGTTTCCTCGGTCACCGCCACCGTCGCAATCCCAAAATGCGAAAGCACGGCAAACGCGATCACTGCATACAACATCGTCATGCGCACACGTTGAATGGAAACGATCTCCACGACCCCCGCCATGAAGACCGCCGCCGCCAGCGACGCAGGCAGCCCATAATGCGAGAAGCCGGAGATATTGATATACCGATTCGCCATCACGACCGGCAGGACGCCGAGGATCATGCCCAGCCCGCCGAGCATCAACGCTTCTCTCGTGACCCGAGCCTGATTGCCATTTATATCTTTTGATTCCGCCGAGAGTTTGATTCGCCTCTCCGCAAAGACCACGAGCAGAACCACGATGACAGCCAGTAAAATTCCAAACCCTATGTCGCGCAGACGCATCGCCTGCACGAACGAAGGGAATTGATTAATCCATGCCAACACGCTGAGATTTAAAAGGCTGTTGTAGAGTTGGAAGAACCAATCCATGGTGGTGGCAACCGGGTTGCCAAGGAATACACTTAACTGACCACCAATGTCCGTCGCTTTGCGCTCGTTGGTGAAGAAGAATACGCGCCAGATCGCAATTCCGAGTGGAATGACCACCGTCCACGCCCAGGCTTTGACCGTAGCAAGTAAACGACTCCAAAACAAGTTGGGCGAATTACGATTGACCAACAAATACACAGCAATGAAACGGAAGGCTTCCATGCCGATTGCGTAATCGACGAGGGCGATATAACTCCAACCTGTGAGAATGGAGCCGATGATATAAACGGCTTTCTTAATTTTTAAAATGCTCCCGCCGCCGTACCCATTCTGGGCACTTTCCCCGGCGGCGAGGACGCCGCCTTGAGCATTATTAAGTTGAATCGCCTTCAACGTGAACGCAATTGAAAAGACCTGCAAGGCGAGGCTGGCGATCATCGGCTGGTATTCGATGGCGCTGATCCACCAGAAGTAGCCGGGGTAAATTGCAAACAAAAGCGCGGCAATGAAATTAAATTTGCGGTTCTCTTTCCAGAGGATATTGAAGATCCACAACGCGCCAATGGCGGCTAATGCCCGCCAAACGAACGCTCCCAAATGCCACGGCAGCGGGTTGGGTCCGAACACCGCGTAATACCACTCGAAGAAAAAGCCGCGCGCTGGGCGGTCGATGCGGAACATTTCATGGAATATCTTTGCTCCCCCGAGCATGCCATCGTAGATGTAATACCAGTCGTCCTTGAAGTACGTCAAATTGCCGATGTGCGGCAGGTACACAACGGCGGAAATTAAAAGCAGGAATAAGATTTCAGGAAAGGGTTTCTTTTTCCAGAACATATTGTCACTTTGCTGTGTCACACTGAGCGATAGCGAAGGGTCTCCGGGATTGGCGTAGAGATTCTTCGCTTCGCTCAGAATGACATGCCTACTTTTTCACCACGATCAACGGATACTGCCCATTCTCGGCAAAGAACTTCGGGAAAACGCCTTCAAGCCAGAAGACAAACTTGAGGAACGTCCGCCCACCGAAGGGACGCACAAACCAGCGCATGATGCGGGTGCTCATGCTGCGCCACGGTTTGATCTCAACGGTCATCTTCGAGCCGATTTCTTTTTTGAGCCATTCGGGCGTCATCTTCTGGACGAAGGTCCCGGCGGGGTCTTCTTCGTTGAGCCACTCCTTCTTTTTCTTCTCGGAACGACCAGACATCTTACGCATCAACCCAATCAGCGGCTCCGCCATGCGGATCAACAACGGGTTATGCCAGCCGTTGACAATGGCAGCCATGCGTCCTGGCGCAAGGACGCGGTGAATTTCGGCATACGCTTTGGGATGTTCAGGCAAAGCGAGATGATGAATGGCATGCATCGAAACCGCGCCGTCGAAAGAGTCTTTTTTGAATGGTAAATTGGCAAGGTCACCGACGACGAACAAACCGTGGTCGCTGATGCGAGTCCGCGCCTCACGCAAGGCTTGAATGGAAATATCCAGGCAGATGCGCTTTTCGTAGCCCGCAGAATAGGTCTTGTACTCCTCATACTGGACGGGACCAGACCCGGCGTCGAGAAGGAAGCGACCGGTTGGGATGAGTCCATTCATCACGCGCAGACGTGTCTTGTGGATGTATTCGCGCGAGACGGGGCGCAGGTCTTCGTAACGGGCATTCTGATAATTGCCGTCCTCTTCCTGCATCCAGCCGATCTCATCATAAAACTCACGGACTTTTTGTTTGGTGTCGTTGGTCATATCATCCTAACGGATCGCGGACTTCAGTCCGCGTTTAGCATATTTGCGTTCAGTATATTTGCGGACTGAAGTCCGCACTCCGGTTCATTTCCACGTAAACGGCTCGCCCACCAAAAAGCCAAAGGTATCTTTGAATTGCGCCATGCCTTCGTTGCTCAAAACTTTTTCGAGGGGCCAGACTTCAAGATCATCCCAAAAGTTCATCAAGCGCCACGGGAAGGGACGCGGATATTCGAAGAAGAATCGATACGCATAATTCCACGCAAATTCGATTTGCTTTTCGTTCATCTGATGGGCAGGGACATCACCCAATACTTTTTCAAGCGTGGCGTAGTATTCGTCCCACGTGTTCGGGTCAATCGTAATGCCGCGCCCACGGTAATGCGTCTGCCCGCAAGAAATGACGGGACGTCCATTCATCGCGGTTTCAAGCCCGACGGTGGTGGTGTACGCCAAGCCAACATCGGCGATTTCGATCAGGTCGTAAGTGTTGATCTTATCCAACGCACCGATAACGTGGATGTGGTTGGGCAGTTCAGGCAACGCCTCTTTCACCACCGTCCCCATCGACTTGGCTTGCGGCACCAATTTTTCACCCGGATGCACACGGATAACCAATTGCACGTCCGTCCGCTTGGCAAAATATTGAACGGTCTTCGTAATCCATTCGGTCATCGAAGCGGCGAAGATGTCACGCCCGAGAGTCAGGCTGTCACCGAGCACATTCGCGGCAAGCATCACCACAGGGCGGTCATCGAGGTTGAGCATCTTGTGAGTCTCTGCCGCGCCTTGCGAAGAGACATATTGCCAAAGTCTTTTTGATTTACCCCACACACGAGCGCCGCGCCGGGCATTTTCCAAATCTGCAACGCGCTCAAACATTTCGTCGGTGACAGGCAATCCGCAGCGGGCATCGACGAGATAATCTGTTTCCTGCTGCATGATGGACGAGTTCTGCGCCAGCCAGATCTGTTCGCGCTGGTCGTTGAATTCGTAGGTGACCGCATCGATGCCGAGATAACGCGCCACGCGGAAGACGATACCCATTTCAAGGATCAGGCCGTTTGGAATCAATACCACATCGGGTTTGTTCGCCAGCATCCATTCGAGGGCGGCTTTGGCAGCAAAGGTATTGCGTTCCACGCGCAGGTCATACAAGGCGCGGTCGCCCGCGTCGTTCATGTCCACTACTTCGCGCATCAGGGTGTATTGCACATCCCAAAGGGAAATTTCCTCGATGTCGGCTTGAATCTTTTCGGGGAGTCCGTTCTTTGCGTGAGCGTGCAATGTGTTGTGAGCGGTAAACGATGAAGACTGCATATCCCACATCGAAACATGCTTCACCAACGGCGAGAGAACCTTGAGCGCATCATGCGTGTGCAGCACACGCTGACGCTGGGTGAACTTATCCTTCTCTTTATGCCATTCGGAATATGGCAAGGTCAGCAAGGTGACATCATGCCCCATGCCAGCAAGCACCAACCCAAGATAAGCAGACTGTTCGATCCAGTAATGAAGTGTGGCAAAGAATAAAACCTTCTTCCCACGCGGCGCTTTCTCTGCAAACGGCTTGACCACTTCCACTGCCGCGGGCAATGATTTCAGCAAGCGCGTCAGATTGTAGTGATCCTTGCGTGGACGATTCTTTGACCGAAGCATCCAGTCGATTTCGGCAGTGAGGGGCAGGTCGCCCAGGATTTCGCGGAGTGGGTTTGATTTTGGCATGTTAGTAATTTGGTAAATTGATAAATTGGTAAATTGGGGAAGAACACCAGCCTACCAATCTACCAATTTACTAATCTATCTTCTCGATCTTCCAATTCAATCTCGGTCTCACCGGTCCCACGCGCGGCTCACCCCATTGCGTGCCGGGCGCACCGGAAATATCTACATTGAATGCCAGCGCATTTTCGTCCATGAAATAGCGGCGTACGCCGAACGAACTCGCGTTCACACCCACGGTATAGCGCCCCTCGTTGAAAATATCGGCGGGCAGTTCGGCGCGGCTGATGTAACGACCCGCGTTGCGCGAGTCAAATTTTTCGTAGAGCGCGGGCGTATCCGTATCGAACGACGTGAAGACATATTCGCCGCGCATGGTGCTGACGTAAAGCCCCACACGCAGACCGGTGACAGGGGAACTAAGTTTGTATTCGAACTCGACGGTGACCGTCTCTGTGGAGCGGATCGTATCCACGACCTTCCCGCCTCTTTCTTTGACCTTCAAACTGATCGGCGTAAAAGGCTGGCTCGCCGCTGGGACCTCGTCCGCCTCCCAAGTGCGCTCGCCCGCTTGTGACTGCCCCGATGAAAGATAAAAATCAACGGCTTCCTGTGAAGGCGCGCGCATGATGAGTTGACCTTTATTCAGCACAATCGCTTCTTGAGTCAAACGCAGAATCGCGGACATATTGTGGCTGACGAACAAGACCGTGCGTCCCTGCTGGGCGACGTCACCCATCTTGCCGAGACATTTCTTCTGGAATTCGGCATCGCCTACCGCGAGAACTTCATCCACGACGAGTATCTCCGGTTCGAGATGCGCCGCGACTGCGAAGGCAAGTCGCAGGTACATGCCCGATGAATAACGCTTGACGGGGGTATCGATAAATTGCGTCACTTCGGAGAAATCCACGATCTCATCGAATTTCGCGTCGATCTCGGAGCGCTTCATGCCGAGGATCGCGCCGTTCATGTAAATGTTCTCGCGTCCGGTCAGTTCGGGGTGGAAGCCCGTGCCCACCTCGAGCAGCGAGCCGACACGTCCGCGCACGGTGACGGTTCCAACGGTCGGTTCGGTGACGCGGGAGAGAATTTTCAAGAGGGTACTTTTGCCCGCGCCATTGCGTCCTACAATGCCGAGGACTTTGCCTTCTTCGAGGTCAAAGGAGACATCCTTCAACGCCCAGACAAAATTCTGGTTCATGCGCCGGTCAGACTTTCCGATCATCGCCTTCACCAGACGAATGGGCGCAGAAACTGTGTCCACGATCACGTCGCGCAGCATGTTGTAGCGGAACTTCGTCTGCGCCGCGCCGATCTTATATTGCTTGCCGATGTTTTTTACGCTGATAGCAGTTGTCATATGTTTGTTTGAAAGTTTCAGGTTGAAGGTTTTAAACCTGCAACTTTCAACTTATAACCTGTAACCTATATCGTATCCGCAAAGGTCTTTTCCATGCTTCTAAAATAGAAGAGACCCGAGACAAAGATCAAAATCGAAATGCCCGTCGAGACCCAGAGGGTAATGTCAGGTCCGTTGCCGGTGCCAAGGAGTGCCCAGCGAAAACCGTTGACCACGCCCGCCATTGGGTTGAGGAAATACAGTACCTGCCACTTCTCCGAGATCACAGAGGCAGAATAAGCCACGGGTGTAGCGAACAGCCAAAACTGAGTCAGAAACGGGAGGGCTTGGTTTACGTCACGATACTGAACGTTGATCGCCGAAAGCCAGAGCGCAACTCCAAGCGCGGTCACAATCGCAAGCAAAAGAAAAAGTGGAAGCGTCCAAACCAAATGCCAGGCGGGGGTGACTTGATAGTAAAACATCAGGATCACAAGGATCACGAATGCGATGGCAAAGTCCACCATGCCCGCAAAGACCGAAGCGGTCGGAAGGATCAGACGCGGGAAATAAATTTTCGTCACCATGTTCTGATGAGCCACCAAAGCGCGGCTGCCCTGATTAAGCGCGGTGACGAACAACCCCCACGGCAAAAGCGCGGTAAACGAAAAGACGGGATAGGGAATGCCTTCGGTAGGAAGCTTGGCGACTTTATCGAAGAGAAAGGTGAAGACGAGCATGGTCATGACGGGTTGAATGACAGCCCATGCCATGCCAAGCAGAGTTTGTTTGTATTTCACTTTCACATCACGCCAGACCATGAAGAAGACCAGCTCACGGTAAACCCAA
>JACPVC010000287.1 GCA_016191955.1 Chloroflexota bacterium
CGCGCCCTCATCGTCGATGACGATAACTCGTGGCAAGGCATCTTGAGCGAGATGCTCAGCGACCAGGGCTTCGATGTGGATACCGCCAGCACGGTGGATGAAGCCGCCGCCGCGCTCAGGGCGAATCCGCACCGGCTGGCTGTGGTCGATCTCTCGCTCTCCGCCAGCGACCATCACAATCAGGACGGTTTGCGCGTGCTCGACGCCGTCCGCCGCCTCGACCCGAATTGCCGCACCATTCTATTAACCGGTTTCGCCACCGTCGAGATCGCCGTCAAAGCGCTGACGGAATACAACGCCTTCACCTTCCTACGCAAAGAAAGTTTCAAACGCAGTGAGTTCAGGGAAGTTATCCAGCGGATCCTGATCAGCGCGCCCGGAACGGATCACCCCCCCGCCTCACCCCCGGACCCGAAGCCTGAGTCTGTTTCTCAAAAAGTTATCTCCCCGAAAGCTCTCATCGTGGACGACGATGCCGGTTGGCGCAGCATCATCGAAGACCTGCTCAACGAATCAGAATTTCAACCTGTAGCGTGCGCCAGCTTCGGCGAAGCGCTTGGCTTGCTGCGAAAAGATAAATTCTCGCTCGCCATCGTGGACTTATCTCTGCGCGGGACGCAAAACCTCGACGGTTTGCAATTGCTGAAGATCACGCAGGGGCATCACATCCCCACCATCGTCGTCAGCGGGCTCTCCGAGCCGGAGGAAATTCAGCGTATCTACAGCGAGCATTCCATTTCCGCTTACATCGAAAAGCAGGCTTTCAATCGCACCGTCTTCAAACGCATTCTGGCAGACACAAAAAGCGCAAGCCAAGTCTCCGATGAATTAAGCGTCCTCACCGACCGCGAGCGCGAAGTGTTGGAGTTGCTCGCGCAGGGAATGACCAATAAAGAGATTGCAGAGAAGTTGGTCATCACGACCAACACGGTCAAGCGGCATTTGAAGGCTATTTTCGAGAAGTTGGATGTCCATACGAGAGCCGCGGCAACGGCAATCGCTACGCGGGGAAAATGAGATGTGTCGTCCTGAGCGATAGCGAAGGACCTCTACTCCCGGAGTAAGAGACCCTTCAGTCGCGAAGAACGCTCCCTCAGGGTGACATCATTTCAAAGCCGGAAGAATCTTCCCCGTCACTTCACCAAAGCCGATGCGATAGCCATCGCCCTGACAATACCCCTTCATCGTCAGCGTATCCCCATCCTGTAAAAATTTACGTTCTTCGCCGTCCGGCAACTGAATCGGTCTTTCACCGCGCCAGGTCAATTCGAGCAGGGAGCCATAGCTATCTGCGGTCGGTCCGCTGATGGTGCCCGTCCCGCACAAGTCACCGGGGCGCATGTTGCAGCCGGTGATGGTGTGATGTGCAAGCATCTGCTCGATGCTCCAGTAAAGATATTTCATGTTCGAGCGGCTGATGGTCTGCGGCTTGTCCATGTGGGCAGATTGCAGAGTCACTTCGAGATGGATGTCATATCCACTTGCAGAATCAGATGCGAGATAAGGAAGAGGCGCGGGGTCTTGTTTGGGTCCCTGCACACGGAAGGGTTCGAGTGCATCCATCGTCACCACCCAGGGCGAGATCGACGTGGAAAAATTTTTCGCAAGGAACGGTCCCAGCGGCTGATACTCCCACGCCTGAATATCGCGCGCGCTCCAATCGTTGAGCAAGACCATGCCAAAAATATGTTCGTGTGCATCGTCAATTGAGATCGGTTCACCCAGCTCATTCCCTGTGCCAACAAAGAATCCCATCTCCAACTCAAAATCTAATTGGCGCGATGCCGTATATTCCAACGGTGCATCCTTTGGCTTCACCTGCCCGCGCGGGCGGACGACATCCGTGCCTGTGAGCACCAGCGAACTCGCACGCCCATGATAGCCAACCGGCAGATGCAACCAATTTGGCATAAGCGCATTTTCTTTTCCGCGAAACATAATGCCCACATTCGTAGCATGTTCGCGCGACGCATAAAAGTCGGTGTAATCGCCGATCTCGACTGGCAAATGCATCTGAACTTCGCTGACGGGGATCAACGCTTCTTTCTTAAGCGACGCCTGTTCCTCCCCCAGCAGCCTCATCAACCGCTGACGGATTTCCCGCCACACCTCGCGCCCCGCGGACATAAATCGATTCAGAGACGAGTCAGCAAAGAAACCATATCGCTTGTCAAAAAGATTTTCGTTATCAACCAGGGACAAGTCAACAACAAAATCGCCAATTCTTGTACCTACTCGCGGATTGGGATTTGCCTGCGTGGAAAAAATTCCATACGGCAGGTTTTGGATCGGGAAATCAGAATCAGGATGGACTTCGAGAAGTGGCATTGATTCACCTTTTGTGTCACCCTGAGCGACAGCGAAGGGTCTCTGAGATAATCGTAAAGATGCTTCACTTCGTTCAGCATGACATAATCATGGTATCTGTCACGCTGCATACCCCTACGGGGCACTTAGCGTGACCTACAATATTCCTAGATTTTGTAAATCTTCGCGGGGTTCATCGAAACTGCAACTGCCAAAGGACGTAGCAAACAACCGGGCATTCTTAATCTCCGAACTGGCTACATGCAAGCCCTTC
>JACPVC010000277.1 GCA_016191955.1 Chloroflexota bacterium
GGCTTTGAGCCGATTTATTTCCCTGTGATCGAAATCCGCCCCATTGAAAATAATATTGCTTTGGATAAGGCATTCGATCAATTGCATTGTTATGCCTGGGTGGTATTTACATCGGTGAATGCCGTGGATGTTGTATTCGATTATCTTGCGGGGTCGAAGCGTAGGGACAAAGCATGCTTCGCCCCTTCGCCCCTACACCATCAATTAAAAATTGCCACCATTGGACCAAAAACAGCCGACGCTTTACGCAAACACAATATAGAACCCGATTTTGTTCCCGATGAATATATCGCCGAAGCCATCCTGCCTGGGTTGGGTGACTTGACGAATAAATGGGTTCTACTGCCCCGAGCAGAAATCGCGCGCAAGGAATTACCCGCAGCAATTTCGAATGCAGGTGGAATCGCGCACGAGATCGTGGTATATCAAACTCTCCCTACAGAAGTGGATATGGACGGACTCAATGCTTTGAAATCTGGCGTGGATGTGGTCACCTTCACCAGCGCTTCGATAGTTCAAAATTTCGTTGCCATCGCAAAGCAAAACAAACTTGATCCAGTTAACTTACCGAACAATCCTTTGTTTGCCTGTATCGGTCCCATCACCGAGCAAGCAGTACGCGCTGAAGGTTTTCAGAATATTGTCACCGCAAAAGAATATACAACCGAGGGGCTGATCGAAGCCATTACGAACCTGGAGAAATTATGACCTTACTTGAACTTGAAACCAAAAGTCGTCTATCGTCTGTCGTCCATCGTCCACGTCGTTTGCGCGCCAACCCCGCCATCCGTGCGATGGTGCGTGAGACGGAACTCAACACGCGCGATTTTATTTATCCGCTCTTCGTGCGGCATGGAACGGGACGAACTGCCATCGGCTCGATGCCTGGCGTGTATCAACTGTCAGTGGAGGAAGCGGTTCGAGAAACAGAAGCAGCCGCAAAGTCGGGTGTGAGCGCTGTCATCCTGTTTGGAATCCCCAAAGAGAAGGATCCGATCGGGCTGGAGAACTTTTCGGAAGATGGAATTGTCCAACAGGCAATTCGCGCGATCAAGAAAGAAATCCCAGAGATGGTTGTAGTGACAGATGTGTGTTTGTGTGAATATACCGACCATGGGCATTGCGGCATCCTCAATGTTCAGGACGGAGCTAAGCCCCGTCCGAGCTTGCAACTGCCCGAAGGCTACGTGTTGAACGACCCGACGTTGGATGTGCTGGCGAAGGTGGCGATCTCGCACGCTGAATGCGGCGCGGACATTGTTGCACCAAGCGGCATGATGGATGGCATGGTGACGGCGATTCGCGAAGGCTTGGATTTTGCAGGCTATGAAAATTTGCCGATCCTGTCGTATGCCGTGAAGTATGCGTCGTCGTTCTATGGTCCATTCCGCGATGCGGCGGAGGGCGCGCCAAAATTCGGCGACAGAAAGTCTCACCAGATGGACCCTGCCAATGTGCGCGAAGCCTTACGCGAAGCCGCGTTGGACGTGGAAGAAGGCGCGGACATGTTGATGGTAAAGCCCGCGCTGGCGTATCTCGATGTGATCCATGTAGTGAAGGATGCGTATCCCGAACTGCCGATGGCGGCGTATAACGTCAGCGGTGAATATTCGATGATCAAAGCCGCCGCCGCGAACGGCTGGGTGGATGAAGCCAGGGTCACGCTCGAAACATTGACTTCGATCAAACGCGCAGGCGCA
>JACPVC010000278.1 GCA_016191955.1 Chloroflexota bacterium
CTCTTCAATCACTATGCCCAAAAGTTGACAGTCTCTCGCTTGCAAAGAGACTTGTCCGATTCAACTGTCCGCCGCACGTTTGGTACGGCGTTGGGTCACAGCCTGTTAGCATGGACCAACTTCCAGCGCGGAATGAAGCGCATTGCTCCTGATGAGGAAAAACTCAAAGCCGAGTTAAATGCCCATTGGGAAGTCGTCTCCGAAGGCGCACAAACCATCCTGCGCGCGGCAGGCAAACCCGACGCGTACGAATCGTTGAAAGAACAAACCCGCGGACGAGTCCTCACCGAAGCCGATTACAAAGCATGGTGCGATTCGATCAATGTGGATGCTGCGACACGCGAAAAATTGAAATCTCTTTCGCCTGAAACGTATATCGGGCTTGCAGTTGAATTGACAGATCGAATGATTGCAACTTGATTCGCTCGCTTGGCGCATATTTTTATGGCGGAAATTTACATAATAAACATTTGCATGAGTTATAATGATATAAACTTGATCCTAACTATCTAATAAATTCGATCTCTGTTCGTTTTCTCGGGAGTGTTGATGTTATTAAAAGGTGACGTCGCAATTCATGCACCACGGAAAAAGGTTTGGGATTTTCTAACCGACCCCAATCAGATCGGACAGTGCCTGCCTGGGATCGAGAAAATCGAAACCATCGAGGAAATGAAACGTTATCACGGAGTGGTATCGGTTGGGCTTGGCTCGGTCAAAGCCCGGTTCAGTGGGGAAGTGGACATTCTTGAATTGGATGAACCCAACCGTGCGAAACTGAAAGCGCATGGCACGGCAACTGGCAGCGCGGCAGATGCCCTCAGCGAAATGAGTCTCACTGATGGACCAGATGATTCCACGCTCGTACATTGGACAGCAGACATTAACGTCTCTGGGCAACTGGCAAGTCTCGTCTCCCGTTTGATGGTGCCCGTCTCGCAGAAGTTAGCAGGCGTGTTTTACGACGAGGTTCGCAAACGGATTGAGACCGCGGACGCCTCGGTCTGACCGGGAGGCTGGTCGATTTCTATGCACGATATCCTGGCTGACGTAGATCGCTGGCAAAAGGACGGTGCTCAAATTGCGCTGGCTACCGTCGTGCAAACTTGGGGATCATCCCCACGTCGCGCCGGAGCTAAAATGGCGTTCACATCCAATGGGCAGATTTGCGGCTCGGTCAGCGGCGGATGTGTCGAAAACGCAGTTTTTGAAGCTGGGATCGAATCGCTGAAAACGAATCGACCTCAGCTTTTGCATTTCGGTGTGGCAGATGAAATCGCCTGGGAAGTTGGTCTGGCATGTGGGGGAAGCATCGATATCTTCGTCAAACCGCTAAACAAGAATTTATTTGAGGAATTACGTTCTATCATTGAAAATGAAGAACAGGCAGTCGCCGTCACCGTAATACGTGGACAGGACGAAATTCTGGGTCGTGAGATCTTGATTCACGAAGATGGTCATGTAACAGGTACACTTGGTAAATGGGATCAAACTGCTTTGATGCTGGGAAATGAGATTTTAACTAGCGGCATCTCACGTCGCGTTGTTTTGAATAATGATGTGGAAATTTTCCTCGAAGCGATTTTGCCGTCTCCGACGCTGATAATTGTTGGCGGAGTTCATATTGCCGTCTCATTAAATTCGCTGGCGAAGACTCTGGGTTATCGGACAGTTGTCATCGACCCACGCAAAGCATGGGGGAACAAGGAGCGCTTTCCAAATGTCGATCAACTCATCCAGGACTGGCCTGAGGATGCATTTGGTCAAATCAAGGTAACATGCTCAACGGCTATCGCGATGTTGACACATGACCCAAAACTAGATGACCCAGCTTTGAAGATCGCATTGGATAGTCCAGCATTTTATGTGGGGGCGCTGGGAAGCAAATCCACAAATGCAAAACGACGTGAAAGACTATTAGACGATGGTATGAGCGAAGTACAGCTCTCACGTTTGCATGCGCCCATCGGCTTGGACATCGGCGCGCAGTCACCGGAGGAGATCGCGTTAGCGATCATAGCAGAGGTGGTGGAAGCCCATCGAAAACAGGAGCAGGTATCGGCTGAGAAAGAAGCGCAGCAGTCTCCAATCTCTAATCCCCAATTCTCAGTGAAAGATAAGATTGCTTCGGGCTAACGCCCTCGCAATGAGATAACACTTATGAGGCGTATTCATGAAACCAGCTCCCTTTGAATATCATGTTCCCGATTCGCTCGAACAGGCATTGGAATTGAAGAGTCAAAAAGCTGACGATACCAAGATACTCGCGGGCGGACAGAGCCTGGTGCCTGCGATGAATTTTCGCATTGTCCAGCCAAGTGTTTTGGTCGATTTGAATCGACTCCCGGAGTTGAGCTTTATCCGCGAAGAAGGACAAACCATCCGCATTGGAGCGATGACGCGTGAAAGGCACCTGGAATTTGATGCATCCATTGCAAAACATATTCCGCTTCTGACAGAAGCAACTCCATTTATTGCGCATCCGCAAATTCGGAACCGCGGCACCATTGGCGGAAGCATCGTCAACGCCGACCCAGCCGCGGAGCTACCGGTGTTAATGCTGGCATTGAATGCAAGATTGAAAGCAAAAAATATTTCGGGCGAGCGTTGGATCGATGCCAAGGATTTTTTTGCTGGCATGTTCACGACTGCACTTGAGCCCGATGAAATTCTGGTCGAGATCGAACTACCCTTCATGCCGTCACATACAGGCTGGTCGTTCATGGAAGTTGCGCCGCGCGCGGGCGATTATGCCTTGATGGGAGTTGCAGCGCTCGTTACTTTGGAAGACGGAAAATGCAAACAAGCAAAGCTGGTCTATTTGAACGCCGGGGATGGACCTGTGGATGCGAAAGAAGCCGCGAATGTTTTGCGGGGAGAAAAGTTGAGCGATGCGTTGATCGAATCCGCTGCATCTATGGCGAGCGAGCAGGAGATCAATCCGTATGGAAACGTCCACACCTCACCGGAGTTTCAGCGTCATTTGGCAAACGTGTTGACAAAAAAAGCATTGAAGCAAGCCATGCAGCGAGCGGAGGAAAATTTGCAATGACCCAATCATTTCCTGTGACGATCAACGTCAACGAAAAAGAATACAAGCGCGAAGTGGAGCCGCGAATATTGCTCAGTGATTTCCTGCGTCACGAGCTTGGGCTGACAGGCACGCACGTCGGATGCGAACATGGAGTCTGCGGCGCTTGCACGATTCTGTTCGATGGTGAGTCGATGCGCTCTTGCTTGATCTTTGCCGTGCAAGCAGATGGTCACAACATCACAACCGTCGAAGGTTTGGCAACAGCATCCCCCCTTTATGGGGGGACCGAGGGGGGCGGTGGACTCCATCCGATTCAACAAGCCTTTTGGGAAGCGCATGGCTTGCAGTGCGGTTACTGTACACCCGGCATTCTAATGACCCTCGTTCCGTTTTTGAAGCAAAATCCGAAACCAACCGAAGATGAGATCCGTCACGCGCTTTCAGGCAATCTCTGTCGCTGTACAGGCTATCAACATATTGTGGATGCGGTCAAACTTGCGGCAGAGAAGATGAGATAGTTGGTAAATAGTCATTGGAGAATTAGAGATTGGAGATTGGCGATCATGACCGACGATAAGTTAATAGAGCCTTTGCGCTCTGGCGATCTGACCTTGCCTGAATTTCTTTCACAGGTGGAAGCTCGTTATATTGAACGCGAACCGTCCATCCTTGCATTTATCCCTGAGGCGGATCGTTTTGGTCGTTTACACAAAGAGTCAGAAGCGTTGGTCTCAAAGTATCCCGATATGATCACTCGCCCACCCTTGTATGGAATGCTGGCGGGCATTAAAGATATTTTTCATGTGGATGGATTTGTCACACATGCAGGGTCTCGTTTACCATCCGAAGAACTTCAAGGTATAGAAGCTGAAAGTGTTACAAGACTTAAAAATGCTGGCGCATTGATAATGGGCAAAACGGTCACCACTGAATTTGCTTATTTCTCACCGGGTCCCACGCGTAATCCGCATAACCCTGAACACACTCCGGGTGGTTCGAGCAGCGGGTCGGCGGCAGCGGTCGCGGCGGGTTTATGTTCCATCGCATTGGGAACACAAACCATTGGCTCGATCATTCGACCCGCTGCGTTCTGCGGTGTGATTGGTCTGAAACCCACCTATGATCGCATATCACGGAATGACGTTATTCCACTTTCGCCATCGCTCGATCATGTCGGATTTTTTACCCCCGATGTTTCTACTGCAAAACAGGTCGCTGCCTCTTTATATAAGGATTGGGATGACTCAACTGCGCTGGATAGAAAACCGACGCTTGGGATTCCCGATGGGCCGTACCTTGCTTCCGCTTCAGACTACGCCCTAACCTGCTTCAACGCAATATGCAATTCCCTCGCCGACGCCGGATACGAGCTACACCACATCCAGGTCATGGATGATTTCCAGGAAATCAGAAGCCGTCAGGATGTCATCATGTCCGCTGAAGTTGCGCATGTTCACGCGGACTGGTTTAAGAAATACGAGAATCTTTATTCACCCAAATTCACTGAACTCATCAGACGCGGTCAAGCCATTAGCGTCTCGCAGTTGCAAGATGCTTTTACCGCCTGCGATGTATTCCGCGACCAAATATCCCAGACCATGAACGACAACAGCATTGATCTATGGATTTGCCCTCCGACAATCGGTCCCGCCCCGAAAGGTCTTGAAAGCACAGGAGACCCGGTCATGTGCCTGCCGTGGACGCAGATCGGTTTTCCCGCTATTAATATTCCAACGACAAAAACGGAAGATGGTCTGCCGATGGGGTTGCAACTTGTCGGCAAATGGAATTCGGATGAATCTCTGCTTGCGCTAGCAGAAGATATTGAAAAGGTTGTGCGAAAGATATGACCGTCATCAAGTGGAACGTCCGTGCAGGTACTTATTACGACTCAGTGGTGCTGATGCAGCTTCAGCGTGGGCTATTAGAATTACCCGGCGTGTTGGACGCGGGCGTTGTGATGGCAACACAAGCCAATCGTGATTTGCTTGCTACGAACAATCTTTTACCCGATTCCATCTCTGCCAACCCTGACGATTTACTCATCGTGGTAAAAGCTGATACTGAAAATTCTGCAACCGATGCCATTGGCAAAGTGGACGAATTACTCGCCCGCCGAAAATCATCCAGCGTTTCGCAGGATTTCCGTCCGCGTAGTTTGAGCGCCGCCGTCAAGCAATTGCCAGAAGCCAATTGGGTGTTGATCTCAGTCCCAGGGCGTTATGCGGCAGGCGTTGCACGGGAAGCGCTTGAACTCGGTAAACATGTTTTCCTCTACAGTGACAATGTTTCACTTGAAGATGAAATAGCACTAAAAAAATCTGCGCGTGAAAAAGGTCTGCTCGTGATGGGACCCGACTGTGGCACAGCCATCATCAACGGCATTGGGCTGGGATTCGCCAACCGCGTCCGCCGCGGCTCCATCGGTATAGTGGGAGCCTCTGGGACTGGTACTCAAGCCGTAACTGCCCACATCCATAATCTTGGTTCGGGCATTTCCCACGCCATTGGCACAGGCGGGCGGGATTTGAAATCCGATGTCGGTGCGATCACAGCCCAGCAAGCACTTGATGTTTTGGCGCGGGATGATGATACGAAAGTCATCGTGCTCATCTCCAAACCGCCATCACCTGATATAGCAACAAGTCTTATCTCTGCTGCACAAAAAACGGGCAAACCTATTGTCATTTATTTCATCGGTTATCCACCGCCTGCACGGAAGATCGGCAATTTGCGGTTTGCGATCAGTTTGAGCGAGGCGGCGGAAATTTCTGTTGGAGAATTGGAGGATTCGAGAATTCCCCAATCCTCCAATTCTCGTTTTGTGCGCGGTCTATTCTCAGGTGGAACACTTGCCTATGAAACGTTGCTGGGTCTACAAGCGAGTATTTCTCCCATCTACTCGAACGCCCCAATTACTACTTACCAATTACTCGAAGATCCCCTCCATAGCCGCGCCCACACCATCATTGACCTCGGTGATGAATTTTTCATGGTCGGACGTTTGCATCCGATGATCGATAACGATCTGCGAATTCGCCGCATGAAGCAGGAAGCCGCAGATGAACAGGTTGGGATGATCTTATTCGACGTTGTTCTTGGCGAAGGCTCGCACATAAATCCTGCGGGAGAATTAATACCCGTGATTAAAGAAATCCGAGAGACGAGAACTGGAGAATTGGAGTTTGTAGCGATTGTGATTGGCACAGACGATGACCCGCAAAATCTTCAATCTCAAATTGACCAGTTGAAAGATGGAGGCATGACAGTTTTCCGTACTGCAACTGAAGCAGTTGAACATATTAGTTTACGATTTGGTTCCAACAAAAAGAGCGAGTTCACCCCTGTCAATCTTGATCAGTTAAAACAACCACTCGCTGCCATCAATGTGGGACTGGAATCCTTTTATGACAGCCTCATTTCCCAAGGAGCTCAAGCTGTCCACGTAGAGTGGCGTCCGCCCGCGGGTGGAAATGAGAAGTTAGCATCTCTTCTAACAAGGATGAAAAAATGAGCATGGATATTGATCAAGCGAATCAAACTGCCGTCAATCGCATGATGGAAGCGCGCCCGATTCTGAAAGCCGTCGCAACTGCGCGTGATGTTATCCCTGGGATGAAGGATAACTTGTTCTTACACGCGGGTCCGCCAATTGAGTGGGCGCGGATGTCCGGTCCGCTGCGGGGGGCGATCATCGGGGCGATGCTGTTCGAGGGAATTGCAAAATCGGAGGCAGAAGCAACCCCCATGGTAGAAAGAGGCGAGGTCGAATTTGACTCGTGTCATCATCATGGCACAGTCGGACCAATGGCGGGAGTCACATCCGCTTCGATGAAAGTCTATGTGGTCGAAAATGCCGAGCACGGAAATAAATCCTTTTCCAATTTGAATGAGGGCTATGGAAAGGTTTTGCGTTACGGCGCGTTTAGTGATGATGTGTTGAAGAAGTTGCATTGGATGAACAATGTACTGGGCACGGCTCTGGCTGATGCACTCGCTCAATCCAACGGTATTGACCTGCGCGCGCTGATCGCGGAAGCGCTGCACATGGGCGATGAGGGACACAACCGTAATAAAGCAGGATCGCTGATTTATTTGAAATTGATATCGCCATTGATTGCGAAAGTCGTGAAGGATAACGCGGCGGAGTCAGAAGTGTTGCAATTCATCGGCGACAATGCATTAAGCGTATTGAACCCGGTTATGGCGGCTTGCAAGGCAATGACTGATGCGGCGCATGGTGTGGAGGGAAGTACGATTGTCACAACAATGGCACGCAACGGCACGGACTTTGGAATCCGCGTGAGTGGGCTTGGCGAAAAACAATGGTTCACCGCGCCTGCTGAAATCCCCGTTGGATTATTCTTTTCTGGTTTCTCGCAAGATGATGCTAACCCTGATATTGGTGATAGTGCCATCACGGAGACCGCAGGCATCGGCGGATTCGCTATGGCGACCGCACCTGCCATTGTGACATTCGTTGGCGGCACGCCGAAAGACGCGGTCAACGCCACGCTTGAAATGTATGAGATTACGTTTGCGGAGAGTAAATATTTTACAATGCCCGTCCTTGATTTTCGCGGCACACCCACGGGGATTGATCTTCGTAAAGTCGTTGAGTTGGGAATCGCGCCGCGCATCAACACGGGGATTGCTCACAAGAATGCGGGCGTCGGTCAGGTGGGGGCAGGGTTGGTGAGACCGCCGTTGAAGATATTTGAAGATGCACTTCTTGCTTTTGCAGAAAAATACAACATTTAAAGAGGAGAAACCATGACCAAAATCTATGATTTATCGCAAGACTTGAATGCCGATGCTTCGTTCTGGCCTTTCTATCCGCCATTTGAAGTCAAATACATCAAGCGTAAATCGGAACAAGGTGTGAATGCACAGTACATCATGACATCCAATCACATGGGCACACATTTGGATGCGCCAAAGCATTTTGTCACCAACGGAAAGACAATTGACCAAATCCCCATCGAGTGGTGTTATGGACCTGGGGTCATTGTGGATCTAAGTGACATGATTGATGACCTCGGCATGTTCACACCTGAAGATATAGAAAAGCGCGCAGATGTGCATGAAGGCGATATTCTTTTCATCCATACGGGTTGGCATAAATACTCCTTTTTTAGCCCTACTGGAGATGAAGAAAGATATATTCAGCGTCACCCAGGTCCTCATTTCAGCATTTGTGACTGGCTGTTGAAAAAGAAACTCCACATCTGGGGCGTGGATATGATCTCCACCGACCACCCGATGAACCTGCCCATCGGTCGCTTCCTCGGCAAAGGTGGATTGGAACATTGGCAGAAAGTCCGCGCGAAGACTGTGAAAAAATTTGGCGAAGATCAAATGGATGTGCTGTTTCCTGATTCAGCCTACCAGTTAACGCACAATGCCTTGTTCCCGCACGATTGCATCCATGTGGAGAATCTCGGCGGTGATATTGGCTTGAAGGAATTACACAACAAGCGTATCACGCTCGGCGTCTTCCCGTGGAAGTTCAAAGGCGGCGAGGCAGCGTTTTGCAGGGCGGTGGCTTGGGCGTAGGAAAATTCTCTAATTCTCCAATTCTCAGTTTTCTCGATTCAGAGAATTGGAGAATTGGGGAGAATTGAGGTTGGCATGACCACTCGATACTTCGGCGAACGGATAAAGCGCAACGAAGACCCGCGTCTGCTCACAGGGCAGGGATTGTACGTAGACGATGTGGATTTACCGAACATGCTCCACGTTGCTTTTGTGCGGAGTCCATATGCGCACGCGCGGATTAATAATATTGATGTTTCGCAAGCCATCCAGCGCGAAGGTGTGGTTGCCATTTACACAGCGAACGATCTGGGAGATTACTGGAAGCCTGGTCCGTTGTTGGTTTCGCCCCCACCTGTCGAGAACATTGTCTTTAATGAAAAGACCCAGGTTCCATTGGCAAAGGACAAGGTCAAGTTTGCGGGCGAGCCGATTGTGATGGTGCTGGCGGAGAGTCGCTATATCGCCGAAGACGCGCTGGCTGATATTCAAGTGGACTATGAACCTCTCGAAGCCGTTGTTGATCTTGAAAAAGCACTACAACCTGACAGCGCTCTTATTCATGAAGAGATTGGTTCGAATATCGCTGCGAATGTTGTACAAAGAAAAGGCGATTATGAGGCTATAAAAGATAATGCCGCCTTAATTATCAAGCGCCGATTCAGTTATGAGCACGGATGCGCCGCCGCCATCGAAAACCGTGGCATCGTCGCGGAGTGGGATTCGCGTGCAGGGCGATTAACTGTCTGGGATACTACGCAGGCTCCCGTCGTGATTCGAAACGGATTGGCAGGCATGCTTGGGTTGTCGGAGCGACAAGTCCGAGTCATCGCGCCGTTCATCGGCGGTGGATTCGGTCCGAAGATCATGATGTTCTATCAAGAGGAAGTACTTGTCCCATGGGCGGCAATGAAGTTGAACCGACCCGTCAAATGGATCGAGGATCGCGCCGAAAATTTTGTCGCCACCACCCACGAGCGCGGACAGATCCACGATGCCGAGATCGCGTTCGATAAGGATGGTCATATTCTCGGCGTGCATGATGTCTTTCTGCACGACACAGGCGCATATGCTCCGTATGGTTTGACCGTGCCGCTCAACAGTTCATGCACGTTGCTCGGACCGTATGACATCAAAAATTATTACAGTGAATTCACAGCAGTCTTCACCAACAAGACCATAGTCACTCCTTATCGCGGGGCGGGACGTCAACATGGCGTGTTCGTCATCGAGCGTGCATTGGATATCGCTGCGAAGAAATTGAATATTGACCGCGCCGAAATTCGCCGACGCAATTTCATCGCGCCTGATAAGTTCCCATATAACAATGAAATTATCTATCAGGATTTTGCTCCGCTTGTGTATGACAGCGGCAACTGTGAACCGTTGCTGGATCAAGCGATTGAGAAGATCGGCTACACAAACTTCGTCAACGAGATTCAACCGAAGTTGCGTGCTGAGGGAAAACACGTTGGCATTGGAATCGTCGCGTATGTGGAAGGCACGGGAATCGGACCATATGAAGGCGCGAAGGTGCAGGTGATGAGCAGTGGACGAGTCTCGGTCGTCACGGGCGTTGGCACGCAGGGACAGGGTCACTTCACGAGTTTTGCGCAGATTGTCGCGGAGCAAATCGGCGTGGACGTAAATCAAATCGATGTCGTCACAGGCGATACCGACCAGTTCTATTGGGGCGCGGGGACGTTCGCCAGCCGCGGCGCGGTCGTTGCGGGCAATGCCATCAATGACGCCGCGAAAGTTGTCCGCAAGAAAATTCTCAAACTCGCCTCCGAACATTTCAACGCGCCCGAAGATGAACTCGAACTCGCCGATGGCATGGTCAAAGTGCAAGACCTGCCGCGCATGTCCATTTCGCTGGGTGAACTGGCGGGCAAGGCGAATCCGATGCGCGGCGCGGTCAAGCCTGGGACAGAGCCTGGTTTGGAAGCGACCAGCTATTTCGGTCCAGAAAGAGGCGCCACTGCCAGCGGCATCCACGCCATGATCGTGGAGGTCAATCCCGAGACGTTGCAGATCCACATCCAAAAATATCTCGTCGTGCACGATTGCGGCAAAGTGATTAATCCTCTAATTCTCGATGGACAAATTCACGGTGGTGTTGCGCAGGGAATCGGTAACGCCTTTTATGAACGCCTCGCCTACGACGAAAACGGGCAGCTGCTCAACGGCACGTTCATGGATTATCACCTGCCCACGAGCCTGGATGTGCCGCGCATCGAAACGGGACATGGCGTAACGCTTTCGCCGCTCAACCCGATGGGCGTGAAGGGCGCGGGCGAAGCGGGCGCGATCCCCGTCGGTCCGCTGTTTGCACAGGCGTTGGAAGATGCTTTGCATGATGTAGATTTTGAAATTTTGGAAATTCCGCTGAATTCGAATCGGTTGTGGGAATTGGTGAATAAGAGATTAGAGAATTAGAGATTGGAGAATTCTTCGCGCTGAGCGGAGTGAGGACAGTACCATCGTCCGAACGAAGACGAAGCGTTGGATGAAGTGCCCCGCTTCGTTCTAAGCTGATGCTTGATTCCCCGCAGATGGCTGCGCCAAAATATTAGGTTTTTTTCGCCCAGCAGTCCACTTCACGATTTGTTAACCCGCGCTTTACGATGGGTTTGATAGTTCACTGCAATTGATCTTTTAGAAACGTCACAATTTTTTGCATTTGTTCATCTTTATTATCAAAATGGTAGTCAATTATCATTTCAATTATTTCAGCCCGATTCTTATTCCGTTGACGTAGTTCAGCGTCAATCCTGTAGTACAGTCGCTTACCGCTCACATCATTTTTAGATTCTGCACTACCTCTATAATCATCAAGGATTTTCGTGAGGCTTGTTTGATGAAATATGTAGTCATTGAGCAATCTAAATAATTTATGATCTACATTGACATACAAATTTTCTCTTAAGTACTTTTCTAAACTTTGAATGGGCAAGAAATTTAACGGAATATTGTTTGAGATATTGTTTTCAGAAGCAAATTTCTGAGCAGCATCTCTAACATCTCCATCTAGAATGATGGCAATTTTCGATATCTTTCCTAATAAGTTGCTATTCACAACATCTTTGGCTAATCTTATAACGTTGCTGTAACCTCCGCATGGTAACACATGCACTAATTTGTTTGTCAGTAGGGAGTGTTTGCGAAGCAATCTCTTTAATAATTCGCTTGCCAGATCGTCTTCCACCAATATAACATTGTCGTATCCCGTATGATCATATAGGATTCTTGTTGCATATGCAGGATAGCACGGGTTAAGCACTTCCAATGTATTGTTGGAGTGGCGATCAAGGAAATAAATGTTATCTGGGTCTATTCCGCTTATGAGTTCTATCGAATGAGTCGAAAAATATATCGCGTAGTTGTACTGATTTGACATGTCTTGCAGAAAAAACATCAATCTTTTTAATGATGAGGGATGTAGAGCCATCTCAATCTCATCAAGAAGTAGTATACATGGCTTATCTAGATTTTCACGATCTGTATTGCGGAGATTAATAGAATTGAGAATACTGATAAGCAAATTTTCACCTGTAGACATATGAAATTGGCTTACACGGTTTTCCGCCTTGTGATAGTAGAACAAGTTTCCACTTAATCCAACATCTTGACCATATTTCTTGATGTCAAGTTGCTGTAACTTCTCGTAAAAGTCCTTATCGTTATGTAGAATGAGTCCCAGGTTTTCTCTAATAAAATCAGGTGACTTTATTAGCATCTCATCTCTGACTCGATCAAGTTTTATTAAGTTTTGAAAATTAGAATTTCTAAATCTATTTCCATATATTAAGCTGCCTTCATAAAAACCTTTTAGATCATCGGTCACAAGTTAAGCACATTAATAACCTGTCAAGCAAGAAAGTGGAGTGATTCGGGTAAACTTTGCTGGATGAGCGAAGAAAAACAACCCCGAAAAGCCAGCAGCGTTCGGCACACACGAGCCATCCAACGCGAAC
>JACPVC010000279.1 GCA_016191955.1 Chloroflexota bacterium
CGCACCATCTTCAACGTCAACTGCACATCATCCCACGTCTCGCCAGGGTAGCCGAACTGCAGGAAGAACCCAACCTGAATCCCATTCGCGTGCAGCAACTGCGCGGCACGATAAATATCTTCTACCTTGTCGCCCTTGTCCATCGCATCCAGAATTTTTTGCGAACCGGATTCAGCTCCCACCCAAACGATCTTGCAGCCCGCCTTCGCTAACGCCGCCGCCGTCTTCTCGGTCACCAGGTCGGCGCGCTTCAAACACTTGAATGGAATGATCGCATCATTTTCAATCAATAGCTCTGCA
Organism: Chloroflexota bacterium; assembly: GCA_016191955.1. Classification (GTDB taxonomy): domain Bacteria; phylum Chloroflexota; class Anaerolineae; order Anaerolineales; family Villigracilaceae; genus Villigracilis. The sequence continues at coordinate 301 of JACPVC010000279.1, forward strand.
AATCTTTCCACCCAGTTGGGCTTCAAACCGAAGATATCATCGGCAAACCAAATATGATCGGGCGCAAAATTTTCCTTGAGCCATTTCATCTCTGCCGCAACATTTTCCGGCGAGCGCGAGTTATAACGCTGACCCCAGATTGGCTTGGCGCACCAGTTGCAGTGATATGGGCAACCGCGCGTCGTCACCATATTCATCGAAAAATAACCATGATGGTCGAGCCATAATTTTTTGTATTTCTGGACATCTACCAGATCCCAGGCAGGGAACGGCAGCGAGTCTATATTTTTGATGTCGGGACGTTTTGAAGCGTGAAGCGTGAGGCGTGAAACGTGACCGATGACTTTGCTCGCATCGTTTCCCGCCGATAGCTGATCCAGCAATTCTGCGAGCGTTTCTTCCCCTTCGCCAAGGATGCAGTAATCCGCACCCTGTTCGAGATATTTATCGTTATGATCGGTAACATCCGCCCCACACAAGATGACCTTGCATCCGCGTTCCTTCGCCATGCGGATCATCGTGAAGGCGGCTTCGCGCATGCGCGAGAGACACATCTTGGAGAGGTAGTTGAAATTATCTTCGTAGATGACCGCGTACTCCGGCTTGTGTTCGCCCAGCGATTTCGCCCACTCCTCCTCAGACTCTGCCAACATCGCATCGAACAATGCCACTTCGTAGCCTCGCTCACGGATGTAACTCGCGGCATAAAGCGTCCCCAGCGGCGGATACGGCTGCATGGCGCGCCAAAGTTTGGGGTCAAAGCGCAGGTAATAGGACTGACCGAATAAGACCTTCGTCATGATTTCGTCTCTCCATCAGCCAGCAAGGCAAGGCGTTCGCGAAAGGACCGGTCTGTTATTGCGTGGTGATTATGAAAATTTCCCTGACACAGGTCCGAAGAGAATCTCGCTTCCGCGCCGGTTCCATAGGTGTGGGTGATCTTTTTGACCTGAAAATCCATCGCCCATGTTTCGAGAAGGTCGCCCAGTTTGCCGCGAAATGGAAGTTCTAAAAATCGTGGAGAGTAGCGCGAGATAGTATCTCGCGTTACAGAAGCGAATTTTGCATTTGGCAAATAATTCGCAACCCAGGCATTGGCTTCTCGCAAGCGGAGATAAACATCCATGCCTGTAATGGGAATCATCTGGCATATCTCGCGGGCGGCGTACAGGTCGTGTGAGTCCCATTCCAGCGCCGATTCTGAGACAAGCACGTTGACGCAAATCTTGTCGCCAAACAGGCGCATGAAACGTCCAAAGGTGACGGCAAAGGCACGCGCCAGCCATAAACGCTCAGGCGTGGTGACCAGCATGTAATCCATGTCTGCCTCTTTGGAGAGGTTGAGGACGGCGAGGGAGCCGGTCATCGCTACCATGCGGACGAAGGGGAACCTGCCGAGGATGCGTCCATAGACAAGGGCACGGCGAAAGGCGGAGCGGGAGGCAGATTCGCGTTCCAGGCGAGTATCGACGATGTGGGTACGGTGAGGAAGGGAATAGTAACCCAAGGTTAAAGCGACACCTCTAAGCGTCATCAGGCAATTGAGCAATTCGTCTTTGGCTGCGGGGTATGTCAGATAGCGATGCAGTTCATCCAATGTCAACGGGTAGTCGAAGACGTCTGAGTACGCCAATGTTTCGAGGATTGCCCGTTCGAGAGAGGAGGAAAAGTTTGGAGACAAAGTCAATGCCTTTTAGGCAGAAGCAGGTTCGGGGTCACGGGTGAAGCGGGCAGAGATGGATTGGAACAAGGTGAAGCCAGAGAAGAAGAATAAACCCAAAGCGAAGAAAAAGGCATAGATCATCATCAAATAATAACCGGAATCCCACGCAAGCCAGGCAGACCATACGTTCAAACACCCCAGCAGGGCTTCGAGCAGAACGAGCGCATCGAAGCGGATGAGGTAGCGGTTGCCCCGCCAGGATTGCGAGCGCGCCGTAATGCCAAACTTCGGCGTGCGTTCAAATGGGACGACATGCTTTTGCAGAATTTGAACCAGGGCACGCATGGTGTTAAGCACCATGCCCGATGCAAAAATGGAAAGCAAAAGGATAACCGGAATGGATGAGAGCCAGCGACGCCTCAGAAGATGCTGTGCGGCGACGAAATATGCAGCAGGTGCGATGGCGAGAAAATTCATCAGCAAACCGATGCCAATGGGGGCAAGCAAGGTCGGATAATGTTGAGCGAAAAGCAGCAGCAATGGATAACACAGCATGAGCAAAATGGTAAGCATATGCAATAAATAGCCGGTGAGATGGAAGGTGGCTTGAAGTTTGCGAGCAAAGGGAAAATCACCCTGCCAGATGACGGGGATGTATTTGATGGCGCATTCCAAGCTGCCGCGTGCCCAACGATATTGCTGGCGGCGATAGGCGGTGAAACTAACGGGCAACTCCGCGGGCGCTTCCACATCGCCTGCGTAACGGGCAGACCAGCCTTTTAGAAAAGCGCGATAGGAAAGGTCCATGTCTTCGGTGAGGGTGTCGGCGTGCCAACCGCCTGAGTCGAGAATGGCAGACTTACGCCACACGCCCGCCGTGCCGTTGAAGTTGAAGACATAATCGGAACTTGAACGCGCGAGTTGATCGATGGCAAAGTGCGCGTCGAGCGAAAAAGATTGAAGCAGGGTCAAAAGGGAGTAATCGCGGTTGAGATGTCCCCAGCGGGCTTGGACGAATGCCACGTTATCTTCGAAGCGCGGGAGCATTTGCCGGAGAAAATCTTTTTGCGGGAGGAAGTCAGCGTCGAAGATGGCAATGAACTCGCCGTGGGCTGAGACAAGTCCATTCGCGAGAGCGCCGGCTTTGAACCCGTCCCGGTTCTTGCGGTGGATGTGAACAATGTCCACACCGCTTTGTTGAATGGCTTTCACTTTGCGAGCCACGAGAGCGGCAGTGTCGTCGGTCGAGTCGTCAAGCACTTGAATCTCCAACAAGTCATGCGGGTAATCCAAGTCTGCGCAGGCATCGAGCAGGCGCTCCGCCACATACCATTCGTTGAAGATGGGCAATTGAACCGTAACAAGCGGCAGTTTTTCCAACGTCTGCAAAGAAGCGGGTTGCATATCCCGCCGACGTTTCAAGCTGATGAACGTCAAATAGAAAAGGTTGAAGACGTAGATCACGAGGGTCGTCATGACCAACGCATACAAAACCACCACAGGCGCAAGCAGGCATTGAAGCATATCAGCCTGCCTGTTCCAACGCTTCGTCTCCGCTCAGCACGGCGGAATACAATCCCCAAGCCAGCCACTGCCAAAGTCGACCCGGCGCATATAGCCAGGTGTAATAATCGAACAAGTTCACCACAGAGATGGCAAACAGAAGCGAAAATGCGCCCAATGCAAGCGGGCTTTCAATGTAATGCCGCCAACGCAAGAGGAAAGTAAGCGCAGGTGTGATGAAAAGCAGAAGATAAAAACCGCCGCCAATGACGCCCGTCTCCAATGCGGAGATCAAAGGCGTGAAATGCGGCGGTTGGTAATTGACACGAAAATTCTCGAAGCGCAGTTTCATAGCAAGCGGTGATGCTCCCAATCCCACCCCGATTGCGGAATGCTCCACAAACAAGGCATTGCCTGCCTCCAGCAGGTAAGCACGCTCGTTCATCGGGTGGTCTTCTGCGACGTTGCCAGAGTTGACCCGTTGACCAAACACGGAAAGATCATTCAGGAAGACTGGGACCGACACAGCCAGACTCAATATTCCAAGCAGAATCAGCCGTTTGAGCGAATCCCATCTGCGGGCAAGCGCCTCGCACACGACCATAAAACTGGCAGCTACAAACAAGCTGACCCACGCCGAACGCGAGAACGTGAGCAGCAGCGCCGGGAAGATGACCATGAAAACGCTCGCCGCAAAAATCGGCTGCCTTTGCCTGCCATACAAGACCGCCGTCAAAAGCAAGACCAGCACAAGCGTCAGGCAGCCGCCAAGAATATTGGGATGGTCGGCGAGACCATACGCGCGCAAGAACCGCTCACCGTTCACGGGAATGATGCTCGTCCCCAATACAAGCGGATTGAGTACATGCTCGCCAAGACGCTGAAGCCCAAGCGAGGCTTGCGAAAAAGATTGCCCAATTGCCACGAAAGCCTGGGTCAGCCCTTGCAGCGCGGCAGGGATAAGTACCCACGCCGCCGACGTAATTTCGTTCACGATATAAAGGTAAAAGAAAAGTAAGACAACGAAGCGAACCGCATGATAGCGCGTGAGGATCGCATCCACGCTGCCAAAGGCGGAAACCCAGCCCGCTATCGTCAGGCATGCCAACAAAAACCAAACGAAGGGATTTCCTACTCGCACCTTACGCGGCTCGACGATCAATGAACACGCCCAAAAGACAAGCGTGAAGGACAACGCCAGATCGTTGGCGAATAAAAGAAAATCGGTGTAATCTGAATAGACGGGGAAGAATGGGCGCGTCCATACGACCAGCCTAAATCGCAGCGGCATGGACAGGATCGTCAATGCAAAAAAGAGACGCGCGCTTGTTTTGAAGAAACGGATAAGGAAATTATTCACAACGCTAAACTTGACCTAATCAATCTGATTTTGCAATTATAATCTGTCGCCGGTCATGTTTCTTTTTATTTGTACCCCAAATCCTTCCACAGGTCGCGCATGAAAGTCGCCATCGTCCACGAATGGCTGAGCGCTTTCGGCGGCAGCGAACGTTTACTCGCGCAATTGCTAAAGATGTATCCGCAGGCGGATGTCTTTGCGCTGACACACTTCCCCGCAAATTTTCAAAACACAGAGCTGGAAAAGCTAAACGTCAAAACGACGTTCATGCAAAAGATTCCCCACATCGAACGGCACTATCGCAAGCTTCTGCCGATCATGCCTTTCGCCATCGAATCGCTCGACGTGAGCGAGTATGACCTCGTCCTTTCGCTTTCTCATGCCGTGGCGCACGGCGTCAAGACTCACGACCGCCAGACCCACATCTCCTACATCTCGACTCCCATGCGCTATGCCTGGCACATGCGGGATGACTATTTGAAGCTGCACCATTTGGATAAACCGCTTATCCGCCTCGCCGCAAACGGGACCTTGAGCCTGCTCCGCCGTTGGGATGCCTTTGCCTCCGCCCGATCCGACGCGCTGATCGCCAACTCCAATTGGACAGCGTCTCACATCCGCGAAGCCTGGGGGCGGAATTCGCAAGTGGTTTACCCGGCAGTAGACGTTGACCGTTTTATGCCATGCAAACAACGCGATACGTTCTACCTGCTTGTCTCGCGTCTCGTCCCATATAAAATGGCGGATGAAATTGTCAGGGCGTTCAATACATTAGGGTTGCCGCTCGTCATCGTTGGCGACGGACCTGACTTGCATCACATCAGAAGAATCGCAAAAGGGAACATCACGGTCATGGGCTATCAGCCTGACTCGGTTGTGACGGAATTGATGAACCGCGCCAAAGCCTTCGTCTACATGGCGACCGAGGATTTTGGGATCGCCATGGTCGAAGCGCAGGCAGCGGGATGCCCCGTCATCGCTTATTACAAAGGCGGCGCGTCGGAGATTGTCCACGATGGGGAAACGGGCTTGTTATTCGAAGAACAGACTGCTGAGGCACTGGCAAAGGCAGTGAAAGAATTTAAGAAGATGGAATTAAACAGCAAAGCCGCAGTGGATAATGCGGCTCGCTTTTCAACCGAACGGTTCAGGCGGGAATTTTCAGATTACATCGAGGGGATTATTTCGTCGGGAAAATCACCCTCCGCGCAATGACATATCCCTAATGGACAGCTTTCGCCAGAGCCTCCAAACCTGAGAGATCGTCCAAGTCCAGCCATTGCAGCATAATGCGTTGTAGACCCGCTTCTGCCAGCATCTGTAATTGTTCTTTGACCTCGCTCGTAGACCCGGCAATGATGCCGCGTTGATGCAGCTCTTCTTTTGAACGCCCGCGTGCTTCGAGTTTTTCTTTCAACGAGAGATCGTTATGACCGAAAACACAACCCGTCATCATCGAGCGCCGCACAGACTTTAAATCACGATTCGACTTTTCCAGCGCGTCATCGATGCGCCGATTGGCTTCCTTGAATTGCTCCACGGTGAGGAACATAGCATTCCATTCGTGCGAAAAACGGGCGACCAGGCTCGGGGTGCGATTCGGTCCATTTCCGCCGATCAAGATGCGGGGTCCGCCAGGGCGAAGCGGGCGCGGGAGCAGAGTCGCTTCACGGAGTTGATAATACGCCCCGTCAAATGAGACTGGCGTTTCGCTATTCAAAAGCAGAGTGATGACCTGCAAGCCTTCTTCGAAGCGGTCGAAGCGCGGCTTTTTATCCAGTAAGTTGAAAGCGAAAACATGATGTTCGCGCTCCTGCCAGCCTGCACCCAGCCCAAGCGTGAGCCGCCCATTCGAAAGGTCATCCACGGCGGATGCCATGCGAGCGGTTAGCGCGGGGTGACGAAACGAGACGGGCGTCACCAGCGGACCGAACTCAATGCGTTTCGTGTTGGATGCCAGCCACGTCAGCGAGACCCACAATTCAAGTGAGTCTTTATCAGGCGGGTTCATGTTGGTGAAGTGATCGGAGCGATACAACCCCACAAAGCCCAACTCTTCTACCAACCGAACGATCTTTTGCCAGCGAGACCAATTTAGCCCATTCTGTCCTTCGATCATGATCGCAGCTTCAAGCATGTACGACTCCTTTTTGCTGATCCATCTTACGTCGTAGGGGCGCCCCTCCCATTGCACAACAATTTACCGAAAGATGTGGACGGGTCGCCCCTACGAAAACTTGCGTAAGATGAGTTACTGAGTCTACTGCAAAACTGGATGAATGTCAGTTCATGCCAATCGCGCGAGCCATCATCGGTGCGGCAAAGAGGATAAGTACGATCCCAACCAGTTCCAAAGAAAGGAGCAGACGGGTGGTCTTGAATTCCTGCTCGGGAATTTCAGGCGACTTGTTTTCGTTGAGAATTGAATTCCATTTGATGTATCGAATGGTGGGATAGATCGACAACAATCCAACGATCATAAATATCGCCATCTTTATCCAGAACAAAACATTTTCTGAATAATAGTTTGCACCTTTTTCAAAATAGAACACACGCAACAAACCAACGACCACTAACAGTCCCGCTGAAACACCGTACCACAAGTCTACGCGTTGGATACGACGGGCTTCTTCGATGGAAAGTCCCTTTCGGTACGCGATAAACTCGTACACCAAACATGCCGTCATCGTAAATGCAGCCAGATGGTGCAAAGTTGCCATAAGTGATGTTGCAATAACCATAAACGCTCTCTCCTTTTTACTTTCTTCTTTATCGTTTGCTGCTCGTCACTTCTTCAGCGGATAACTCGGACGCCGACTTGAGCAACATTTGTAAAACTTATTTCGACTCGCTACTTGTGACCGCCTATCCTGTTTTTTAATAGACATCTTGCATAAGTATTTGTAGGGCGGGTTTTCAACCCGCCATATATCAAATTTCGAAAGGATGTCAGGCTAAAAGCCTGACTTACGATTGGCTTTTGCAAGAGATCTAATAACGGACTTCCACACAACTTGAAGGATACTCAAAATCAATAGTGTGAAGAAAACCGAAGATAAAACGCTCTTTGTGATAGTTGCAAAACTGGCAGTAGCCACAAGGTTCAAGTCAAGATCAGGGTAGGTTTTCAGCATCAGTATGACAAGGACATTTTCCACGTAGTCAAACAAACCGGCGAGGATTGGAAGGTACAGGGCATAGTACACTTTTGACTGCAAGTCATGGTTCTTTTTTAGCAGCCATGCAAGCAATAAGGGATACGAGATGATGAACAAGCCCGGGTAGACAAAATCCAAAGGCAGTTGCAAAGACAGATATAAATTTCGTCCCTCAGGACCAATGGCATTCAACAGAGAAATCGCATATTCCCTTGTATATCCAGAAGGAGAAACGTCAAACAGTTTCATATCTGGAGCAGATTGGAGCACCATTGGTATCGAGTAGAAAAGAATTGTCACATAAAAAACCATATTCATTGAAAACAATATAGCGACATTCTTTCCGGTTGAATTTTTTTGGAGTAATTTTATGATTTTCATTAAACGTTTCTTTGATATCAGATTCGATGAGGTTAATACTTACAACCTATCCGAATATTTTTAGCTCAAGGCGGCAGTCCTCGCCGCCGAGGACTGCGGCGAGAGCGATTTTAGGATAGGTACTTACTTGTCAGGATGACTTTTATACCAAGCCACCGTCTCTTTGATGGCTTCCTTCATCGGCGTGGCTTTCATGCCAAAAGTTTTCTCGAACCTGTTCGAATCCACGATGAAGGGTTTTTCAAACTCGTACATCATCTCGACCATTTCCTTCGCTTCCGGGATGAACAAACCGCCGATTGTCATCATCGTTTTGCCCATCGCGCTAACTTTCAGCGGCAGCCCCAACTCTTCAGCGATCATCTTCGCCATCGAACGCTGACTGATTTGCGGGTTATCATTCGGAACATGCCAGGCTTGTCCATCGGCTTCGGCGCGTTCACCAAGGATCACGAGTGCCTTTCCAAAATCATTCACAAACGTATGCGTATGTGGAGCATCGATATCGCCAACCAAGCCGGCTGCTTTGCCTTGCAGCATCGGGTAGAACGTGCGCGCGCCCATTGCAGCCGTCCCTACGCCCCACGGACCGAAGAAATCCGATCCGCGCCCGATGGTCACACGCAGTTTCCCTTCGCGGTGAGCAGCCAATGCGGCTTTGCTCATTTCACTACGCGTCCTCCCTTTTTTCGTATGCGCATTATGAGGCATATCTTCAGTCATCGGCTTGCCGTTCGTATCGCCGTACATATACAGATTTTCGACGATGACCAGCTTAGCGTCGCTGCCCGTCAAACCATCGATAATAGATTTTTGCAGAGACGGGAATCTTGTCGTCCATTCGTTGTAATTCGGCTGGGACGCCTGATACACCACCTTTGCCCCGCGCGTCACTTCTTTGACCCTGACCTGGTCATACAGATCCGCGGCCACCACCTCCACCCCGGCAGGGACTTCGTCCATCTTCCCTGAGCGGCTCACCACGCAGACAGATTCTCCGCGCTTGACGAGTTCATTCATAGCGGCGCGTCCAATCGCGCCCGTTCCCAATACGACATGAGTAGTAGGCATTTTTATATATCCTTATTATTTTGATTCCGCTTTGCCTTTGGGCGGCGACACTTGCACCGCGCGCCAGTAGGGTGAGCAATCTTAGAATAGCGGCTGGGATTTACGGCAGTGAAGACTTCTCTAGAAGTTCTGGAGTTTGGTTTACATTCAATCGCTTGCGCGCTGTCTCACGGCGACCGACTGCCTGCACATGTTCCATCGCAGCGCCCAAACCGAATTTTGGCATGTTGCCGTACACACTTTCAAATTGATCAGGGTTGACGGTGTAGGTCTCGTGCCAGATCCCCACAGTTCCGCCCGCGCCAATCGCCTGGTTGAATTTCTTCCACGGTGCCAGATGCGCGTCAGACGGGTGGCGCGCGAATTTTTCCAGGTCTTCGAACGAGCGCCAGTATTGAACGATGATCGGTCCGCTGAAATTCCAGAAGAATTCGGCGTGCAGAAATCCCTTTTCGGGATTGGTGAACAGGGTCTGCATCATGGGTCCCATGGCATTCGCTACAGGCAGCCATTTATCGAGCCGCCACCATTTGTTGATGCGCATACCGATCAGAAATACAACAAAGGGTTGGTCTGTCTTCGCGGTGTAACGTCCATTAAAAATATTAGCCATAATGAATCTCCTCTAGATAAGGTTTTCGTTTCAATTGTTTTTCCACTCCATATTGCTTTGCCCGTTGTTTCCAACCGTAACTTCCGACAAGTTTATATAACCAGTTAGGGGTGAGCGGTCTGGCAAGCAAGTCGCGGGCGGATTGCGGAATGGGTTGTCGGTTCGCGAGGGCTTCGGCAGCAAGTTCAAGAGATGTCTTGATGGGAATAGCGCGTCCGTCCATTTCATTGAGCGGGGTGCCGTGAACCAAGGCTTCGCCGCCGCCGAGTGCGAGTGAGCCTAACCA
>JACPVC010000260.1 GCA_016191955.1 Chloroflexota bacterium
ACCCATTCATCTAGATATTTCTGTGTTAGTTCTTTCGACTCACTGATCTTGTCCCACGAAAGGTAGAACTCGTTATCGCGGTCGTAATATCCCTGTGAATAGGATGGGTGACTCGCGAATGGAACATGACACACGGCGCTGACCACAATGCCTGGAATCATGGTGCGGTTCGGGTCGGACCGGATGACTGATTCATCCACGATTTCTTCGGCGGTGAGAATGACCTTTTTCGCGGCGAAGGCGGCTTCTTTTTGTTCGCCAATGATGCCCCAAAGATGGGCATTGCCGTTCTTATCTGCGCGCTGCACATGGACAATGGCAACATCCGGGTACAGAGCCGGAACGACGATCACATCCTTGCCGCCATATGGGTCAGGGATGCGTTTGATCTGCGGGTTAACCTTTTCCAAATCTTCCGCGCCAGTTTGGTTCATGGGCAGAAAAGGCAAGCCGGAAGCGCCTGCTTGCAAGCGGGTAATCATCCCGAAGTGAGAGTATTCCTCCCATTCCAATTCGCCGCGCTCTATTGCACCGCGCACGATGCGCAATGAACCCACGCCCGGGTTGCCCATGTAGGAGAAGATAACTTTCTTTGCACAGCCTGCCGCGACCATCTGGTCGTAGATCAAATCTGGCGTGGCGCGTGCAAGAGTGAGGTTCTTCTTACCCTGTCGAATGATCTCATGCCCGGCTGCAAACGGGATGAGATGTGTGAAACCGGCGGCGTAAACAACGTCTCCATCACTCACGTATTCTGCAATTGCTTTTTTGAGGGGAATCAGTTTTGACATACAGAAATTTATGATTATCCTTTTTTATCTTTTGCTTCACCACCGCCACCGCCGCCTTTTCTGCCCCAGCGCGTTTTCCCCCAAAAGCCTTTGAACCAGGAAAAACGCCCGGACGGAGGAGGGGGTGCTTTCGTTCTTCGAAAATAATAGCCAATTGCCATGAGAATCATGGAAATGAAGAAGTAATCGAAATCCACCTTGTCGGCAACATCAGACATGACGAACAGGAGGAAAACCCCTGCGCCCATGACAACGAAGAATGTGCCCACGCGCACTTCGATTGGATCATCGTTATCCATGCTTGTATTTTACCGCAATGAAATTTACATTGCATAGAACGAACAGCTCTTGTGTATCGAACGACCTTCCTGGTTTTGTAGTTCGATCCTTGGCGTAGACCAGGTTTTCTTTCTGCTTAAGGCGATTTTAATGAGATTTTTTATGAGTTAACTTCTCATGTTTACCTTTGTGCCGATTAGAATTTTTTAAATAGCTGTTCTATTTCTCTGTAAACCTACTTCGTATCACCCTTAAGTCCTATTGAGAGCTGGATGTTTTGAATATATTCTGTCGGCGATTGGAGTGAAAACCCAAATTGATCAGGCTGGTTCGCCGGGTTGGAGAGGCTCCTGATGCCTGCTGTACTTCAGCATGGAAAAATAAAGTGGGAGACGATTTCATCAAAGTGTCGTGTTGACCTTTGTCGGCTTGGATTTCAAGGATGGAGAATAAAAATTGAATAGGCGATGCAGTGGTTGTCACTGCAAACATGCCACATAAATGGAGGTTTAACGTTGCCATTCCCTGTCGGAGAGACAACACACCCTCGAAATTCTTAAGCGAACTCAGCCTGAATCGCTCACTCCATTCTACAACTGGATCGGAGGTACCATGAAAAAGATTAGCCTGTTCGTATTGATCGCGCTGGCGTTCGCGCTGGCGGCAAGCCCGGTAGTCGCTCTGGCGGGCTCAAACGCTGACCCGGGTGTGGAACGCGTTGGTTACGTCATCGCGTACACGCCGAATGAAAGCATTACCATTGTAGACAGGGATGGTTCTGAGTTCACGTTTACGCTGGCTTCGGAGCTCAAGGTTGTCCCTGCACATCGGGCGGATCTCCTGAGTGTTGGATCATTTGTGACCATCATTTCCCCGAATAATGCGGGGAACGGCAAAGGTGTTGCAACTGGGATCGTAATTCACCCGAAGGTGCCGAACGGATTCCCAATCCCGACCGTCACAGAGACGCCGCTCCCAACCGTGACATCCACTGCGGTGCCTACAGAGACGGCGACAGAGTCTCCGACTTCTACTGAAACTCCCACCGCAACTGCCATAGAAACAACGACCGCCACAGCGACAAGCACGGGAGAAGTTCCCACGGATACGCCAACCGCTACTGGCACAGTGACTGCAACGACAGCAAATCCTCAAGCTGCTGCCCAGTCGTTCATCCAATGGTTGGCTTCGATCTTCAACCAATTTCTCAACTCGAATGGATAGTTGGTGTGCTCAGCTGATAGAAAAAATACACCCTCTGTCAGAGTCTCTGGCGGAGGGTGTAACTTTGTTACCTACTATCGGTTGATGCGTTTCTTTTTTAACCTTGGCGAATTAGTCGCCTCGTTATCATCTCCGGCGATGATATTTCCTTCCACATCGCCGCCAATGTTAATTGTGATATTCCTCTTGCCATCCACTTGTATTTTATTCAATACTTCTTTGACGACCAGATCAATAATGCGGTTGCCTACTTGGACAGGTAATGACTCGCGTCCATCACTTGCCAATCGTTGAAGAAATTCTAGATCAATTGGTGTTGCTTCAGGAGCATCGGGCAGGGGAACTTTCTCGACCGCTTCGATTTTGGTGATCGTCTTGTGGATAGCGTCGAATTCACCGCGAATCATCGCAAGTAGGTCGCGGCGTGTGTCTTCTTTTCCGTTTACCCAAATATAAATCTTTTTATCTTCAATATCTGCTTTGATAAGCGCTGTATTATCGCCGCATTTCAAAACGACACCTGAACGCCAAATAGTGTTCTTGTGAATGAAGGCATTCATGCGCACAATGAAGCGTGAAATGATGGACGATGGCAGAACGTTGTAGTGATATTGAAATGCAAGTGCATCATCCCACTCGCCGGTATAAATTTCGTCTTTGGGGAGCAGGTCAGGGATGAGGAAGGATTTGTCGGGTTCGATACTGTAGCACAACTCGAATTTCTTCATCATGTCCACAATAAAAAGACGTTTATTCTTCGGATAACTTTTATCACTTAATACTTCGTCTAGCATAGGTAATGTAAGGACACCCTTGTTATCAAATAGCGGCTTGTAGTTCAGAATCTTATAAACGCCTTTTGTAACCCATTGCGGATTAAGGATACCCAACTCTGCCAAACGCCGATCATCTTGGAAATGCAGGACAACGCCCAGGTCATGCAGGAAGCCAATGAGCGAGTTTTGGCTTGATTCATCGTTGACATTATTCGCTCCGCACAGATTGAGATATTCATCCTGTGTGATGAAGTTTTTAGCCCTGCCAAGTTCTTGCAGTTTTGATTTGACGGAAAACCATGTCTCAGGCAGAAGATCGTGGATGTGCGGCAGGGTATAAACGAGCTTAGCAATCTTGACTTTGAGTGCTTCAATACCCGCACCTGTGGCGGCGGAAGCCTCGAGGATGTCAACAATGTTCGGATATTTCTTCTGCAAACCTGTACGGTCAATGTCGAGTGGGTGTTGATCGGTTTTGTTGCCGACCAAGAGTACCGGCGACTCGCCGCCAAAGGATTGGATGATCTTAAGCCAATATTCGACTCGATTCTCCTCTTGCGTTAGGCGTGCATCCACAACCAATAAATAGAGGCTTCGCTTGGTGAGGAAGAACTGGTGAGTCGCGTGCATGATTTCCTGACCACCAAAATCCCAGATGTTAAGTTTGATAGTAGATGGATTGTTGGTGATAGATTGTTTTTTATAGTCACCAGTCAATTGCCTATCGTCAAGCTGCCACTGATTAATGGATATTCCTTGTGTTTTTGTTTGATTCTGATCGAAATTTCGATAAAGAATTTGCTGGACTAAAGATGTCTTGCCAACAGAACCTTGTCCTACCATTAATAGTTTTATTTCATTCAATGCGTATTTTGGTTGTGCAACAATTGTGAAGTAATAATTTATAATAGCTTGCGGTTGGTCAGTTTTATTTAGAATTTCAGGAGGAATTGGAAGGGAGTTGCCGCGTAAATCCAGTTCAATCAAATTACTTAACTGACGGATTTCGCGAGGAAGGCTAGAAAGTCTAGCTCCTTCTGAAGTATCCATCCTATTTAATATCCTTAATGTTTTGAGATTCTTGAGCTGTCCGATTTCCGAGGGTAATTCACTGAGATAAAGCCAACTCAGATCGAGATTCTTTGCGTTCGTCTTAGCAGCATCTCGGATGCGTTTAAGGGCAATATCCTCTGCAGTATATTTTTTCAGTCGTTTAGCCATTTGATGGATTGCCTTTTTCAGGAAATAACAAACGCTTCTTTCAACCTTTCCAACTTCCCAGCCCCGTCGCGAAGATTGTAAGTGACCCTACCCTTTGCCCCTCACTGAAATGAGCGGGGATACCGTTGCTTTTGACATGAGATAGTAAGTGGTCATACGAAATTGCAATATAGCCCGATATATTCCGTTGGACTATTCCATTTTAGGGGCTTGGCGTGCGGTGGCGATTTCGGCTTCCAATTCTTCTTCGCTCAAAAGACGTTCAATTTCCGCAGGTTGAAGTAAACCCGCTTCTTAGGCTTCCTAAAATATATTTCTAGCAGATCAAATATTTTTTCAAACGTCTTGGTATACCTCTGCTTCAATTATACAACTTTAATGCTTGACTAACTTTCCAACCTTCAACCCTTCCAGCGTTCCAACTCCCGTTGTAAACATCGTCACTTCAATCTGCCGTTTTGTCAACTTCATCATTTCAACAGCACTCTCTGTGGAAATCGCCGCGGCTTTCAAGAAATTCCCTGCCATGCCTCCCAGTGTTGCACCGAGGGCAATGCACTTGGCGATGTCGAGTCCGTCTTTGAGACCGCCGCTAGCGAAGATCGTCATGCTGGGGGCAGCTTTCTTGACATTCAAAATGGAGTCTGCGGTCGGGATTCCCCAGCCGACGAATGTTGCCGCGAGGCGTCTTGTGAATTCATCGGGTGCGCGGTGCATTTCCACTTGAGACCAGCTTGTGCCGCCTGCGCCTGCCACGTCTATGGCTGAGACGCCGCAATCCACAAGGACTTTGGCAGTTTTTTCAGAGATACCCCAACCAACTTCTTTTGCGATGACTGGTACTTCGAGTTTCTTGCAAACTTCTTCGATCTTCTTCGCGATGCCTATCCAATTCGTGTCGCCTGCATCTTGCACGGCTTCTTGAAGCGGGTTGAGGTGGAGATAGAGTGCATCCGCTTGAATCATTTCGACGGCTTTACGGCATTGGTCAATACCGTACCCGTAATTGAATTGAACGGCTCCAAGATTTGCGAATAAAAGAATATCTGGAGCAACGCGGCGTACCTGGAATGTCTTTGCTTGATCAGGATGTTCGATGGCAGTGCGTTGACTCCCAACGCCCATGGCAACTTTGCATTCTTGCGCGGCTTCGGCGAGTCTTAAGTTGATGCTCTCGGCTTTGTCTGTGCCGCCAGTCATTGAACTTACCAGAGTAGGTGATGCCAGGGTTTTGCCGAACAGGCTCAGGCTTGTGTCGAGGCGGTTTAAGTCCAGTTCGGGCAGGGCTTCGTGGACGAAGTGATAGTTTTCCAGCCCAGTCGTCAACGCGGAGCGGACATCCTGCTCTAAGTTGATTTTAATGTGATCTGCTTTTCGCTGGTCTATTGGCGCAACTTTTGTCATGAGGGGGTGTTCCTGTGTTTGATATGCTGGCTTGACAGTGCGAGCCAGACGATTACAATCAAAATAAATTCCAACCGGAGGATATTATGTCAGACACTTATACTGAATTGAAGACCATCATCAAGGACCTGCTCGGCGCCGATGAGGAAAAGATCACGATGGAAGCCCGCTTCCGTGAAGAACTTGAAGCCGATTCGCTGGACCTTGTGGAGTTGATCATGGCGTTCGAAGACAAGTTCGGCGCTGAGATTTCCGACGAAGATGCCCAGAAGATCACCACCGTCGGTGAAGCGGTCAAGTACATCGATGCGAACAAAAAGTAATTGATTGTTTGGGATTATACACGTAGAGCCGCCCATATCGGGCGGCTCTACGTGTTTTTGATGGGATTTGATCGCGTAGGGGCGAGGTCTCCTCGCCCATGTTTATCATAAACAAAAAGGGGCGGGAGGACCCCGCCCCTACAAAAATTATTGTAAGAGAGTTGGAATTTCTTCCGGGTGCTTGGCGACTTTTACGCCAGCCGCTTCGAGAGCCTTGACTTTATCAGCAGCCGTGCCTGCGCCGCCTTCGATGATCGCGCCTGCATGTCCCATGCGTTTTCCGGGAGGAGCGGTCTGTCCGGCGATGAAGGATGCGACGGGTTTCGTCATCTTGGTGCGGATGAATTCAGCAGCTTTTTCCTCTTCGTTACCGCCAATCTCGCCGATCATGATGACCTTTTCGGTCTTGGGATCGTGTTCGAACATTTCGAGCACGTCAGTGAAGTTGGTGCCGTTGACCGGGTCACCGCCGATGCCTACACAAGTGGATGCCCCCATACCGAGGTTTTTCATGGCGTAGAGCACTTCGTAAGTCAGTGTGCCGGAGCGGGAGACCACGCCGACATTTCCGGGGATGGCGATGTCGCCGGGGATGATGCCTACCTTGGCTTCACCGGGGGTGAGTAGACCGGGGCAGTTTGGTCCGATGAGACGGACTTTCTTTTGATCGAGGTAGTTGCGAACGCGCATCATGTCATGAATGACGACGCCTTCGGTAATGCAGATGATGAGCGGAATACCAGCATCGGCAGCTTCGAACATCGCATCGGGGGCAAAGCGGGCAGGGACGAAGATGATGGTGGCATTGGCGTCGGTGGCGTCCTTGGCAGATTTGACCGAGTCGAAGACGGGGATCTTTCCATCCAAAACCCATTCACCGCCCTTGCCGGGGGTGATACCGCCGACGATATTCGTGCCGTAGGCTGCCATTTGGGTGGTGTGGAATAAGCCTTCATTGCCGGTAATACCTTGCACAAGAAGGCGTGTGTTTTTATCTACAAGTATGCTCATAAAATTCTCCAACGTTATTGCGAGGAGGGCGACAACCTGACAAAGCTATCTCATGATTGAATAATGAGATAGCGTCGGGCTGACGCTCTCGCAATGACGGTATTGTTATCCCTTTGCTGCAGCGACGGCTTTCTTTGCCGCATCGGCGAGAGTTTCAGCCGTGATCATGTTTGCGTTTTCGAGCAAACGACGACCTTCTTCCGCGTTTGTTCCAACGAGACGTACAACCATCGGTACCTTCGGCTTGACTTCATCCATCGCAACAAGGATGCCCCTGGCAACTTCATCGCAGCGGGTGATGCCGCCGAAAATATTGAAGAGCACTGCTTTGACATGGGAATCGGTGAGGATGATGCGCATGGCTGCGGCAACTTTTTCGGAACCGGCTCCTCCTCCCACATCGAGGAAGTTGGCGGGCTCGCCCCCGAAGAGTTTAATCACGTCCATGCTGGTCATTGCCAAACCGGCGCCATTGACCATGCAGCCGATATTGCCATCCAATTTGATGAAGGATAGACCGTACTTTCTCGCTTCGATCTCGGCAGGAGCATCTTCATCGGTATCGCGCATTTCAGCAAGGTCAGATTGGCGGAAGAGCGCGTTGTCATCGATCATCATCTTACCATCGAGGGCGATCATCTTCTTGTCTTTGGTGATAACCAGCGGGTTGATCTCTGCTAAAGAAGCATCGGTATTCTTATACACTTCCCACAAGCCGATGGCGATCTTGGTAAAGTCTTTCCAATAATCACGAGGCAGGTCAATAGCGACAGCTACATCACGCGCCTGATATTCACGCAAGCCGAGCAGCGGGTCGATGTTGACCTTGACGATTTTTTCCGGCGTCTTGGCGGCAACTTCTTCGATGTCCACACCACCAGCGGCGGATGCGATCAACACAGGTTTCTTGGCAGCGCGGTCATCGGTAATGGCGAAGTAGATTTCCTGGTCGATTGCAGAAGCTTCATCCACCAAAACCTTGCGGACAGGGAGACCTTTGATCTCCATACCGAGGATCTGGGTGGCGAGCTGTTCAGCTTCAGTGGGGTCTTTGGCGAGTTTCACACCGCCGGCTTTACCGCGTCCGCCTACCAACACTTGCGATTTAATGACAACGCGACCACCGAGCTCTTCTGCGATCTGTTTCGCTTCCTGAGCGGTAGTCGCTACGCGTCCCTTTGGGATTGGGATGCCGAACTTTGAAAAAATATTCTTAGATTGGTATTCGTGGAGTTTCATTACTGCTCCCTCGGAGGGTGTATTTTTGCTTAAAAGCATCGGCATTATACCACCTTCGAAATACATGCCAGTTACAACCGCTCTTAAAAGAAACACACCCTCGAATGCTTTATATCGAGGGTGTGTAACTAAATTTTAAATCGAAATTATGGAAGCTTAAACCTCATCACGCGGTTGAATGCTCCGTCTGAGACCCATATGTTTCCTTGCGGGTCGATGGCGATACCCGAAGCAACACCGAAGCCTGTGTTGGTATTGCCATAGTCGCCCCACACGCGGACGATCTCCCCGTTCTGATCAAACTCCATCACGCGATATCCTTCAGGGTCTGTGATGAAGACGTGCAGGTTATCGTTGACGGCGATGAAAGGCTTGTTCTCAAGCGACTGCCCAAACCAGCCGTACACATCCCATTGCTTATCGGGTTCGAATGACAGACCATCAGGTCCTTCAACACGCTTAAAGGTTTGGATGCGCTGGTTCCAGGTATCGGTCACATACACCGTTCCGTTACGATCGATGGCGACGCTGGTCGGTTCATCGAATTGACCGGGCTCGAAGCCTGCCGAGCCAAACTCGGTGATGTAGTTCCCGTCCGCATCAAACACGACGATACGCTTGTTTCCTGTATCTGTGACGTAGACTCGCCCTTCGGCATCCACCGCCAAGCCACGCGGACCATAGAAGGCATCCGGCGCAGAACCCTGACCGAAAACTCCCCAGGCTTTAACAAACCTGCCCTCAGCGGTGAATTTCTCAACGCGGTGATTCCAAGTGTCGGCGACGTAGACCGAGCCGTCCGGTCCAACTGCGATGCCCCAGGGTTCATTGAAAGTCCCATCGCCAACGGGAACGCTCACCCCGTCTGCGTAGGTTCCCCACGTGTGCAGCGGATTTCCTTCTGTATCGATATGCAAGATGCGATGGTTGCGTGAGTCGGCAATATAAAGTGTGCCATCTGGCGCGAAAGCGAGTGAGCGCGGTGCGTTGAGGGTGATCGGATTTACGCTCGTTGCATCGAAGATCAGATCCGAAGAAAGTAGAACATATTTCCCTTCGGTTGGGTCGGTCACTACTTCATCTGCGCTGGGGGCGACGCCGTAGTTCCATATTTGAGATGCAACGTCTTTGCGGATGTAGAGCCGCATTTGGTCGGCGGGCTGCCAGGTGGATAGCGTCATGTCGGAGCGTCCCTTTGCCTGGGCATATAAACTGTAATCGCGGTTCAACCAAATCTGGAAGATGCCTTCACGAATTTGAGGGTTGGTAAAGCCTTCACAGAAACGCGAGTAATCTTTGGATTTGGCAAGTTTCAAAAATCCCAACAGTCCTTTACATGCGTAGTTCTCATCGAAGGGGATGGTCGGGTCGCGGTCGCTGACCAAGCCGAAATAATCCTGCATGGGCCACCACATGCGGATGTAGTCCACGCGGTAATAGCCGGGACCGATAGCCTGTTCGATCTTGTCGAAGTTTTTCTCGTCGACGATGATGACGACCGAATCGCGCAGGGAGCGGGTGGGCTGGTCGAAGGAACGTTGGTTGGCGAAATCACGCAGATACCAAACGAAGGGCCAGGAAACACCCGTATCCGGCGCGGAGGCGTCATAGGCGATGGCGATATTCATCCCGCCGGTGGTGCGCTCGGAGATTTCCTTTGCCTGTGCAATGATTTCCTTCACTCCAGTTGCGCCATGTGCGTAGACAAGGAATTCGGTAGCTTGGTCGTAGGTGATGTAGGAAGCGCGGAAAGAGGCGCGCACGGTAAAGACGGAGAGGAAGGCGAATATCACCAGGGTGAAAACGTGGCGAATATCCTTGAAAGACCATTCGCGCAGGAAGAACCCAGAAGCGATCAAACTCAGGATGGATACGAACAGCGGCAGGAGGAAAAGGTTGGTAGCTTGCAACTGCTCCAGTGCGACACCCTGGAATGGGCGCGCGGGCGAGTTCCATGCGTAGACCAAGTTGGCGGCACTGACGATAAATATCGTCGTAGCCACTATCCCAAGAGCGATCTTCTTTTCCTTGAGGGCTTCCCAGTTTGTATTATCGATAATGTAACCAAGCGCCCAGCCCGTGATGAGGATCATAGGCAATGCGATGTGGTATGTTAGCCAGGGCATTCTTTCGCCTGCAATTGTGAAAGCCAGAAAACTTGAAATGCTCCACCAAACGAGCAGGCTGAACATATTGACGAAGTTTAATTCGCGGGTGTAGGTTTCTTGTTGTTCGGGTGTAGGCTGGGCTGTTGACTCCCAATTCCCGTCGAAGGTTCCGTCGATCATATCCACCTCCCATTCCAGGGGCAGGGATACTTTGCGGCGGAAACCAAGGATGAGGGCGAGGATCAAACCGAGCGCCGGGAGAAATTCATAAATTGGAATCTGAACGAGGAGGTAGTAGTACCAGGGCTGGCTTCCGCGTTCCACTCCTTGTTGGACAAGCCAATAACCGAGCGAGCCAATGGCGCCAGTGAAGAATCCATTTGGATTGGTAAATACGGTCGTGTATAGAATGGTGTAGGGGACCCAGAAAACGAGGGAGGTCTTCCACCATTTGCTTGGATTCCAAATGATTCCGATGGCGGTGGCGATCAGGAAGGTAGCGAGAAGGCAGGCACCAATGGTGAGAATCGCCCGCCAATCGCCTGCCAGCGCGCGGACTTCGGGTCCGGTGGTGGGAATGGTAACGTCTGTCAGGTTGATCAGAAACGGCGAGAGTTGAGGCAGGACGATGGTGCCTGCTATCATCAATAATTCAAAGGAACGGTTCGTCCGCAGGCGTTCCCATGTGTAGCCGCGGATCAGGAAGTATGCCGTGACAACCAGCGCAATCACGGCGGCTATGGCGAGGGCAAAGGTCAATGGAGAGATGGCAGGTCCGGACGGGGGCAGAGGCGCAGCGTCTGGGTTGGCAGGAATTGCTGTTTCTGTGCTGGTTATCGTTTCCATATCTCGTGTGTAAAGTCCATATCCAACAGTTACACCTGCAAGCAGGATCGTGACACAAAGTGAGATGATGAAAGAACGGTAATCTCTTGTAGCGCCTCTCCATGGGGTGCGGGAGACTTGAATAATGAAATAAACGACGAGGTAGAGTAGGGCTTGCGCCGTATAAATAAAGGAGGTTTCTTTTGCCGTGAAGTGAAGCATTAACGCTGCGGCAAGGATGTAAAGATATTTTTTCCCGCCTACTTCAAGGTGACGGAGGATGGCGTACAACATCACCACGCCAGAGAACCCGACAAAGGATTCGTTGCGCACGTAGCGCCCGTAGTAAAGCATGTAAGGCGAAATGACTAAAAGAAAAGCGGTGATGAGCGCGCCCCATTTGCCAAGGTATCTGCGCCAATGCCAGACCATCCAGACAATGGCGATACTAAACAACACGGCGGGGATGCGGGAGGTAAAGTCATTGGCTCCAAAAAGAAAATAGGTTAGCGCAACTGCATGGAACTGGAACGGTCCGTGCATCATGGGGGAGTGTTCGTAGCCGCGCCCTTGATAGAGCAGCCATGAGAAATAGGTGTGCAGACTTTCATCGTGACTCATGACGCGCGCTTCGAGATGATAGAAGCGGGTGGCGATGGCAAGCAGGATCACCAGCGCAAAGATCAATATCTCGTTTGTGATCGCGGGGAGTGTGGGATGAATGGGACGGTCGAGCCAGTTGCGTTTCGAATCCATTGAAGGCACCTTG
>JACPVC010000261.1 GCA_016191955.1 Chloroflexota bacterium
CATCGCCTCTTGCAGTGCCGCATCAAGTTTTTGTAGGAACGAATCGCGTTCAAGTAATTTGATCATGGACATCAACCGAATCGAACAATCAGGTTTCGAGCAAGTTAATTCGACGCATAAAATTGGATAAAGTATAGCATTTAAAAAATCGGACACAATCAGACAAAATACCCAACGCTAAAACAAAGAAGGCGTGACATGCCTGGCGATCGAGGCAAGCAAGGTGTCTCAGATTGAAAATGCGGTTGGGATGTTAAACAAGTTGGGATTTTCAAATGATGAGTTGCAGCAAATCGAAAAGATTTTGAGAGACTAATCCCGAAGGCGTCGCCGTGGCGCCGTGCGACAGATGGCAGGATTATAGAAAGAGCGTTTTATAAATTCAAACCCCGAAGGGGCGTCATGGTATTTGAAAAGCTATGACACCCGTTCGGGGTCACCCAGCATAAAAATCCAGGTACAGATTTTTATGCATCACGTATTACGTTTCACTTCACCCTCTCCAGATCTTGAAATCTTTCAAACTCGAACCGCCCAAAAACTCGCGCACGATGGAGTTCATTGGAATCAGGCTCGCATCCAGGGGCAGGAACCAATCTAGGAAAGCCAGCAAGCGGCGGGCTTCGATGTATTCGGGGGCGTTATGCGGCACCTGCCGCAGCAGCGGCTCCACGAGCGGCTTCAACGCCGCAAGTTCATAGACCAGCGCCGAGTTGAACATCACATCGGCATTTTCCTGATACGGAAAAATATGCCGTTTCTCGCCGCGCCGCACCGACTCCCAGCGCGAGATGGTCGCTTGCGCCGAATAACCGCGTTCGCGCGTGTCGCGCACCATGCGGCGGATGAGACGCGTGTCGGTGGTCGAGACGCGGTTGTGGCGGTCCAGGTTGAGCTGGGTCAGGGCGGAGACGTAAAGTCGAAACGCCGAACCAGCCCAACGGTCCAGGATGAGGCGCGGGTTCAAGCCATGGATGCCTTCGAGGATGAGCGGCTGCCCATCGCGCAGCCGGATCACATCCCCTTCTTCGCTTCGCCCGGTCTTGAAGTTGTACCTTGGGAGTTGAACTTCTTCACCGCTGATAAGTTTTTCGATGTCTTTCGCAAGACGTTCAAGGTTCAATGCCCCGATAGCTTCAAAATCGTGATCGCCATTCTCATCAACAGGAGTATCATCGCGGTCGACAAAATAATGATCGAGCTCGAGCGGATACGGCGAGATGCCGCGCGCAAGCAACTGGATGGCAAGGCGGCGGGATGTCGTTGTCTTGCCAGACGATGACGGCCCGGCAATCAGAATGATGCGCGAATTACGTTCGGCAATTTGCTGCGCAGTATCGGCAATGCCCTGTTCGTGTAAAGCTTCGGAGACGAGGACGATCTCATCGGCGCGACCGGATTCGATGGCATCGTTAAGCGCACCAACGCTATCGATGTGCAGGGTTTCAAGCCAATCGCCATATTGACGGAAGGCGCGGATCAACTTTGGATAATCGCCGAACGCTTCAAGTTTGGTGGGCGCATGGCGGCGTGGGTATTGAAGGATAAAGCCGCCGTTGACGAGTCTCAGCCCAAACCATTGCAGATATTTTGTAGACGGAACCATGTAGCCATGCATGTAGTCCATAAGATCGTTGACGGCATAGAGGGTGAGATATTCCTTGCGGCGGTGTTTGAGCAGGCGCAGTTTATCGTCGTGCCCGCGTTTGGTGAAATAGTCGATGGCTTTCTGAATGGGAACTTCCCTGCGTTCGAAGGCATGGTCTTCTTCCACCAGTGTACGCATTTGCCCTTCAAGCGCGTCAAGCTCAGCTTGTGAAAGCGGATCACGTTCCTTGACCACACAATAAAACCCGCCCGATGAAACGGAATAATCGATATTCAGGGATCCTTGTTGGAAGCATTTGGCAAACGCGATCTCCAGCAGGAAGATGAGCGAACGACGGTAAATGCGCGCCCCATCGGCAGTATCCATGGTGACGGGGGTGCAGGTGGATTCGACCTTGATGGGATAAGTCAGTTCGTGAATTTGGTTGTTGATGACCGCCGCGACGATAGGCGCAGGGAAATCAGCCTTGACCTGGTCGAGGAACTCCCCCACTGTTGTGCCGCGTGGACCGGTCAGCACCTTGCCGTTTGGCAAATGGACTTCAACGTTCGGGTTGGGTTGGGTGATTTGGATAGACATTGGACGATAGACGATAGACCATGGACGATGGATGATATTTTATGGTCTACGGTCCACCGTCCATGGTCAATTTATTACTTCAACTTCGACAACAACTTTTCTGGCTTGCCTGTAAATTCTTCGAGCGGAATTTCCTTCTTCGTCAACGCCACCAATGTTTCGGTGAGAAGGTGATTGACAGGAGTTGGTATCCCCTGCACCTTGCCTTCGCGGACGACAGCGCCGTGCAGGAATTCCACTTCGCTTTGCGGGCGACCAGAATACAGGTCAATGTGGAAGGAGGGCATCTTTCCGCCGCGTCCGCTGCCTGCGGCTTTGGAGAGGAAGGGCTTGGATAACCAGAGCGGCAACTTGGTGGCAAATGCCAGTGCCTTGACCGGCGTACCGGGCAGGTCGGTCACTTCAAGCTTCATAGATTCCATGACGGCCAGACATTCTTTGAGCATGTCGATCTCAAGTTTATACAAACGCTTGTCTGCAAAGACTTGCGCGGCTGTCATATTCAGAATTGCAGAAGTTGGGTTGGAAATCAAATTGGTGAGCATCTTAGACCATTTCATGCTCAACGCATCGGGGAACAACTTGCATTTGAGGTAGGCACTATCCAACGCAGCGACCAGCTTCTCTGAAAGCGGATGCCCCGCCGCAACACCTACGCCGCGCAATTTTTCGAGGACGATGTCGCCGGGTCCGCGCCTGCCAATGGCGGTAGTGACCGTGCCGTAGAGGACTTTGTCGGGTCCAAGCGTACGGGCGATGGTTGGTTCGTTGTCCACGCCGTTGGAGAGGCACAAGATCGGCGGGAGTTTATCCGCGAACGGTTTCAAGCCTTCCATGGCTGGAGCAGTATCGAAGGACTTCAATGCAAAGATCGCCGCATCAAACGGACCATACTTGAGCGCATCTTCCAAAGAGGGTTCGATCACGAAAGAGCGCGGCTCGACGATACTTGCATCCTTCGTTTTTCGTCTTTCGTCCACGGTCAGGTCGAGTCTCAATCCCTTCGCGCGCAATTCTTCCACCATCTTGGGCTGCTCCACGAAGACGACCTGGTATCCAGCCAACACGAGCGAGCCACCGATGTACGTGCCGATGGCACCAGCGCCGAAGATGAGAAATTTGAGTTCGGAAGATGAAGGAAGGGACATGTTTCGTTTCCAAATGATAAGGGTGAGATTTGAAGAGTGAAATTCATCTATCACGTTTCACTCTTCACGAATTACGTTTTATTCGGCATCCTGCCAGTGGACATGGTCGTTGAGCTTATCGATTGCCCAGCGATGTTGGCTCGGGAAGTAAAAAAGCTGGGCAAATGCCGTGTTGCTAAAGCGGAAGCGTGCCCCGGCATCGTTTGCCTGCGGCACAACACCCACCACAGCATGCATCAACTGATTCAACAAACCGCCATGTGAGACGATCAAGTAACGAGCAGGTTCACGCTTGAGCAAGCCGTGCAATGCCTGCCCGGCGCGCAGGAACAACTCCCAATCCCCTTCCCCATCCATACCGACGGGGTCGTAGGGCGTAGTGAAATCGGGATGTTCGAAATTCTGGCGCACCTCATGCGCGGTCAACCCGGCGAATTCGCCGTTATCGCGCTCCAGCCAAAGCGGCTCGAACTCGACCATCAGCCCAAGTTTCGAAGCGATGATTTCAGCTGTCTCGCGTGCTCGCGAAAGCGGACTGGCGATGACGAAGTCGAACTTCATCTTCTCGCGCTTCCAGCGTTCTGCCAGGGCTTGCGCTTGGGCACGTCCGCGGTCGGTGAGCGGGAAGTCCGCCTGACCCTGCCAGCGGGATTCGGCGTTTCCCACCGATTCACCGTGTCGCAGCAAGGTGATATTGAAGAATTTCGGTTTGCTAGTCTCGATCATCTGGCGTTTTCCCCTTCAGAAGATAAATTGGACGGCGTTTGACTTCTTGAAAAATGTAACCGACGTACACCCCGATGAACCCAAGCAAGATCATGATAATGCCGCTGGCGATCAACATGACGCCCATCAACGAACTCCAACCGGGTTCAACTCTTTGAGTATTGCCTGTTATCCATAAAGACAACACATACACCAACTGCACGCCCGCCAACACAAAGAACACAAACCCGGCGCTCAAGCCGATGTACAACGGCGCGAGTGAAAACGAAAAGATGGCATCGGACGCAAGCCGTACCATTTTACCGAGCGAATACTTCGACTTGCCCGCAATGCGTTCCGGCTCGTGATATGGCAGGATGACGCTGTTGTATCCCATCCACGAGATCATGCCGCGCAGAAAGCGATGATATTCCTGCATCGAGCGCGCGCCGTTCAAAGCATTTTGTGAAAGCGCGCGAAAGTCTGCTGCGCCTTGTAAGACCTGTGTACCGCTGATGCGGTTGATAAGCCAATAGAAAAAATTGGAAGTAACCTTCTTGAACGACGCCGCGCGGTCGTCTTCGATGCGCTGCCCTTGTACTACATCATATCCTTGTTGAATCAGGTCGATCATTTTGGGGATCAATGCCGCAGGGTGCTGCCCATCACCGTCCATTGAGATCATCACGTCGCCCTGCGAGGCGTCCATGCCGGCGGTCAGCGCGGCTTGGTGACCAAAGTTGCGGCTGAGCTGGAGCAGAGTCACTCTTTGATCGTTGGCGCAGATCTCTCGAAGCGTATCCGCTGTCCCGTCGTTTGAGCCGTCGTCTACATAGATGAATCGAAACGTATGCGGCAGCGCATCCACTACCTGGCGCACATCCGCATACGTTTGTCGAATCGCTTCTGCTTCGTTGTAAACGGGGATGACGATATCTATTTGAAGTTTGGATTTTTTTCGTGGAGACATCGGGAGGATTCTACCACGCGCAGGATATTGCTCACCGCGCCGAGGACGGCGGCTGGAGCTAGTATCGCCTCACAACCGGACCCGGTGCTTGTCTGCCAACAAACGGAGCGTTCTCTCCGCCTCGGCATTTTTCCGCTCGAGACTCCAAGCGAAGGCATCTGCCAAAAGATTCGCGCACTCGATCACGGCATCGCGCGTGAGTTTGCCCAACATGGCAAGCATGGTGCGACGCAGGAGCAGGTCATCGAGATGTTCCACTTTTTCGTGCTGGGCGAGGAAGAGCAATTCGCGTTTGGAATAACCGGGCAGTGCTGCCAGCGGCGCATCGTCAGCAAGTTTCATAAACTCGGCAATAGACTCTGCACGCGTGCCGTAGCGCTCAAACAAGGTTTCGAGCCGCTCGCGAGAAAGCCCCGTCCACGCGGCGAGACCGTTGATATACTTTGCGCGATCTTCGTTCGTGCGCGGATAATTCCGCCCGCCGCCGATGGGAAGTTCCTGCGTGCCCTTGTTGCGTTGAATGCCGAGGAATTGAAGAGCCTTATCTGCCACTTCCTCCGCAAACGCGCGGAAGGACGTCCACTTGCCGCCCACCAATGAGTAGACTGGGAAAGTAAGGTTGGTCCAATCGCCGCTGAGTACTTCGATGTGATGGTCGCGGCTGTATTGACCGGTGGTCTTGGCAAGGCTGCTCGCCAACGGACGAACTCCCGAAAACGCAAAGACGACATGTTCGCGAGTGACCTTGATTTTCGGAAACACCCGCGCCGTCAATTCAAGGAAGTAATCTACTTCTTCGTCTGTACAGCGGGCATCATCTGGATGATCGATCTTGATATCGGAGGTACCGATCAAAACGCGTTCCTGCATCGGGAAGATGAGCACAATGCGCCCATCCTTGTTCTCGAAGAAGAATTCATTATCGCCGATGGCAGCACGGAGTTCAGGATGGTTGATCACCAGGTGCGAGCCTTTCGTTCCGCCAATAAACTTGGTGGTCACGCCCAGGCTGTGATTGGCAAAGTCGATCCACGGACCGGCGGCATTGATCACCAAATTCGGCTGGACATCAAACGTTTCACCGGTCAGTTCATCGCGCAGAACGACACTTTTGCCAGAACCACTCATGAGGCTGACGTAATTCAACGCGCGGGCATGCGGGTTATCCGCCTCGGCATCCAGCATGATTTCGAGCGCGAGGCGTTCGGGGTTGGAGATCAAACCATCATAATAGACCGCGGTGTTGACGATCTCAGGATTCAGCCTGCTCCATTTCTTGAGCGATTCCGTGCGGGAGTAGAACTTGTGACGCGGCACCGTGCGCTGATTGCCAGTATAGGCATCGTACATCATCAATCCCAACTTGATGATGACCGAGCCGCGTTCGGAGGGTTTATCGAGCCAGCCCAGGAACTTGAGCGGCGCGTTCAATATGCCAGATAAATACTTGAACATGGGAATGGTTGTCGGCAGCGGCTTGACAATATGCGGCGCGTTCTGGATCATGCGGTTGCGTTCCTTGACCGCCTCGCGCACCAGACGGAACTCACCATTCTCAAGATAACGAATCCCGCCATGCGCCATGTGCGAAGATGCCGCGCTCGCGCCGGAACAAAAATCTCCCCTATCGACCAACAACGCATCTACTCCATTCAAAGCCAGTTCGCGGAATGTTCCAATGCCATTGATGCCTGCGCCTACGATCAGCACGGAAACTTGCGGGTTTGCTTTGAGCTGCGAAATAATTTCAGAACGATTCATGACGACATCCCTTGAACAAGATATCTTTATTGTACGATGATTTTAAAATTCAGGGGCTGAAAATCCAGGGAACACAACCAAAATTGTCATTGAGAAAACAGGGTGAAAGGCATAAAATAGCAACATGAAAATCAATATCACCCATATCAGCACGGCGACCATGCTTTTAGAGATCGGGTCACTCCGCCTCTTAACCGACCCGGTGTTTGACCCTGCTGGCGGACGGTATTCCTTCGGCTGGGGTACCGGTTCGAAAAAATTGACTGCGCCATCCATTGCGCCAGAGTCGCTTGGCGATATTGACGCAGTCTTGTTGAGCCATGACCAGCACGAAGATAATCTCGACAAAACAGGTCGCGCATTTTTATCTAAAGTCAAACGCGTGCTAACCACAACCACAGGTGAAAAGCGATTGGGAGGCAATGCGGAAGGGTTGGCAAACTTTCAAAGCACAAGCCTGGAATCAGGGGGTACAAAAATCAAGGTCACTGCCACACCGGCACAACACGGACCGTTGATTGTCCGCCCGTTTTCCGGTCCGTCCATTGGTTTCATGCTCGAATGGGAAGGGCAGCAAAACGGCGGGCTTTACATCTCTGGCGACACCATCTATTACCGCGGCATCGACGAGGTCGCGGAGCGGTTTACCGTCAGCGTGGGAATCTTTCACTTGGGAAGAGCCAGCTTCCCCGTTACGGGTCCGATCCGCTTTACGATGGATGCAAAGGATGGCGTGAAAGCCGCACAGAAATTAAACCCGAAGACGATCATCCCCATCCACTACGAAGGTTGGAAACATTTTATCGAAGGCAGGTCGGTCATTGAAAAGGAATTTGCGCAAGCGGGGTTGAGTGAAAAAGTAAAATGGCTGCCGATCGGCGAGCCTGCTGAAGTTGATGTTTAATTAAATACAACACGCCGCCAAAGATGGCGGCGTGTGTGGTTTATTGAAAGTGGCACTATCGTTTTCAACGGGAAAGTTCACAACCTTTGCCGCGAATTACGCGGATTTCCACGAATTTGATTTTAAATCCGCGTGAATTAGCGACATCGTGCCTGAAGGGTAAATTCGCGGCAAAGAACTTGCTCTTCGTGATTTCAATCC
Source organism: Chloroflexota bacterium (assembly GCA_016191955.1). Classification (GTDB taxonomy): domain Bacteria; phylum Chloroflexota; class Anaerolineae; order Anaerolineales; family Villigracilaceae; genus Villigracilis. Next base: position 7,878 of record JACPVC010000261.1, read on the forward strand.
CACCCAAAACGGGAGAGCCTTGAAAGTCTAGTCCACCCAATCAAACGTGCGCGTGACTGCCTTCTTCCAGCCCGCATACAGCGATGTGCGGGTTTTTGCATTCATGTTCGGCTTCCATGTTTTATCCTGTCCCCAGTTCTTTTTTAACTCATCCGTATCTTTCCAAAAACCGACGGCGAGACCCGCCGCGTAGGCAGCGCCGAGAGCGGTTGTCTCCGCCACCTTCGGGCGCACCACAGGCACATTCAAAATGTCGGACTGGAACTGCATTAACAGTTCATTGAAGACCATGCCGCCGTCCACTTTCAGC
>JACPVC010000262.1 GCA_016191955.1 Chloroflexota bacterium
ACCTGCTCCCTTCGCCGTCCCTTCGATGAACTCAGGACAAGCCTCGGCGAAGGATTTACTCGCAGAACGCCGCCGTCCACAGGATGCTTCGCAAAGGACGGCGGCTTGAGCCAAACTACTAACAGACTTTGAGTGCTCCCTTTACGCCTCACGAATTACGCATCACAAGGACTCTCCATGTTCGACCTCCCCGACAACGAAATTCTCCCTCTCTCCAAAGAACATGTCTTTTGGACGTGGTCTGCACAAGCCAAGGTCAACCCCATCGTGGTGAAACGCGCCAAAGGCGTGCATTTTTGGGATGTGGACGATAAACGCTATCTCGACTTCAACTCGATGACGATGTGTGTCAACATCGGTCACGGCGACGAACGTATCATCAAAGCCATGCAGGAACAGGCGGCGGAACTGCCCTATGCAGCGCCAGGTATGACCACCAAAATCCGCGCGTTGGCGAGCAGGGAGGTGGCTTCGGTCACCCCGCATGGGGCGTTGAGCAAGGTGCTGTTCACCCTCGGCGGCGCGGACGCGAACGAGAACGCCATTAAACTTGCGCGCGGCTTTACAAAACGCCACAAGATTTTGACTCGTTACCGCTCGTATCACGGCGCTTCTGCCGGGGCGATGGCTGCCACGGGTGATCCACGCCGCGTGGCTTGGGAGCCGAATTTGATGACCGGCGTGGTGCATTTTCTCGACCCGTATCGCTATCGTTCTACCTTCCACCGCACCAACCCGAACATCTCCGAAGCGGACTTCGCGCAGGATTACGTCAACCATTTGGAAGAGATTATCCTGTACGAAGGATCGGAATCCATTGCGGCGATTCTCATGGAATCGATAACGGGCACGAACGGCATCATCATCCCGCCGGATGGATATATGCAGGGTGTGCGCAAGTTGTGTGACAAGTATGGCATCGTGATGATCGCAGACGAAGTGATGAGCGGCTTCGGGCGCACGGGCAAGTGGTTTGCCATCGAACATTGGAATGTGACGCCGGACATCATCACCATGGCGAAGGGACTCACGTCCGCGTATGCGCCGTTGGGGGCGGTGGCGATGAAGCCGGAGATCGCGGCAGCATTCGATGAACATGCCTTTGAAAGCGGGCTGACGTACACGTCACATCCCATTTCGCTGGCGGCGGCGGTGGCGAACATCCAAGCCATGAGGGAGGATAAAGTCGTCGAGCATGCGGCAGGCATGGGCGCAGTCTTGAGGCGTATGCTGTCCGACTTGGGCGAAGCGCATCCTTCGGTGGGTGAGGTGCGCAGTATCGGTCTATTCGGCATCATCGAGTTGGTGAAGGACCGCAAAACGAAAGAGCCGCTGACGCCGTGGAATGGGTCATCGCCGGAGATGGTTGCGCTGCGAAAATATTGTTTGGATCATGGCTTGTTCCTGTATACGCATTGGCATACGGTTTTGATTATCCCGCCGTTGATTATCAATGAAAAGGAATTGAAGGAAGGCTTTGACGTTTTAGACGAGGCGTTGCAGATTACAGATAGGACTTTGGATGGATAACCCCATGCCGAGGTTGTTGTAAAATTTTATAAACCAACCAAAAGGAGAATGTAATCATGGAATCGCAACCCGTTACCCCTTCGCCCGCCCCCGCTTCAGGTGGGAATGAACGTATCATGTCAATCGCTTCACTAGTGCTCGGTGTGATCAACCTGTGTGCCTGGTTCATACCACTCTGCGGCGTACCGCTTGCCATCATTGGCATTGTCCTCGGTGCTCTCGGTATGAAAGACCCTTCGCAGAAGACATTGGCGGTCATCGGCATTGCTTTGAGCGCGCTGGGCTTGATTGCGGCTTGCATCAATGGAGCCGTTGGCGCATACATGGGCTACACTGGTGAGACTTTCCAGTTTGCTCCGTAAAGATTTATGGCTCTGCTGTACTTAACGGGAAAGAGCCTAACCACGAAGGGCACGAAGTACACAAAGGAGGGAAAGATGACTGATTTTGCGAGCATTTTTCCTCACCGCACTGGCGCGCGGCGCAAGTGTCGTGACCTTTGTGTCCTTTGTGGTAAGAAAGATTTTCCCGTTAAAAACGGTAGAACCAGATTTATAAAGTGAAAAGGCTCCCGCATTTTGACGGGAGCCTTTTTGTTTTACGGTGCAGTATTTTGTTGGGGCGGTCTGCCAAGTGGACCGGGGAACAAAGGCATATCGGACATATGGTAGGCGTATTCATAGGCGGTGTCTGCGCCGCCTTCGCCTGGGATGGGTTCAATACGCCCATTGCCATTTGCATCTTCGCCATAAAGCAGGTGGCTGGAAAGAACTTGCATCTCTGCGATGGTGGATTCCATGCCGGGTTCGAGGGGCATATTTTGTAATTGCAGCGCCAGTTCGAGCAGTTGCTTGCTCCAGTCATTCATGTTATCGAGGCACACGATCAAACTTTCGCCGTTTTGAGCAATGTGCGGCGCTGCATCGAGAGCTTCGGCTGCAAGCCTGGCATGACTGCCGGTTTGAGGGATGTAGCCCTGTTCCTGACCGTTTCCCGTTTCACCATTCAGTAAAAGACCAAAACCGTCTGACGGATCAACGATCTCACCGTCTTCATTCCAGTCTTTATAGAATTCCAAATTTTCACTACCGGCAAGTTGATTGATGATCTCTTCGGTTTTCAAGCGCAGTGTTTCTTCATCGCCTTCATCGAAGGCTTTGTCGAGTTGCTGCACTGAGGTATCGACAGAGTCGGCGGTGTACCATAGTCCCTGGATCAAGGCGTCGCCCTTCGGCGTGATCGCTATCGAAACCAAAACATGCCGCACATGGATGAGCGCTTCCGGCGGGAAGACGGACGATGCGACAATTTCGGCGCCGGGTTCATTTGGGTCTGGATCGTCATTCGGTTCAAGCGTGACGATGACCTGATCGAACTGCGAGAGAAAATTTTCTCCGCCGGGGTTTGTGAAACTTAAATTGCCGTTCCCACCGTCAAATATGACCGCGCCTGCATTAACACGGGACTCACCGCCATGCCCCAGAAACCACACTTCGAGGTGGGTTCCAGCCTGTGGCAGGGGAAGCCCGCCGATATTGATGATGGACTTGTCCATCACATCGTTGAAGTCAATGAAGGTGGCGCGCCCTATAGGCTGGTTCGGGTCTGGCTGGGGCGCGATGGACTGGGTCGGGCGCATCATCCAGATTCCAAACAAGACGATTGCCGCCAGAGTGACGACCCCTCCCACAATGAGCGGCAGGCGAAGCGATGCGGCAGTTTGCGGCGGCGCAGGAGGAGTGTTGAGGATTATGTTGACCGCTTCGGTCTTTTCTGAAACTTTTCTGCCTTCGAGCACGGCAATGAATTCATTAATAAACTCGCCCGCCGAATCAAAACGGTGGTTCGGCTCCTTGGCAAGCGCGCGGTTGATGACGGCTTGCATATCCGCTGAAATGCCTGCAATCGGCGGCGGCGGCTCGTTCAGGTGCTTCATCAACACGCCAAAGGAGGATTCAGCGTCGAAGGGGACGACTCCTGCCACCATTTCGTACAGCACCACGCCGAGGGAGTAGATGTCTGTGCGGTGGTCCACGCGGTCACCGCGGGCTTGTTCGGGACTCATGTAGGAAGGCGTGCCGGAGACGGTACCGGTTGAGGTTTGGGTGGTGGAGTCGAGCAGGCGCACCAGCCCAAAGTCGGTGAGAACCGGTTCTACATCCTCGGGCAGGGAGGCGTCGGCATCGATCTCTCCATGTTTGGAACGCAGCAGAATGTTGGCGGGTTTTATATCGCGATGGACGATGCCGCGCTCGTGAGCGTAATCCACTGCGGAGGCGATGGATTTCATGAGACTGGCAATCGTACGGTGCGGAAGTTTCTCGCCGCGCTTTTCGAGACCTTTGAGGTAATTGCCGAGCGATAAGCCGGGGACAAGTTCCATCACAATGCACGGACGCCCGTCCATGAGGTCGTAATCGAAGATTTGAATGATATTGGGATGATCGAGACCGGCAACGACGCGCGCCTCACGCGCGAACCTTGCGCGCGAATCGGGATCTTCTTCCACGTGGTCGCGCATGATCTTGACCGCTACTTTGCGGCTGAGCGTGGAATGTACCCCGTAATAGACTTCTGCCATGCCTCCGCGTGCAATGAGGTCACCGATTAAAACGTTGCCGAGGGCTTTTCCGCTCCAAGTTGACATGGGGCGGATTATACCCGATAGGTTTTTGAGATTTTCCTCGTGAAATAAAAAGACATCCGAAGTCGTAAAATTTCGGATGTCTGCGTAAGGAAAGAACTACTCGCTTTCTACTTTCACCAACACTACGCGATTGTACTGGTAATTGGAGATCGGAGTCTCTCCTGCTGATACGGAATTAACCGATTGGCGGAATCGTAGGCATAAGAGTTTGTGCCATCGTTCAGCACCTATGAGGCAAACCTATATTACTTCAAACGCGTAATGCGTCGTCGCTCCCCTCACCCTCTATGTATATCAATGCTTTAGCGAAAACTTGGTTGCAATGCCTGGATTTGTATAAGAGTAGTTGTAATACATGCATCTGGTTCATTAGTATACATCTGGTAAAAAGCGTCTGCAGTAGTATTAGTTAGTGCTTGCCAAGTCACTTGTGCATACTCTCGGTATTTTTCTAATGATTGTTCTGGATTAATAACTATAGCCAAGTCGTGTGGGTCTTCTGTCTGGCAGATAAATAAACTTTTTCCATCATAAGATGCCAATCCCCCTGTAGCTACAATTAGATTCATCTCTTCATATTGAACAACCACAGTGTAACTAATAGTCTCTTCGGTCGAAGGAGAGCCAGTTGTGGATTGAAAAAAGTATCCAATATAGGAAGGAACGCCATATGCTTTAAGAATATTATCTATTCGAATTCCCGACCAATGGTCGTTGTTTGTCAACCATATGTCTTTCCCCAACAACAAACTTTCTGGAGACCCTGAAATATGCAAAGATACACTATCAATTGTCGTCATTCTTTTCGTCCATGTTCCAACAGATAAATCTATAACGATCTTTTCATTAATGGAATTTTGAATAAGATGAACAAACACCTTTCCATTACGGGGATTTTCATACATCTCGACCATTCCCCATTCCGACATTTTATTTACCGCATCTTGGAATGTCATGTCGTCAGGTTTAATACCAGCAATGCATTTTCCTATGCAGTAGCCGTTTGTGTTGAGAAGGATAGCTAATGCCTTTTCAGATTCTTGAGCGGACATGGTAGTCGACGGAAC